>JAZRCE010000025.1:0-33254 GCA_045635445.1 Candidatus Aphodosoma sp.
CAATTTTTTTTAAATCTGATAGAACCAATTTAATATTTTATGCGGATAGGCGTTATAACACATCCATTGCATCTTAATTATGGCGGTATTTTGCAGGCGGATGCATTACAGCGAGTTTTGCAAGATATGGGGCATGATGTGGTCTATATTAATTGGATGCCATATAAATACGAATTACCTTCGCTTAAAGTATATTTTAGACGTTTTTTGTGGAAATTGAAATATTTAGGTAAGCGAGATATTGATGTTTTTTTTGATTTTGATTTTAGATATAATCAAGCATATAAAAAAATCAATAAATTTTCTAATAAGAATATACGTATATTTCCTATAGATAGTTTTGAGCAGTTGCGTGAGGATAATTTTGATGTAATAGTTGTAGGTAGCGATCAGATTTGGCGACCAATTTATATCTCTAATATAGAGGATGTATATTTGCAATTTGCAAAAGATTGGGATGTCAAACGTATAGCTTATGCGGCATCGTTTGGGGTTGATGATTGGAGTGAATATAGCGATGAGCAGACAGCTGTTTGTAGTGAGTTGATAAAGAAATTTGATGCCGTTTCGGTGCGTGAAGATTCAGGGGTGGAGCTTTGTTGTAACTATTTAGGAGTTAATGCAGTGCATGTTCTCGACCCTACAATGTTGGTTGACATCAAGCATTATATCCGTCATATCAATAGTTGCAAAAAGAGATATCCTGAGCGAATGTGTTTGGCATATATTCTCGATGAAGCAGATGATAAATTAGCAGTTTTGAATAGTGTAGCTAAATGTCAAGGTTATAATATTCGACAATGGAAAAATATTGATATACCAAACATAAAAAATCCTACGGTCGAAGAGTGGTTGAAAGGTTTTCATGATGCAGAGTTTGTGTTTACCGACTCATTCCATGGATGTGTATTTTCAATTATATTCAACAAACCATTTATTGCTTTTGGTAACGAAGGTCGAGGAATGGCACGATTCGATTCATTGTTGAAGATGTTTGGTCTTGAGGAGTTGTTGATAACTTCAGTAGATCAATTCACGCCAGAGTTGGTAGATAGAGCAATTTCACGTTTTTCTGACAATTCTATACAGCAACGGTTGAATGAATTGCGAAAAGAGTCAAAGCTTTTTTTAGAGAGAGCACTATCTTTGTGATTTTATTAAATACAGAATCCCTCCTATCTCAAAAATAGAGATAGGGGGGATTTGCCATTTTTTAGCCTTCGGCTTGTGAGTAGTAGCTTGCGAAGGCAGCACCACGAGCGGTTTTCCATTTGCCGTTGGAAGCTTCGGCAACGGATTGCCATTTTTTGCTTCGCAAAAGCTTTTTGCTTCGTTCGGCATAGCTCAAGCGAGCTTGGCTCTGCGCTTACTTATCGCAAAAAGTCGGCACCCTCATGTCAATCCGTTAACCTTCGGCTTGTGAGTAGTAGCTTGCGAAGGCAGCACCACGAGCGGTCTTCCACTTACCGTTAGAGGCTTCGGCTACGGATTGCCATTCGGCTTTTTTGTCAGGGTCTAGCATATCCTCAGCTGCCTGACTAGCAGCAGTGGCAAAACGCATTTGCTGTGCCAACTGGTTGGCGGTAGGTTCTTTGGTTGATGGTTCAACTTCCCATACGTGGGTGTTGCCATAACGTTTTGAGAACACAAAGTTTTCATCTTTATCCAATTTACCGTGGATAGATTCGATCAATGAGATAGGAACAATTCTTGCCATAATTTTTAAATAGTTTTTAGTTACTAGTTAGTTTTAACATAAGTACATATTTTTCATATTGAGGGTTTACTGAGTTAGTAGTTTTTTTTGTCCCTTTTGTGACCAAAAGGAACCAAAAGTCTTGTGCTGTGCTTAAAACGCTAAAGTCTAGCAATAAATCCTACAGCGCTTTAAACTCGGACTATCAAGCTGTTTCTTCAAAAAAAGGCATATGCCCATAATTATTATACTTCGTTCATGGTCTGTGTAACCTCGCCAGAAACCGCTGCTTAACGGATTTATTACTATCCTTCTTAACGCGTTTTAAGTCAATGCACGGTTGCCGTCCGGCGTTCAAGAGTATTTGTATTCTGTACTCTATTTCTTGTTATCATGTCTTCTTGTCTTTTAAAATAAATATAATAGTTGCAACAATTATGATCAGTAGTAGCATTGCTATTTGCCAGCGGGCGGTGGTGAGTTTGGCTTGTGTTGTGGGGTCGGGGACTACGATTGTGTCGGAGCGGATGTGGTTGGTGTAGGGGACAAACACTGTGTCGGGGCGGAGGGTTAGTCTTATGCGCGTGCTGGTGTCGGTTTCATGCCGAGAGATATTTACGCCTCGTGTGGAGCTTATTCTCACGGAATTTACTCCTTCGGAGTGTGGTGTCTCCCACAGATTTGAACTCGCTTTGCTCGTTGTGTTTTTAGACAGAAAGACATAAGAACTTTTTTCTTTGACATAATGGTCTTGCTTTTGCTGTGCAAAATCTCGACCTAAAAGACAGGTTTTAATGTTTTGCGTGCATTTTTCGCTTTGCTCGTTCGGACACTCGAGCCGAGTGTCCCTACAGAGTTCAATTTCGATGGTGTCGGCGCCGACTGGGATGGGCATTACCCTCTCCTCGATGCGCTCCACATGCGCCATAGTTATTGATTTTTGAGCACCACACGAACAAAATATAATAATGAGTAAAATAAAATGAATCATAATATAATATGTAACTTAAAACCTGTCTTTTTCCCGCCAAGATGAAACTTTAGTTTCAGCGAGGCGTATGTCATGAAGAAATAAATATTTTATCTTTATGTCTTTTTGTCTAAAAAAAATCATGTCTTCCTGTTTAAAATCAGTTCAGCGATAGCCCAAGCGAGCTCAGCTGCGAGTTTTTCACGATTTTTTCTGTACGCCTCCACATCCTCTGGCGAGGTGCAGAAGCACACCTCTAGGATGATAGATTGTGGTGTGCGGTGGAGCATAGCGAGGCGGTGGTGAGGAGTTTCCGACTCCGATTTGATGCACCGTAGAGGTATGTCGAGGGCATCGGAGGTGGTATGCGCTAGGCGCGAGGCAAACCGTAGTTCGAGCGTTGTGGCATCGTTGGCAACGATAGCCTCCGTGCCTCGTGCGTTAGGGTTGGTGTGGGCGTTGAAATGGAGGTCGATGAGAAATGTTGTTTCGCTCACGGAATTGTTTTTATCTCTCACGGAATTTTCTCGCCAAGGGCTCAAAGACCGTTGGTTCACGGAACTCACGGAGTTGACGCTTTGCGTGCCATCCGGATTTGAATTTTCTCCCACAGATTGCACAGATGACTCTGATTTTAATTCTTCTTTTTCTTCGATTCGCTCTCTTGCTGCGCAAGAAGTCGCTCGTCGGATTTGCACAGATTGTGGACTCGCTTCGCTCGTTGGATTTTTAGACAGAAAGACATAAGAACTTTTTTCTTTGACATAATGGTCTTGCTTTTGCTGTGCAAAATCTCGACCTAAAAGACAGGTTTTAATGTTTTGCGTGCATTTTTCGCTTTGCTCGTTCGGACGCTCGAGCCGAGCGTCCCTACAGGGTAGTGCGTTGATGGATTGAATGAGGAGTTGGAGGGAGGCGGTGTCGTTGTCGAGGAGGACGGCTAAGCCGTATTTGTTGGTGAGGATTTCGGCGATGCGATTGCGAAGCCAGATGTTTTCAGCTCCCTCATCAAAGTGCGTTTCGGCGCATTGCGCTCCAGTGTGTGCGCCTGTGTGTCCTGCAGTAAGTATAATCATGTTTTTTTAATTAAGAATTAAAAATTAAGAATGAAGAATTAGTATTTCACTAATGTTGAACCAATGGTTTTTGAGCGAATGCGATAGAATTAATTGTTAATTGTTAATTATTAATTCTTCATTGAATTACGGTGCAAAGTTACGACATTCTGGGAGGGCGTTGGCGGACTTTTAGTAAGGGCTATTTTTTGTATTTTATTTCGGGTTGTATCTGGTTGTGAGATAGGGTGTTGTGAGAGTAAAAAAATAACGAGTGGCATAAAGTTCGCCACTCGTTATTTGATTTTATCTATGTACTAAGGTGATTTTGGTGCTTTTGAGTTTGTTGGGGCGAGGTACGCAGTAGTAGTCGCATAGGTAGATGATTGCCAAAGGTGTGAGTATTGATGATTTAGGTTTGACACGTAATATGCGCAATGGTTCGCGTTGTTGTTGGCACCAGCGACTGAGGGTGCGAGGTGAAATGCCTGCATGAGCGGCGAATTCACGTTTTTTCATTGATAGTTTGTTCATATTCTTCTTCGATTTCGGGGTTGATGATGGTGGTGAATTCGTAGAGGTTGTAGGTCGGGTTGGAGGCCATAATCTCGTTTGGCAGGGGATAGGTTTGGTGCAAAAAGGCATTCAGTGCGCAGATCTGTGAGCTGTAGGTTTGACATGTGTAGTTGTCAAAATTGGGTATCATATAGCCAGGAATACCATTGATTTTGCAAGATTTCACTCCCAAACGGAGTGTGTCGATGAGTGTGAAATCGGTGGCTCGTAACTGTCGCACATTGGTGATCTGAATCATAAAAAAGGTATCGGTCGGAAACGAGAAGATATCGTTGTAGGTATTAAGAAAACCAGCCTTGAATGGCACCGAATCTCGAATAGTTGGGGTAGAGATGATATGCTTTATCTGTTCCGGATCGATTTGTAGTTGTTCGCCAATATGGTAGTTAGGACGAGCTTTTGGGGTGTAGTCGATGAAGCGAGTAGTATCACCTTTCAATATAGAGAGAAGCTGTCCGCTAGGGATATTAAAACTAATTTTTTTCATAAGTGTTGTATTTTATGCGTGATATTTTTTTATGTTGAATTAAAATGGTAAGGTATCGATATACCGTAGCACGAGGAATACCAAGTGATTGAGTGATAGGCAAAACATTGGTAAAAGAGAAGTTTTGTGGCAGTTGTTGATAGATGCTTGTGATGATAGGCAAAATAGTATTTGATTCATGTTCATTATCATTTGCATCAGGCATAAGTGTAAATATGTTAGCAAGGTGGTCGAGCAGAGATTCGACGATGAAGATAGCATTTTCAAAGTCTTGGTCGTTGCAAGTAAGGGTGCGAGTGGCAAGTTGTTGACAGGTGAACTCCAATCGCAAAGTGGTAAAAATCATAGCAATGCGGAATGTTATGAGTCCGAGACGTCGCACCGAAGGGGTGATTTGCGCTCCAAAAAATTGCGATAACTCCTCTTGCCAACGCTCGAACGTAGAGTTGAACAGTTGCTGTTGTTCAGGCGTGAGTTGGAATTGCGCCGAGTGGTCGGCATTGCGCAACATATTGTAGAGGTAGAAGAAGCGATTGCCAAGGGCATTGAAGTAATCCTCATCATCAATATCTTCGCCACCATCGAATACGTCAATCCACTTATTATCCACATGAGGCGAATATATCATAAAGCGCGAGAAGAGACCATTCTCTGTGTTAGGGATTAAGTTGAATAGTTGTCGAGGCGTACCAGCCAATAGTAGCGACAGTCGAGGGTTGTTAATCTCCACATATTCGCGGTCCTTACGTCGGTTGTAAGAGATCGATTCGTGGTGGAACGCCTTACGCAAACCATCAGAGAAATTGCCATAATCCGTAGAGAGAGCAGTAGATAGCGTATCCGCTTCCGATTCGAATATAAGTCCCGAACCATCGCAGTCGTGCAATGTTTGGTAGATAGCAGTCGACGACGAGTTGGCAGGAATAAAAAGCATAGTTTGAGGCACTTGCGTCAAATCAGGTTTCTGTTTTTTGTCCTTATTTTCCTCTTCGAGTTGGTGCACCTTGGTGTGGTAGATTTGTCGCAATAGGTTATGCACAGGGGCGACAATTCGTCGCGCTAGCATGATGCGACCCTTACCAGCCGAAGGAGGAGCAGCAAGCATAAGGAAAAGGTTAGGGTAAACACGTCGGCGAGCATATTTGCCTTCTATATTAGGCAGACAAGCCGATATAGCAGTAAGTGATGAAAGAACAAGCATGTCAGCATCGACATGATTCTGCGAACGAGCCACGATGTCGTTCATAAATGCAGGTAGTTGATGTGGTAGTTTATCTGTGAAAGTCATAAAAAATTAGGAACCGAAGGTATTTGAGCCTTTGGCGATAAAAAATGTCTGTTAGTTTGTTAATTGGTGGATGGCTGTGCCGAGGGTGATGAGACCACGATTTGTTTTGAGGCAGTTGTCGTACTGGCGGTTAGTTTGGTTTGAGTCGTAGCGAGGGTGGAATTGGCTCACGCGGTGGTAGAACCCACGACCCGATTCGCCAAACGTATTTGCAAACGCAAACCCCAGTCGCACCCAGTCGAGATAGTCGCCAGTGATATCCACAGCACGAGACTCTATGCGACGAATAAGATGATCGGTAGTATCCCAGTTGTTTAGTCTACAGTCTGCAGACAATGGTCGATAGTCGATGGACTCATTTCGGTCTTGCGACCGATAGGACACAGCACGCTGTGTCCCTACAGTTGACACGAACGAAGTGAGTAATTTATGCGCTGGATTGTCGCGGAAAGTTGGTTCATCGTAATAGGCATCAGGGTCGTAGCAGAGGTAGCACGGACGAGCCACATCCGACGTAGCATCACACACAATTTCATACTTCTGTAGCAAATACTCCCGTATGCGTTCATAAAGAGTGCGGTGGTTTTGGGTAATTATATCAATATACGACTGTTGACCGTTGACCGTTCTTTGTTGACATTGTGTTAGCCAATGTTTATCAGGCACTTCTACTACCCATTTCAGACCATTGCCAGAAGGGGAGCGGAAGAGTAGTACGGTGTGGAGTAGCGAATCATTCACCAGTAGCGACTTAATCTCTTGCAGGCGAACCTCTGAGTCGATATGGTCGATATCGAAACACATAAATCCAGAGTGCGAAACTAATCCGTCGATTTTGCGCACATTGAAGCGACCAGAAAAAGTTACATAGTCGAAATTCTGAGCCTTATATGCACGTCGCACGGCACTATTAATGAGCGAGCGCAACATCTCAGTCTTCTCTTTAGCCTGATTGCTGATGATATAATTAAAAACTTGTTTTACCGTAACACAACATCGAGGTTGTGTGTTACTAATTGGATAATTGAAAAAACTGAACATAAGTTAGGAATGAGGAGTTAGGAGTTAGGAATTAGGAGTTAGGAGTTAGGAGTGAGGCACCGAAGGTCTTTGAGCCTTTGGCGATAAAATGCACAATGCACAATTCACAATTTTTACTCTGTAATCTTTTATCTATTATTTGTGCTCTGTAATTTGTACTTATGTTAAAATAAGAACAAAAAATTACAAAAAACTTGCATAATATTCAGAAAATATGTAACTTTGCATCCGAAATCGTCAGAAATTCTAGTTTTCAACATAAATTATCGTTAATTAATCGTAAATAATAATTGTTTCTTTCTGTTTCGACTTTCATGTTGCAAAGATATACAAAAATTCTGACAATTCTCTTTAAAAACACGTTACAAAACCAAAAACTTTTTTTCGTATGAATAAATTATTGACAACCAAAAGGTTTGGGTGGGTAGTAAATTTACTTGTTGCTCGTAACTTAATCAAAAGTAAGCGTAAATTGGCAGGAATGTTGGGTACTTACTCAACAAAATTGTCAGAAATTCTTGCCGAACGCATGTATGTCAGTGGTGAAATCATTTATAAGATGTCGCAGCTCTTTCCAGAGATACCATACGAATTTTATTTTGTAGAATTGCCAGCAAACAATATCAACACCGAAGACGAGCTTCGTACACTAATCGAGCAAAAACTTAATAGTAGGGACACAGCGTGCTGTGTCCGTAATGACCAAAGTGAAAATCTCGATCATAGCGAAAAACGCTTAACTCTCCCCTTGTTGCCTATGTCAGCCATAGCAGGATTTAATGGCATTGATGAGATGGGAGTAGCATTGGAGCAATGCGAGCAAGTCGATATGCCATATTTAGTAAAATTAGGAGCAGAATTTGTCATACGAGTATCGGGTAATTCGATGCAGCCTAACTATAACAATGGCGATCTTATTGCCTGTCGTCGTATAGAAGACATGGCATTTTTTCAGTGGGGGAAAGTTTATCTGTTAGATTCAGCACAAGGGGCGATGCTCAAGCGTATATTTCCAGCATCCGATTCAGCGAAGATAGAGTGTCGTTCCGACAATCCCGACTATCCTCCATTCATGCTCGAAAAAGAAGAGATACGTTCACTTTCGGTAGTCGTAGCCACAGTGAGAGTAGAGTAGGTAGCAGGGAGTGTTCCACGGGATTTTTGAGATAAAATGTTCCACACTGTCTCACAAATCTCACAAATCTCACAAATCTCACTGGTTATTATTATTTCTTTTTAGATAAGAAAAGATGAAAAATAACAAAAGAAAATAGAAGGTATTTTATTTATTATATTTAATATATAAAAACAATAATAGCTTGTTAGTTAAATAATTAACAAGCTATTATTATATAAAAAGATGTTATTATTTCTTTTATTGGCGGACTTTTACGGAGAAGGTTGCTTGCTCCTTGCTAGATGGTAAATAAAAATATGAGGCGTGAGATTTCTGAGATTTGTGAGATTTGTGAGATTTTTGTTAGAGTTAATAGTTGTCTTTTCCTAAAAATAGTAGACATTTTTTTATTTATAGCATAAATAAAAAATAAAATAGGTCCTTGTGTCAGCGTAATCCATTGATAGCATCATTTGCTAGTAAAACGATGATTTATCGTGGTTTAGGCTCTGGTATTATTCGTGTAATGAATGAAAATATAAAAGTAGATTTTATTAACGAGGAGTCAGCAAATCAATTTAAGACTATTATTTGGCGTACTATCCAAAATAATGTTAATGATGCTAGTAATGATGCTAGTAACGAGTCTAATAATGCAAGCTATGGTGTTAATGATGCTAGTAAGGGTGCAAGTAACGAGTCTAATAATGCAAGTTATGGTGTTAATGATGCTAGTAAGGATGCAAGTAATAAGTCTAATAATGCAAGTTATGGTGTTAATGATGCTAGTAAGGATGCAAGTAATAAGAAGCGTTTGAGTAGGAATGAATTGTATAATGAGATTGTTGAAATTTGTCTTGATTATAAATCGTTAGAAAGAATATCCAAAGAGATAAATAAAAGTCTAAATTATTTAAAGGATAGAATTATACCAAAGATGCTTGAATTAGGATTGTTAGAACGTAAATATCCCGATACTCCAAGACACCCTCAACAAGAATATCGCAAAAAAACAATATAATATATAATAAAAAACGCTATGCATATCGCATGGCGTTTTTTTTATAACTATTAACTACTAACTAAATAAAATCTGTGGGAGAAATTAAATATCTTTGAAATTTGGGCAAAAAGGGAACCAAATTTATGTATAATTTATGAAAATTTACGTTCAAAGTTAGGATAAATATCAAAAAAAATCATTATCTTTGCAAGGTATTGTATTTTATTGAAAAATAAGGACAAAGTATGTTAGTAATACTATTGATTATATTGCTGATAGTGGGGGTAGTTGCCGTCAAGATATTCGTGATGTGGAAGCAACTACAAAGTTGTAATCAGCAACCATTAGATATTAAAACCTTTGATGGGAGCGATAGCCCCTATCATCCAGCAGTCTTGTATTTTAATGATGGCTGGAATGGTTATAAATATTGGATGGCAGAGACTTAGTAATAGTTTATATAAAAACATGGAGTAGAATAATTATTTATATAATAATTTTAATCAATAATGCTATAATGTTTTTGCATTTAGCTATACTATATATAATTCTAATTAAAATTTATTTATGGCTCAGTTAACTGTAAGTTTCACAATTAAAGGTGAAAAAAAGGAAACAATTTTCACATTAGTCAAAGAGGATATAGTTTTTTCGCTTAAAGGATATTCCGAAGGAGGCGAGTTAAAAACATTTCCTCTTGAGCAAAATAATGAAACTAAAATTTTTACACTTAAAAATGATGATGTATTTGAGGAAGATGAAAATATTAAAGAAAATCGTTTAACGGAATTATCGGCAGAATATATAGAGGTACAATCTGGAGGTTTAGAATTAGAAGATGATTTTTCTGAAGTAAAAAGAGATAAGCCGGGTTATGGTCCTAATGATATATATGTAGAAAATAAACCATTTTCTATTAGTATGATTATGGATTTAATAAACTATGGTGATTTAGAAGTAGCCCCTAATTTTCAGCGTAATTTTGTATGGGATAGAACACGTCAAAGTAAGTTGATAGAATCTATTTTATTAGGATTACCTCTTCCGTCAATATATTTGAGTCAATATTCAGATGGTAAACTTACTATTGTTGATGGATTGCAACGCATTAGAACGATTCAAAGTTTTATGAATGATGAACTTGAGTTGTGTAATATGGAATATTTTGAAGAGTGTAATGGAAAAAAATATTCGCAGTTAAAAGATATTTTGCCCTTATTGTTACTTAGAAAATTTAGGCAAACTCAAATTATGTGTTTTGTAATTGATTATCGTTCTCCTGATGCATTAAAATTTGATTTATTTCGTAGATTAAATACAGGAGGTAAGACATTGAATGATCAAGAAATAAGAAATTGTTTGTCAAGACCACATTTGCAAGAATTACTTAGAGATATGATTGGGACTGAAGAGTTTTTCTTAGCAACTAATGGAAGTCTTAAAGATGGTCGTATGGCGGCGCAAGAGATGGCTTTGCGTTTTATTTATTTTTATGAGCAATATACAGAAGATAATCCGATAGGTGCATATAATGGAGAGATGAGAGATTCGTTAGATAATTATATTGACAAGCTTAATAAACTTTCTCCAAATGAGTTGAGTAAGTATATTGATCCATTCAAAAAAAGTATGCAAATGGCATTTGATTTATTTGGTAAAAATACTTTTAGAAAAGTAAGTCTAAAAAATAATTTAAAAAATAATCAGAAAAACCCAATAAATAAACCTTTAATGTTAGCGATATCTGTATTACTTACAAAGTATTACGATGTTTATAAAGATAAAGTTTTTGAGAAAATAAACTTAGAAAAAGAATTGGCACAATTGTTAGAAGATGATTCGAATTTACTTAAAGTAATAACAACAAGTACCACACATAAGGCAAGTATACTCTATACTATAAGTACACTTAAAGAAAAATTGTTTGATAAATATCTTTTAAACAAATGAAAAAATTAAAATTAACTATAGAAGGATATAAATGTTTTGCAGAGAAACACAATTTTGATTTGAATAAATTAACTTTATTAACTGGTGCAAATTCATCGGGAAAAAGTTCTGTTATTCAGTCTTTGTTGTTAGCTAAAATTGTATCAGAAACAAATGTTGATGATGTTAATTCTGAAATTATACCTATTTCGTTGATGAATGAAAAATATGCAATGGAGTTAGGTAAATATGATGATATAATTAATCGTTTGACTAAAACTGGAGATATTGAATTTTCTTTGTCGGGAATAACTTATAGAGTGAATGGAGAATTGATGAATGATAGTGATGAAACTAATAAGGTTCTATTTTCTATTTCACAAGAAAATAAATCAGAATTAAAGAAAATATTTTCTAATGGTTTTGTTTATTTGTCTGCAGAGCGAACTGCTCCTCACTACGAATATCAAGAGTTAGGTACGAATGATATGTGTGATTGTAAAGGGAGTAATGTAGGTGAGGTTTTTTCTAAACATGAAAATGATGATGCTATTGTGTTGCGATCGTTATTTTCAGATGAAAACACTAAATTGCTTATGCAACTTGATGAGTGGTGCAATTATGTTTTTCCAGGAGTTTATGTTCGTGTAGAAAAAACAGGTAGTCAGATGTATAAGTTGAAGATAAAAAAAACAGATGCAGCTCCTAATGTTGGTTTTGGTATTACGTATGCTTTCCCGATTTTAATTAGTGGATTAGTTATTCCAAAGGGAGGTATGTTAATTGTAGAGAATCCAGAAGTTCATCTTCATGCTAAAGCACAATCTAATTTAGGCTATTTTCTTGCCCGTATAGCTGCATCTGGAGTGCGAGTAATAGTGGAAACTCATAGTGAACATATTGTTAATGGTATTCGTCGTATGATAATAGAGAAAAAAACAGATTTGAAACCAGAAGATATGTCTATTTATTTTTTCCGAGAAAAAGAGGAGAAGAAAGAAATTATGGAAATTAGTATGGATGAATATGGTGATCTTTCTGATTTTCCAAAAGATTTTTTTGATCAAGTAAGGCTGGATATGTTAGAATTGATAAAATTAGCACGGAGATAATAGATTATGAGAGTTAATGGAAATATATTCTTAAAAAAGCAAGATATTGCTTTTCTTCATGAATATTCAGGAGGTATTGACTTATCAATAGAGAGTTTTTCTAAAATGATAAAAGAATCTCGTGTTTGTGGTGATATTGTTTATTATGAGGATAGTGAAGAGTGGAATGTTTTTTGGGTTAAACTTTCAGAGTATGATTTTTCGGATGAATATTGGCAAGGGGCAAGTGGTAAAACTTTGATATTATTGGGATGTTGTTTTGATACGCCAATTTATAGGAACTTAAATTTTGATTTTGATTTTTGCCAAAAAGAGGATCCAAAAACATATGGAGGTTTTCAATACGATGGATGTCCAACTGCCAATTATGTTTATAGTAAAGAAACAATAGATAAGTGGCATAACGATTGGTTTTATAACAATCCAGATAGAATAGATTGGGGTGAATGTAAGAATGACATTTGGCCTAGATATGATAGATTAATTGATATTATAAAGACGGAATTAATAGAATATGATATTACAGTTCCATTGAATAGTTCCGATTGTGTTAATTGTTTTTATGAACATGTCGTAAAGCATAAAAATGAACGAGAAAGAATTAGTTATATACAAGAAGTAGTTAAAAAAATATGCTGTGCTAATTATTATCATCGAGAAGATGAATTGGAAAAGTTAGAGCAAAAATTTGGTAATAAAAAAGCAGAAATTATTTATTTTATTAAAAAAGAAGGTAATTTTCTTTTTCTTTGTGTAGATACACGTCATGGTATGTTAGAATATTGTGATGATAGTGGAGAGCATATAATGGAAATTAGATTTGATGGAACTAAAAATAAGGAGAAAGATTTAAGTCATAGTTTACGTTGTGTTAGTGATTGGAAACGTAAAAATAGAAAATAAATAGCAATAGTAAAGGGAATAAGACTAAATTAGTAGTTTTATGTATAGAAAATATAGTAATTTAATAAAAATTTGTTTAATTATGATATAGTGTTTATGTTAGAATATGCTGAAATTATTGTAAGTTCTTGTTTGTTGTTTGCAACTGTAGCTTATACAATAGCAACATTTTTGATGTTAAATGAGAATAAAGTCATGCGAGAGTTTAAGCTTTCTCCAGAAATAATAGTGTACTTAAAAAGTTCTTCTGATTATAGAGTAATATTTTTATGTGTTAAGAATGTAGGTGAAGGTTGTGCTAAAAATGTAAAACTAACTTTATTAGGTGATGATTATGTTCTTTTTTCGAAAGGAGAGGATTTTAGAAAATTATCAGATTATTCTATATTTACTCAAGGTATAAATATATTTCCTTCACAACAAGAGTATAAATATCCATTAGATTGGTGGACTAATAAAAAGGATGATAATAATAAATTTTGTGGACAGGATAAAATTAAGATTAATGTTTCTTATGAAGCATTATCTATAAAGAAAACAGAGCAAAAGAATTTTGAATTATTAATTTCACAAATAATGACTTCATATGTAACTCCACCATCAGATTCGGTTGATAGGATAGCTTATTATTTAAAAGAAATAAAGGATCTAATAAAAAAGAATTGATAACTAATAATTAATCATTAATAATTAATAATTATAAAATATGCCTTTAGTATCAATTATAGTTCCAGTATATAAAGCTGAGCAATGGCTACATCGTTGTGTAGATAGTATATTAGCGCAAACGATGACTGATTTTGAGTTGTTGCTTATTGATGATGGTTCACCTGATAAATCGGGTGAGATATGTGATGAGTATGCAGCAAAAGATTCGCGTGTACGAGTATTTCATAAAGAGAATGGAGGGGTAAGTTCAGCTCGTAATTTAGGGTTGGATAATGCACAAGGAGAATGGATTTCATTTGTTGATGCGGATGATTGGGTTGAGGTAGATTATTTGGCTGGATTGACAGAGAATTTAGATGCAGATATGATTTTAGGGGGAGTGAAATATACTTCTGGAGAGATCCATAATACATATAACGAGTTTTATGATGAGGCTCTTATAGGTGATTGTATTTGTAAATATAATGGGAATTCAATTTTGAAATCTCCGTGGGGAAATTTGTTGAAGCGTAGTGATATAATTAAAAATGGATTGCATTTTGACTTAAGTGTTAGATATGGAGAAGATACTTTATTTAACAAGCAATATTTATTAGGTTGTAAGTCTATTAGAGTAATTTCGGCGTTGAATTATAATTTTAGAGCCGATGAAGAAATTTCATATATAGATAAATATAATTTATCATTATCTGAAATTGATAATATTTCAGCAAAAATTACAGATATAAATAATTTATTATCACAAAAATTTGGAAGGGAGATAGATTTTTGGGAAGTTAAAAATTGTTTTTTATCAATGTTTAGTAAGAAAAATGATGTGAATTATTTTTATTTATATTTCGAGTTATGTAAAAAGTATTATCCAGATATGTTTTTAGTTGATTTTTGCAGTGATATTATTTTCTTCCCATTAGTACCTGGTATTGCAGATTTGAAAAAATATTGTGAAGATGGAAATGATGATAATGTTAGAGATCTATTTGTTGTGTTAAATAAATTATCTGTTTGTATTCCATGGATTTTAAAATTTAAACATAAAGATTTTTATTTATGGTATTTTTTGATAAAGTGTGGTTGGTGGCGTATTTTTTATTTTTTAATGAAGTTATATTGTAGATTAAAATAGCATGAAAATTCCTTTAGTTTCAGTAATAGTCCCTGTATATAAAGCTGAAAAGTGGCTTCATCGTTGTGTAGATAGCATATTAGCACAAACGATGACCGATTTTGAGTTATTGTTAATTGAAGATGGTTCTCCTGATAGGTCAGGGGAGATATGTGATGAGTACGCAGCGAAAGATTCACGAGTGCGAGTGTTTCATAAAGAGAATGGTGGGGTAAGTTCGGCGCGTAATTTAGGGTTGGAAAATGCACAAGGGGAGTGGATTTCTTTTATCGATGCGGATGATTGGGTTGATGTAGATTATTTAGCAGGATTGACAGATAATTTGGATGCAGATTTTATAACTGGGGGATTAAAAGATACGATTGGTGGTATTTGTATCGTAGAAAATAAGTTATATTCTTATTTGAATGTAAAGGAATTTCTCAATCAATATAATAGAAGTTGTATTTTAAGAGCAGCTTGTGGAAAATTAGTGCGTAGAAGAATTATTAATGATAATAAGTTGAGATTTGATACTAAAATAAGATGGGGAGAAGATACCGTATTTAATAAAAGATATTTATTATATTGTACAACAATACGTACTATAAAATTTGCTAATTATAATTATTATATCGCTGATACGATTACAACTAATGAAAAGTATTCTTTGAAATTAGACGATATAGATTATGTTTCTAATATTATTAAAAGCACTAATATTTTATTAAAAGATAAATTTAGGTGGAATGTAGATGAGGATGAAATTAAGGTGAGTTTTTTACAATTAGGATTATTTGATGAAATAGTAGATAATTTTGATAGATATGTAGAATTGTGTCAAAAGTATTATTGTGGTTCAAATATAAATTTTATTCTTGCAGATTCGTTTATGTCTCCAATAGTAAAAGGATTAATGAATATTAAATTGTTGTATGAAAGGAGAAATTTTGATAGGGTAAGATTAGTTTATAATAAATTGTGTTTTTTTTCTCGAAAAATGCCTTGGATAATAAAGTTTAGTTATAAAAATTTTTATATATGGTATTTTTTGATAAAGTGTGGTTGGTGGTGTGTTTTTGATTTTCTGATGAAAAAATTTTATGCTCAGTAAAATATGAAAGAATATAATGTTTCTATAATAATACCGATATATAATGCAGCAAAATATATTGAACGTTGTGCTCATTCTTTATTTAAACAGACTTTTAATAGTATAGAATATGTTTTTATTGATGATTGTTCTAAAGATGATTCTGTTCAATTGTTATATGCGGTATTAGATTGTTATAAACACAGAAAAGATGATGTTAAACTTATAAGTTTGGACAAAAATTCTGGATCTGCTTTTGCTCGATATATTGGATTTAAAAATACCTCAGGTGAATATATCATTCATTGTGATAGTGATGATTGGTTTCTTGAAAATGCAATTGAATTATTATATAATGAAGCAGTAAAAGGGAATTATGATATTGTAATGTGTGATTGGTTTGAGGGAGATGGTTTAAATACAAAAATTTCCAAACAAAGATTTAGTAGTAATAAAAAATTGTTTTTGTCAGATATTTTAATGCGTCATATTTCTGCATCGTTGTGTAATAAACTGATAAAAAGATCTATATACTCTAATGAAAATATTCTTCATCCTAAGTATAGTATGATGGAAGATTTTGTTTTGTTTTTTCAAATGGTTTATTTTTCTAATAAAATGTTATATATAGAAAAACCTTTGTATTATTACTATGATAATCTATCTTCATTATGTAAAAATAAGACAGAACAAGCTATGTTGAATCGATGTAAGGAGGCAGAAGAAAATGTTAAAGTAGTAGTTTCTTTTTTGTATAAACATGGTCTAATTGTTGACTATAAAGGTGAGGTTGTATGGTTAAAATATTATGTTAGAGTTTTTATATGGCCATTACTTTTGTCGAATTATAGGAAATATTATAGCAAATGGATAAATATTTTTCCTGAAATAAATAAAAATTTTATTTTTGAAAAAAAAATACCATTGCGTTATAAGGTTATTTTTTCTTTAATTTGTATAGGAGTATATCCTGTTATTTATAAGATTTTAAACAAATTAAGATGATTCCAAAAAAAATTCATTTATGTTGGTTAAGTGGGGATGAATATCCTCCGTTGATTCAATATTGTGTAGATACTTGGCATAAGGTTTTGCCTGATTATGAAATTGTATTGTGGGATACAAATAGATTTGATATTAATTCTGTTGCTTGGGTTAAAGAAGCTTTTGAATTAAAGAAGTATGCTTTTGCTGCTGATTATATTCGATTTTATGCTCTTTATACAGAAGGAGGAATCTATCTTGATTCGGATGTTGAGGTTTTGAAATCTTTTAATGATTTGTTAATGTCAAAATCTTTTATTGGTTTTGAAGCTTCAACTGGGAATTATGAAGCAGCGATAGTGGGAGCAGAACTAGGTATGCAATGGTGTAAAAATATATTAGATTTTTATGAAGGTAAGCATTTTTCGTTAGATATTATATCATCTGATATTTTGGCTCCTATTGTAGTTGAAAAAGGATTACGTACTGTTTTTGGTGATGATTTACCATTTGAATCTCCTAAAAATCCAATTGTGTTGAATGAAGGTGAGATAGTTGTTTATCCATCAGAATATTTTTCTCCTATAAAAAATGATATTGAAAAAAGTTATTCTGAAAATAAAAAAACGAAAAAGTCTTATAAAAAGAATAAGAATACATATTGTATTCATAGATTTAATGCGTCTTGGACGGTTAGACCTTCAAAGAAGGTTCAATTTTGGGATTGGTTTAAAAGAGCATTAATTAATTTGTTAGGAGATAAATTGGCTATAAAGATTATAAATTTGATTCGTAGAGTTGTTAGATGAAAATTTGATTAGGAAATACTATTTTCTAATTTATTGATTAAGTTGTTTTTTTTAGAAAAATATAGTGTCGTAATTATTAATTGATAGGAATAATTGTTAGATTTTAACTATTTTATATTTTGCGTTTGATAAAGATGAGAGATATAAATTTAGAGTTATTGCGCATATTATGTATGCTTTTTATTGTCATGTGTCATGTGGGTGGTCGTACAGGGTATGATTTACCTATTGCATTGATGCCTCATCATGTGAATTGTTTCATCTTGATATCGGGGTATTTTCTAATTACTGCAAAATTCAAATTTGAACGTATTTTACGTACTGCGATTGAAACTATTTTTTATACTTTTGGTATTACGTTAGTATTATATTTATTGGGCAGAGCGACAACTTATGAGTTGTTGAAATCTATTGTACCTTTTGGACCTACTGTATTTAATTATTGGTTTGTTACAAAATATTTGGGTCTTTTATTGTTATCTCCATTTATTCAAAAAGCAGCTTCGAATATTACAAAAAAGCAATATCAAGTGTTGTTGTTGACTATGGTGTTTCTTTCATCTACATTGTTTATATTTTTTCCGTTAGGAGAATTGTTTGGCAATGGATTTTCTTTGATATGGATGATAACTTTGTTTTTGACAAGTGGATATTTAAGACTTTATCCTTTGAAGATTAGTAGATCGTTTTCTTTTATTGGAATGTGTTGGTGTTTAATAGTGTATAATTTATGTTCACACTATTTTAGTGATATTGTTAAATTGCACTATAATAGTTTGATAACATATTGTTTAGCGATATTTACTTTTTTGTGGTTTAAAGATTGGCCATTGTCAAATACGAATTGGTTTGCAAAGGTTGTAATGTTTGTTGCTCCACATGTTTTTGCTGTTTATTTGATTCATGAGCAGGGGTTGTTGCGAACAAAATATATGGTTGAATGGTTTAATATGTTTGTAGGAGTTATGCCTAATTGGGTGTATTTATTTGTTTTTGGATTTGCCGTTATTATTTTGTGTGCGCTAATAGATAAATTGCGAGTAAGATTATTTAAATTGGTGAAATTAGATTTATTTATTGCAGATTTGGGTAAGCGTATAGATAAGTTTTTTTATAAAATGTGAATTATAAAAATATTATAATGTTATTTAAAGAATATAATTTAGATAATAAAAACTATTTATCGGAAACAATTGGTGTACTTCGTTTCCCTTTGATGGTATGTGTTGTTTTAATACACACGACTATTCCTAATCAAGCAGAACATGTATTTGTTAATGTGTTTGATAGTTATGTAATAGAGTCGTTTGTAAGAATTGCAGTACCTTTATTTTTCTTTATGTCTGGTTTTTTGTTTTTTAATGGAGTAAAAAAATTTGGGGTAAGTGAGTATAGAGATAAGTTAAAGAAGAGGGTAAAGAGATTGCTTGTACCATATCTTTTGTGGGGGGGGATAGCTATTTTTGTAAGATACGTGTTTTTTTTATTGGGTGAGGATTGCATTCTTTTTGATGTTTGTGGGAAATGGGTTTATTTTATTGTATGGGACCCTTTTAATTATCCGTTGTGGTTTGTACGAGACCTATTTTGTGTGGTTTTGATTTCTCCTGTAATTTATTTTTTTATAAGGAGATTAAAGTTTTTATTTGTATTGCTTTTGGGTGCTGCTTGGTTGTTTTGGCATAAAAATATTTTTACTTTGCTTGGATTAGAATATTATATTTCGACAGTGAATATTTTTGGTTTACCTGGTTTTGATTTTGTTTCGTTGTTTTTCTTTTCTTTTGGAGCATGGTTTGCTCTATTTAATAAAGATTTTACATTGAATTTTAAGAAGTTGTTCCAAGTTGCAGTCGTATTATACTTGGTATGTGCTATAAGTAAATTTGTTTGTAGTGATGTATTTTGGGCAGAAATATTTCGTAGATTAGCTATTATGTTTGGATTAATATGTGCAGTGGCAATTGCATATATACTTGTAAAAAATGGAAAGGTAAAGAGGAATATTTTTTTGGAACAAGGAAGTTTGTTTATTTATTATTATCATGCAATATTTTTGATGTATTATATGAAAATATTATCTGATTTTCATGTATTTGATGTGGAAAATGAGTTTTTTATTTTTGGAGTTTATATTTTTATCCCTATTGTTATAATTTTATTTGGGTTGTGGTTGTATAAGATAGGAATGAGATATATGCCGCGAGTGATGGTTTTTGTTTTAGGATTAAAATAGTATTGCCATTTGAGGTGACGAGTGATTTTGATGCGGATAGTTTTGTGCGTAGGATGACATTGAAGGAGTTGTTCCATTTTGTCTGCTTAGGTGCAAATATCATAGCATTTGATAAGGCGAGTTTGTGTTTGAGTGTTGGGTATAGGTATATGAATGTTTTGTGGCGGTTGCATAGTTGGAGTGGACGATTCAGACGATTTTTGTATTTACGTTTGAAACATAATAGATAAAAAATTAGGAATGAGGAGTTAGGAGTGAGGAATGTTTGGTTATTGTAGCGAATAAAATGAAAATAGGCGTTGTAATATTAAATTATAATTCAGCTAAAGTACAAGTTTATTTTTGTGATTAGGTACAATAATAGGTGAAGATTTTGCGGAAACTGAGGTTTTGGGCTGAAAAAATTTTGCGGAAACTAAGGTTTTAGGTGAAAAAAAATTTGCGGAAAAGGTTTTTTATTGTATCTTTGTCTTGAAAATCAGATGTTTGCAGGGTTGTGCCTGATAAAAAAGAAATAGACTATTGTTTATGGTTAGCTGCCATAAAGTTAATAAGTGAGCAATTAAGAAGGGAATTACCTAGATTACGTGGTTTCTCGGAGGAAAGCATTAAGAAGATGCGTACATTTTCTGAGTTTTGGTGCCAATATTTAAATCAGTCGCCGATGGCGACCGAAATAGGTATGGATAATCTACAAGATAATATAGAGTACGATAGATTTTCATTGGCAAAATGGTCTACCTATAAGGCAGTATTTGATATGCCTAGAGAGATGCAATATGCACTTCCTGATATTGAAGAATTGAAAAAAATAATGAGTGACGAAGATGAATGTTGCGGTGAATAATATGAAAATAGCAGCGATAATATTGAACTATAATTCGGCGGCGGATACGATGAAATGCATTGAGTTTTTGCAAAAACAAAAACTCAATGAGGAGTTGCATGTGATTGTGGTGGACAATTCTTTGCCAGATTACAAATTACAGATTACAGATTACACTCAACTTTTTATCGCCAAAGGCTCAAAGACCTTCGGTTCAACTGAGTTGATTTATGCGGAGGAGAATAGAGGGTATTCGGCGGGGAATAATATTGGTCTGCGTCGTGCGGTGGAGTTGGGGTGTGAGTATGTGTTGGTGGTGAATCCAGATATGGAACTTGTGGACCCTTATTATATCGAAAAGTTGGTGGCGGTGATGCAAGCGGATGAGGATGTGGTGGTGGCGGCAACGGATGTTGTTACGCCTGAGGGGATTCACCAAAACCCTATGCTATCCGATGGCGACTGGCATGGTGCTTTTGGTTGGGTGAAGGAGATCTTTAACCGTAAAAAACCTGTGGACACCTATTCGTTTATCGACAACTACAAAGAGAGTCATGAGTGCGCGAAAGTGAGTGGGTGCTGCTTGATGCTTAGGATGTCGTTTGTCGAAGAGATTGGGTATTTTGATGAGTATCCGTTTCTCTATTGCGAGGAGGCGATATTGGCGCGACAGGTGGAGATGGCGGGTAAGAAGATGTACTATTTGGCGGATACGCAGGCGGTGCATCGACATGTAAAGAGTGAAAAGGGGGATCCTGTGAAGAGGTTCATGCATTGGCAGAGGTCGAGGATATATTTTTACAAGAGGTATAGTAAGGATTCGTGGTTAGGACGGCAGATATCAATTCTCTCGATGAGGATGTACGTGTTTTTTTATACGATGTATAAAAGGGTCAACGGTCGATAGAACTTTCCTTGCTCATTGTTTTTTTTAGACATAAAGACATAAAACTATATTTTTTCTTTTTTGACATAATGGTCTTATTTTGTTTCACAAAATATCGACCTGAAAGACAGGTTTTATGAATAGTTTGATTTTTAGACAGAAAGACATAAAACTATATTTTTTCTTTTTTGACATAATGGTCTTATTTTGTTTCACAAAATGTTGACCTAAAAGACAGGTTTTATGAATAGTTTGATTTTTAGACAGAAAGACATAAAACTATATTTTTTCTTTTTTGACATAATGGTCTTATTTTGTTTCACAAAATGTCGACCTAAAAGACAGGTTTTATGAATGCAGAAGATATAGTAAAATAGTTTTTTTTAGACAGAAAGACATAAAACTATATTTTTTCTTTTTTGACATAAAGGTCTTATTTTGTTTCACAAAATGTCGACCTAAAAGACAGGTTTTATTGAAACGTAAATTATCGTTTTTTTCTTGAACGAAATTACTCGATGTTATGAATAAAAGATTAGATTATATTGATATATTGAAGGGATTGTCGATATTGTGTATCACTTTTCTTCATTTTGAAGCTGGGGTGATACCGCTGTGGTTGAACGTCTGGATTGGGATGTTTATGATTTCGGCATTCTATTTTACTTCTGGTTGGGTGATGGGTTTGAAAGATGATAAGATGTCGGTGAAGGAGTTGGTGCATAAAAGATTGAGATCGTTGGGCGTGCCTTATCTGTGGTTTTCGGGATTGATACTATTGTTTGACTTGATATTGCTGTTGTGTGGATATGATGATGTGATGTTTATAGGGAGAGAGGTGTATAAAACAGTAGTTTTGCGAGGTATTGGCACTTTATGGTTTTTGCCTTCACTGTTTTTTGGCGAGATTATCTTTGTGTGGATACGGAACCGAAAGAGTTGGTTGTTGGCTTTTGGGGCGTTGTTGTTTACTTTTGTTTATCTCTATCTGTATGGTCGTTTGGCAGGTGAATATCGCAATTTGAGTAGTTTGAATCAGATTATCGATGCGCCATTTTATACTATCAGGAATATGATGGGAGCATGGCCTGTGGTAGCGATAGGATATTTGGTGGCGAAAGATTATAAAGCAAATATGAGTAGTTGGCAGAGTTGGAAGGTGTTGGGGTTGAGTGCGGTGATAATTGGGTTGAGCATCTATTTTTCGAGTTTTTCAAAGTTGAATTTGGGTGTTATATCATATTTTGTGCCATCGGTGCTTGGACCATTGGGATTGTTGTTGTTGGCAAGTGTGGTGGAGAGATGGCGTATAATGCAGTTTTTTACTTACTGGGGGCGTAATTCGTTGGTGTTGATGGTTACGCACTACTCTATAGTGTTGGTGTTGTGTCAGATTTTTGATAAATATGTGATGGGGTGTGGCGAATTTGTGGGGTGGAGAACGATTGTCTATTTTGTGGTGACGGTGTTGTTGACATATCCATTGGTGTGGTTGTTCAACAATAAAGCACGTTTTATGTTAGGAAGGAGATAAATAGTCGACAGTCTACAGTCAACGGACAACGGTCGGACTCGCCTTGCTCGTTGGTTTTTTTAGACAGAAAGACATAAAACCATATTTTTCTTTTTTGACATAAAGGTCTTATTTTGTTTCACAAAATGTCGACCTAAAAGACAGGTTTTAATGCTTCGCATTGTCAACGGTCAACGGTCAACAGTCAACGGACAACATTACTCCCTTCGGTCGTGTCAATAGTAGAATTTTTTTCTTGAACGTAAATTACTCGTAAATTAAACATAAATTATTTTTTTTATTTATGGAAAATTTATGGAAATTAGCGTTAAAGCATAAACCGTAAATTACGAAAATTTGGTGGAAACCGGCATTTTTGGGGTAAAAAATTTGGTGGAAATCGGCAAAATGTGTAACTTTGCGTATGATAATCTAGGAATGGTGCTATTTTTGATGGTTTGATAATCTGGGATTGGTGTAAAAATAGCCGTAATGTATTTTTGGTTTAGTGAATTATGAAGCGAAAAGCGTATGATAAATTGTTGAAATGGAAACATTTGCGTAAGGGCGAAAGTGCCTTATTGGTGAATGGAGCTCGCCGTGTAGGTAAAAGCTATCTTGTTAAGCAATTTGCAGAACAAGAGTATAAAAGTTATATTTTGATTGATTTTAATAAGACATCGGTACAAATAAAAAGATTATTCGATGATTATTTGGATGACTTAGATACGTTATTTATGTATCTAAGTTCGTTTACGAACACAGTGTTGTATCCTCGCGAGTCGCTGATAGTGTTTGATGAGGTACAGTTGTATCCACGTGCGCGTGCGGCTATAAAATATCTGGTTGCCGATGGACGATATGATTATATTGAGACGGGATCGTTGGTGTCGATAAAGAAAAATGTAGAATCCATTCAGATACCATCGGAAGAGGAAGAATTAGTGTTGCATCCGATGGATTTTGAGGAATTTTTATGGGCAAAAGGTAATGAAACCTTGATGCCTTTGATGCGATATTGTTATGAAAATCGTAAACCAATGGGAGATTTGATGCATCGTAAGGCGATGGATTATTTCCGTCAGTATTTGATAGTGGGGGGAATGCCTCAAGCGGTAGAGAAATATGTGCAGACCGCGAGTTTTGATGAGGTAGATGTGGTGAAGCGACAAATTTTGCGATTATATCGTAATGATATACATAAATTTGCAAAGGGTTATGAGTCGAAAGTAACCAATGTATTTGACACCTTGCCTTCGCAGTTGCAAAAGCACGAGAAGAAATTCGTATTGGCAGCTTTGACCGAGAATGCACGTATGCGTGATTATGAAACATCGTTTTTTTGGTTACAAGATGCTATGATTGTGAATATGGCATATAATACGACTGCTCCTAATATTGGGCTTGGGATGAATCGTGAAGATTCTACGTTGAAGTGTTATATGGCAGATACTGGATTGCTTTTGAGTCATGCTTTTGATGAGAATAGTATTGTGGCGAATAATTTGTATGCTAAAATACTTTCTGATAAATTGGAGTTTAATTCGGGAATGATTATTGAAAACATAGTAGCCCAGATGTTGCGTGCGGCAGGGCATGCTCTCTATTTTTTCTCGAAATATGATAAGCATAATAAGGATGAACGGATGGAGATAGATTTTTTGATTACAAAAAATAGTATATCTTCTCGACATAATATTGTGCCGATAGAAGTGAAATCTTCGGTGCGTTATACACTTACTTCATTGAATAAATGTGTAAATAAATATGCTAATTCGTTAGCGGAAGCTGTAGTTATACATACAAAAGATTTGGCTTGGGAGAAAGGGGTGCTTTATGTGCCAGTTTATATGACAATGTTTTTGTAGAAATGAAAATACCATTTAAATTAAAAGATATAACGTCGAATAGGGGCATTGCCACCATATATTTGGTGACGATGTGTACGCAGTTTGTAGCCATAGAGGGCTATGGTGTGAGTCCGTTAAAGGTGGCATTGATGGGTTTAGCTCCGTTGCTATTTGTGTTTAGAACACCATATATGACACGAGCAACAATATGGTGTTCATTGTATATGGCAGTGGTGCTATTTTGTGCTTATCAACAGGAGTATGTGCGATTTTCGACATTGGGTTATTTAGGTATGTTTTTGATAACATACGTAGTATTTTACAACCTATTGTATAAAAAACAAGCATTTGATCTGTTGTATTTCATTAGGTTATTGCGGTTTATGATATTGGCGTATGCAGTCTGTTTGTTGGCGCAGCAGGCATTTGTATTAGTTGATATAAGAAATTTTCCTTTGATAAACCTGTATAACCAATATTATCTAGCTATAAATAAATTGCCAACTTTGACGCAGGAGCCATCATCGTCGGCACGTGTGTTGGGGGCATTGTATTATGCATATTTGCGCTGTTGTGAGATAGTGGAAGAAGAGAAGTTATCATTGAAACGAATATTTGAACCATTTCATCGTTGGGTGACGATAGGGTATCTCTATACAATGACAATGATGGGTTCGGGTACAGCATTTATTGTGTTGATGATACAAGCGATGTATTTCGTGCAGGCAAAGCGATTGTGGTATGTAGTGCCAGTGTTTATGGGATTGTATTTTACATTGCCATTGATGAATATAAAGCAGATGGATAGGGCAGTAAATGTAATTAATGCAACATTGACATTGGATGCAGAGGTTGTTAGAGAAACAGATGGTAGTGCTGCTTCGCGTATTGCACCAGTATTGAATACATTGAATATGGATCTAAGTTCCAGTGAAACATGGTTTGGGACAGGGACAAAAACAAAAGAAGAGGGTATGAGAAGTTATTTGAGGCAAGAGGGAAAAATGGGTAATATTGACCAATATGGGCTGTTGAGTTATATTGTATCGTTGATATTAGTTTTTTTATGTTGTATGGATTTTATCTCATTACCAGCAATAATGTTTTTTGCTGGTGTTGGTGGAGGTGTTGTAAATATGACTTATCCTTGGGGGATTTTGATGATATTTACTGTAATTAGATATTTTCAGACAAAATATAGGATTTAGCTATATGTTAAAAGTAGTAATTTTTTGATTTTTACGATATAGATGTTGTTTGTAACTAAATTTTAATATAAAATGAATGGAAAAATTGATAAAGTATTTTTGAGGATGAAGATGATTTTGAAAGAGTTTCTTTTGAAATCGAAATATTATTCTCTGAGTTATGCAGTTTATAGTACTGCGTGGTGGTTGGGGTGGTATATTGCACCATTGCGCACTTGGGCGTATTGGGGTTTGAAGAAGAAAACGGATTGGATGGATAAATATTTTAGAAAAAATTATTCTCATATTATTGAGAAATATAAGAATTATAAAGAAAGGGGTGAGGTTGTGGACGATTATAATATTTGGGTGTTTTGGGCGCAAGGTGAAGATAATATGCCTGAATTGGTGCGAGCGTGTTATAAGAATCTTTGTAAAAAGAATGGTGATAGAGTTAAGTTGTTGACAATGAAAAATGTCAGAGATTATGTTGATATACCGCAGTATGTTTTTAGAAAAAATAGTAGAGGTATTATTTCATATACACATTTTAGTGATATTTTAAGAGTTTCGTTGTTAGCAAGATATGGAGGTATTTGGATTGATTCAACTTGTTGGTTATCTCAAGAAATACCTATGGATATAAAGAGTATGCCATTTTGGTCTTGTAAAACTGATAATGTTGTTTTGCCTCTTTGGTCTAATTCAAGATGGTGTGGATGGTCTATTGCAACAAATAAAAAGAATCAATTATTATTTCGTTTTATAGAAGAATCTCTTTTGTTGCATGCAAAAGTTACATCTTGCTGGATAGATTATATTTTTTTAGATTATTTATTCTATTTTGCATATTATGAATTTGATGAATGTAAAATGATAATGAATGATTTAAAGCAAAATAATTTGAAACGGAATGATTTGTGGATTTTGATGAATAATAGTTATGATGAAAATAAGTATTTAGAGATAAAAAAAGACACATGGATATTTAAGTTGTCCTATAAAACTATTTTGAATAAAAAAACTGAGAGTGGGGATGAAACTTTTTATGGTAAGTTGATTAGTGGTGAATTATAATTAATGCTGATATGGATTTGACAGTAGCGATATGTGTGTATAATGCAGAAAGGTATGTTGAGGAGACTTTGAAGAGTGTGATGAATCAGACTTTTCAGGGGTTTGAGTTGTTGATTGTGGATGATTGTTCGACGGATGGGAGTGTGGCGTTGGTGGAGAGATTCTTTAGGGAAAATCCGCGTCAATATGAGTTGGTGAGATTTGAGGTGAATGGTGGGATTGCTAATGCTAGGAATTTTGCTCTTAATCATGCGAAGACGAAATTTTTGTTGTTCCTCGATGCGGATGATTTGTTTGATGCGACTTTGATAGAGAAAGAGTATAATAGGATTGTGTCGGATGAGGATTTGATGGCGGTGTCGTGCTGGTCGCGGTTTATGAATATGAGTGGTAAATTGTTGTCGGGGGGAACTTATTTGGGTGAAAAGCGAAAAGAGGAGTTTGTTGATAAAGCGAGTAAGGGGAAATTGATTTTTTTGCCTATTCACACTATGTTTGATAGAGAATTGGCTATTAGAGCGGGTGGTTTTTGTGTGTCGGGTTTCCCGGATGGGAAACCACGGTATAGTGATTTTTGTGAAGAGTTGGATTTGTGGACGAGGATGAGTGATTTGTATGTAGAGGGGAAGGCGATGGTGGTGGTGCCTGAGGAGTTGTATTATTACAGAAAAGCGGATGGGTTGTCGTCGAATCATTTTAATATGATTATTAAGATGCGATATACGAAGACGAATGTGCGTCGTCGCAGAAGGGGTGAGGGGGATTTGACGTTTGTGGAGTTTTATGATAGTTTGTCGGCAGAGGAGTTGAAGGGGTTGAGGCGTGATGCGGCGGCGGCGGATGCGCTGAGGAATGCGGTGTTTTATTTGCATCGGGGGAATGTGGTGATGGGGGCGTGGTTGGCGTTGAAATCTATTTGGAATAAACCTTTGTATATTTGGGATAAAGTGCGACATAATTTGATTAAATGACTCGCTTTGCTCGTTGTTTTTTTTAGACAGAAAGACATAAGAACTTTTTTCTTTGACATAATGGTCTTATTTTGTTTCACAAAATATCGACCTGAAAGACAGGTTTTATGAATAGTTTGTTTTTTTAGACAGAAAGACATAAAACCATATTTTTCTTTTTTGACATAATGGTCTTATTTTGTTTCACAAAATGTCGACCTAAAAGACAGGTTTTATGAATAGTTTGGTTTTTTAGACAGAAAGACATAAAACTATATTTTTCTTTTTTGACATAATGGTCTTATTTTGTTTCACAAAATATCGACCTGAAAGACAGGTTTTTTGAATAGTTTGATTTTTTAGACAGAAAGACGATATAAGTTGAAACGTAAATATTCTTTTTTCCTTTAACGCAAATTCTATCGCCAAAGGCTCAAAAAAAATTGATAATTGTCAATGGTAGAATTTGGAAAATAACAGAATTTGGTTTAATTCAATTTGGGTTATAATTCGGTTATAATTTAGAGGGTGTTTGTGTATGTTGTTGTTAAATAGGATTTTGTTGTGTATTTTCGGCTATAATTCGGCTATAATTCGGCTATAATTTCGTTATTTTGGTCATTTTTTAGTTTGAACGTAAATTTTTTATAATAATGTCTTTGAAAAATCATATAATTGGAGTTTTTTCGTTCTTGAATGAGAGGGCGGAGTATGCGGTGCTGAGGAATTATCAGGGGTTGCCGGATGACAACAGTAGTCGTGATATTGACATCATTATCTCGAAACGTTGCTTCAGGGAGATTAAACGGGAATTGGTGGAGTGCCTCTGCCAAGAGGGGTGGCGTATTGTTACTTACCTGAATAGCGATAGGTTGATTACGTTTGTGTGCGCAAAAAATGTGGGTAACGAGACGGAGATTGTGCAGTGGGACTTTTTTGTGAATACGTCGGTGTGGGGCGTGGAGCTGATGGGGGCTGAGGAGTTTGTGGAACATAGAGTATGGAATGGATTCTTATATCATGTGGATATTGTTGGGGAGTTTTTGGATAAGTATCTTTATAATCGTGCGGTGGGAGAGAGTTATCCCGCTAAATATGAGAATATTAGATTACAGATAACAGATAACAGATTACAGATTACAGATAATAGTCAACAGGACTCGCTTTGCTCGTTGTTTTTTTAGACAGAAAGACGATATAAGTTGAGAGTTGAAATTTGAGAGTTGAAACGTAAATATTCTTTTTTTTGAACGTAAATGATCGTAAATTTAACCGTAAATTACGCGTAAATATTTTTTTAATTTTGGGGATAATAGTGAATAAAAATTATGACTATACAGGAAATAGTAACTCGTAAAGAAGATCAGACTTTTGATTGCAAAAGTATTCAAATTGATCCGAAAGCATTGGCAATTCCTCTTGTGGCTTTTGCTAATGCAGATGGTGGAGTAATTGCCTTAGGTGTATCGGATAAGTCACGAATGATTGAAGGTGTGAATCAGTACACTCAAAAGTTAAATGATTTACTGCGAGTGCCATTTGATTTTTGTAATCCTTCGGTTTCTGTTATATGTACATATGTGGCATGTACGGATAAAGATGGTAATGATAATCGTATTTTGTTGATGCATATTCCTGCAAGTTCGACCCTGCATACTAATCAGGCGGATGAGGCTTTTATGCGTGTGGGGGATAAGAGTCGTAGATTGACTTTTGATGAACGTGTACAATTGATGTATGACAAAGGTGAACGGTCGTTTGAAGATACTACTGTTTATGGAGCAACAGTTGATGATATTGATATGGATGCTGTGGCTAAATATGTGAATTTATTGGGGTATAGTAAATCTCCAATTGAGTATTTGAGAGAAAATAATCATTTTGTTACTAAAAATAAGGTTGGTGAAGATGTGGTAAGTGTGGCATGTATGTTATTGTTTGGGAAAAATCCCCAAAATTATTTACCTCGCGCACGTACGCGTTTTATCCGTTTTAATGGGGTTGATGAAAAAGTTGGTGCAGAGATGAATGTAATTAAAGATATTGTGTTTGAAGGTACAATTCTTGGACAGGTGGAAAAAACTGTGGAATACTTGGAAACTCAAGTTGCGGAACATACTTATTTAGAACAATCAGGCAAGTTTGTAACACGTAGAGATTATCCTAAATTTGTTATTCAAGAGATGGTGGTAAATGCGTGTTGTCATAGGGCTTATAATATTAAAGGAACTGAGATTCAAATTAAAATGTTTGATGATCGTATTGTGTTTGAAAGTCCTGGTAAGTTGCCTGGTATGGTGAGACCTTCTAATATTCGTAATACTCATTTTTCGCGCAATCCAAAGATTGCGGCATTCTTGAAAACTTATCATTATGTGAAAGAATATGGTGAGGGTGTTGATCGTATGTGCCGTGAATTGGAAATGAATGGTGTAGCTCCTCTTTCTTTCTATAATGATGATTTTATTTTGAAAGTTTCTGTGCCAAAGGCGATAGGGAAATTGGTGGGAAATAAAGAAAATGATATAGAAAATAGAGAAAAGTTGGGAGAAAAGTTGGGAGAAAAGAGAGTGAAATTGACAAAAAATAGAATAGCTATATTGCGTTTGATTGCTGAAAATCCATATATTACGCAGTCTGATTTGGCTAAGGCTGTTGGTGTGAGTTTAACTGCTATCGAAAATAATATTGAATTTATGCGTGGAAAGTATATTCGTCGTGTAGGTCCTGATAAAGGTGGTTTTTGGGAGATTATTGATTTTTAGTTAGTAGTTACTAGTTACTAGTTGGACTCGCGGTGCTCGTTGGTTTTTTAGACAGAAAGACATAAAACCATATTTTTCTTTTTTGACATAATGGTCTTATTTTGTTTCACAAAATGTCGACCTAAAAGACAGGTTTTAATGCTTCGCATTGTCAACGGTCAATGGTTTATTAAGATAATAATTAATAATTGAAATAATATGATATTAAAAAAAGAATTGCAAGAATTATTGCATACCACAGAAACATACAGAGTGGAGCGTACGATGTCGATTGGGGATATGGATAAATTTCAGGAGGCAATATGTGCTTTTGCTAATGATTTGCCTAATTCGCGAAAAAATGGTTATTTGATTATTGGTGCGAATGATAATGGTACGTTGTCGGGACTGAAAGTAACAGACGCTTTGTTGAAAAAGATAGCGGCAATTCGTTCGGATGGGAATATATTGCCATTGCCTATGATGTCGGTAGAGAAGTTTGAGTTTGAGGATGGTGATGTGCTTGTAGCAGAGGTTATGCCATCATTGGTGCCACCTGTAAGATATCGAGGTAGAACTTTTGTGAGAATAGGTCCGCGTCGAGACATAGCTACAGAGGCTGAGGAACGTATATTGTTTGAACGTCGAGCTTCGTATATGGCAACGTTTGATGCAACACCTTGCTTTGGATCAACGATAGATGATATAGATACTGATTATATAAAAAGAGAATATTTGCCTCAGGTGATTGATAGTGAGGTATTGGCCTGTGATAATCGTGAGATAAAAGAGCAATTGGCATCAATTCATCTATATGACCTTACGCATGAATGTCCTACGAATGCAGCTATAATACTGTTTGCTAAAAATCCTCAATATTTTATGCATGGGGCATATGTGCAATATGTGCATTTTGCAGGTAAGGATCGTGGTAGTGAGATTGTTAATGAGCGACAAATAAAAGGAGGGCTTTGTAAGATGTTACCTCAACTAGAGAACTTTATAAGGAATGCTGTAGTTACTGCGCGTCCGATTCCGATAGGAATGTTGCGAGAAAAGACGGTGTTGAATTATCCAGATTGGGCTTTGCGCGAATTGTTGATGAATGCTTGTATGCATAGAGATTATCAGTCGAATATGCCAATCAGATTGTATCAATATGAAGATCGTATTGAGATATTGAATGCTGGTGGATTGTATGGAGAAGCGCGTCCTGAGAATTTTCCAACAGTGAACGATTATCGTAATCCGATTATTGCAGAGGCTATGCGTGCTTTGAAGTATGTTAATATGTTCAATCGTGGGATTCAGCGAGTGAAGAATTTGTTGCAAGTGAATGGGAATCCTGAACCAGTGTTTAATGTGGATAAAATTACTGCCTTTGAAGTGATTGTGCGACCTCCTTTATCACTCAACTTAGTCACTGATAAAGAAAAAGTGACTAAGTCAGTGACTAAGTTAAACGACACGCTTAATGATATTATAGAGTTTTGTACTACGCCACAAAGCTTATCTGATATTATGTTGCATTTAGGATTAAAACATCGATACAATCTGAAACATAGATATATAGACCCTTTGATAGAAGGTGGTTTTATAGAGATGACTATACCAGAAAAACCTAATAGTAAAGACCAAAAATATAAACGTGTATTGACTTAGTCACTCATTGAGTGACTAAGTAATATATGAGGTGGACTTAGTTTTGTTTTTTTGATTACTCGCTTTGGCGTTGGTTTTTAGACAGAAAGACGATATAAGTTGAAAGTTGAAATTTGAGAGTTGAAATTTGAGAGTTTTTCGCTTTGCTCGTTGGTTTTTTAGACAGAAAGACATAAAACCATATTTTTCTTTTTTGACATAATGGTCTTATTTTGTTTCACAAAATGTCGACCTGAAAGACAGGTTTTATGAATAGTTTGGTTTTTAGACAGAAAGACATAAAACCATATTTTTCTTTTTTTTGACATAATGGTCTTATTTTGTTTCACAAAATGTCGACCTAAAAGACAGGTTTTTTGAATAGTTTGTTTTTTAGACAGAAAGACATAAAACCATATTTTTTCTTTTTTGACATAATGGTCTTATTTTGTTTCACAAAATGTCGACCTAAAAGACAGGTTTTTTGAATAGTTTGTTTTTTAGACA
>JAZRCE010000026.1:0-13295 GCA_045635445.1 Candidatus Aphodosoma sp.
GACAACAGAGTTGACAGCTGCAGCTATCCTCGACATGAACTGGCACGACCTCAAATCGGTAGAAGGCATCACAGACCCTATCGCATTTGAAAAAGAGATGATGGACAAAATTGGTTTGATTCCAGAAATCGCTCCACGTTACCGCACAACATACTTCAACCACATCTGGGCAGGCGGTTACAGCGCTGGTTACTATAGCTATTTGTGGGCTGAGGTATTGGATAAAGATGCTTACGCATTGTTCAAAGAAAAAGGCATCTTCGACCAAGAAACAGCACAAAAATTCCGCACATTGCTCGAAAAAGGTGGCACTGAAGACCCAATGGAATTGTATCGCACATTCCGTGGTGCAGAGCCTAACCCAGAAGCAATGCTTATTGGACGTGGATTGAAATAGTAGCGAGTAGCGAGATATGAGTAACAAGACTTACTCGCTTCGCTCGTTTTAGAATATGATATGCGGGCTTGAATGTCCCGCATATCAACAAAATTTAGATAAAGATTAAAGTTCTCACGGCGTTAGTTTTTTAGACAGAAAGACATAAGGACATATTTATTCTTTTAACATAATGGTCTTGCTTTTGCTTCGCAAATTACTTCCTTCAGGTGTATTTTTTACTACGCTCGGTATAGCTCGAATAAATTCGGCTCTGCGCTCGCTTATCGTAAAAAATCTCGACACTAAAGACAAACCTGTCGGCGTTGGCGATTATCACACGAGAATTATACAGCATTCATAAAATAAATGAGACCTACACGAATAAATATCACAAAGTTTTTTACACAACCAAGTGTGGCAAATATTGCTATTAGTGTGGTTGTGGGGGCTTTGTTGTTCAATGCACAACTCATAATGCATGATTCACAATTAGTGGAAAATGTGGATACTTTATTTATGAAGCATTTCGTGATGTGGTCGTTACCGATGATATGGTCGCAAATATTGGGGTTTGTGGCAATGACGGGGATAATGGTGTGGATGATGCTATTGTGCAATCAATTGCAAATAATACCAGTAAGGTCGTCGATGCCACTGACAGTGGGACTTGTAATGGCTGGATGCATGGGTTATATTCAACCATTTGATGAAAGTTACATAGCTATTGTATTTTTTATATTTGCACTAAAAGAGTTGATACAAATGTACAATTTTGAAACACAAATGGCTGCTGGTTTTAACATTGTACTATGGCTCAGTTTAGCTTTTCTTTTTGAACCCGAATACATATGGCTCTCGTTGCTTTTTATTTTAGGAATGATTATTTTCCGTGTCATTAGTCGACGTGTGTTTTTAAGTATTTTTTTCGCCATAGCAACCATTATATTCATAATAGGTTCGATATTTTGGCTTTTCGATTCACTTAACATAATAATAGAATATCTAGACAATACAATTTCTATTAGTCCACAGAAAATAACTTTGCTCAACAAATTTGACATTGCTATATTTACATTCACTTCTATGATGGTGATATTCTCTTCTATTAGTTATTTTTTCAGTGCAAGTAATTACAAACTAAATACACGTCTTAATTTTTCGCTGATACATGCGGGTTTTTGGTTTTCACTAGTATGGATTATTTTATTCTTCTCTAGTTTTTCTCAGCTAATTGCTGTACCTATATTGTTTGCTATAATGTGTATTAGTTTGTATTTCAGCACAGTTCAAAGCAAAGTAGCGAATATTATGTTCGTTGTATGGTTTGTCTGTTTTGTTGCTTATCGTATAATCACTTTTTATGTTGAATAGAACAAATAAATATAATAAAAAATGTTAGAAATTAAAGATTTACATGCCTCTATTGCAGGCAAAGAGATATTGAAAGGGTTGAACTTAACTGTGAAACCTGGAGAAGTGCATGCCATTATGGGTCCTAATGGAGCGGGTAAAAGTACACTAAGTAATGTGTTGTCGGGACACCCTGCATACACAGTGACAAGCGGTTCGGTGACATTCAACGGTAAAGACCTCTTGGCAATGGCGCCAGAGGTGCGCGCTCGCGAAGGTTTGTTTATGAGTTTCCAATACCCTGTGGAGATACCAGGTGTCAGCATGGTGAACTTTATGCGTGCTGCAGTGAACGAACAACGCAAACATCGCGGGTTGGAAGCATTGTCGTCGGGCGACTTCTTGAAACTGATGCGCGAAAAACGTCAGTTAGTAGAATTGGATAGCAAACTGGCTAATCGTGCTGTGAACGAAGGATTTTCGGGCGGTGAGAAAAAACGTAATGAGATATTCCAAATGGCTATGCTTGAGCCACGTTTGTCAATCCTTGACGAAACCGACTCAGGTTTGGATATCGACGCATTGCGTATCGTAGCAAATGGTGTGAATATGTTGAAAACTCCAGAGAATGCTTCTATTGTAATCACTCACTATCAACGACTTTTGGACTATATCGTGCCAGACATCGTGGATGTATTGGTAGATGGTAGAATTGTGATGTCGGGACCTAAAGAGTTGGTGATGGAACTAGAAGAAAAAGGTTACGATTGGATTAAAAAAGAGATTAGAGATTAGAGTTTAGAGACAAAATATGACAAAACAATTTATAGATTTATATAAAGAGGTAGGCGGACAAATTGCGGCTAAGTCGGCATCGGTATTCAATGCTGAGCGCGATGAGGCGGCACGCATGTTGGAGTCGGCAGATTTTCCAACACGCAAAACTGAGGAATATTTGTACTGCCCGCTTTTCGATGCCTTGAAAACTGATTGGGGCTTGAATATCAACCGTTTGACATTCGGATTGAAGGCAGAAGACATGTTCCGTTGTGCAGTGCCAGGCATCAAAGCCATGGTTGCCCCTATTATAAACGATGTGTGGGTAGGCGGAGAAGAGATTGAATTGGGCGGTGGGGCATTCGTATGTTCGATGAAACATGCAGCAGAAGCACACAACAATTTGATTACAAAATACTATAACACAACACTTAACGACAGAAAAGATGCATTCGTCATGCTCAACTCGATGTTGGTGCAAGACGGACTCTTTGTTTATATACCACGAGGAGTAGAGTGTCAGATGCCGTTGCAAATCGTAAATATGATGCGTGCAGGACAGGCGTTGATGGGCGTCAATCGTAGCCTTATAATCTTGGAAACTAATGCTTCGCTACAAGTAATAGACTGCGACCACGCAATGGATAATTCGGAATATTTCGCATCGCGTATTGCTGAAATATATGTAGGCGAAGGAGCACGATTGAACTATTGCTCGATGGAAAGCACACACGAAAAAATGGCAAACTTACGCCGTTATGCCATAGCACAAGAGAAAGATAGTGTGGTTAAATTCAGTACATTCGGTTTGATGAATGGTGCAACACGCAATCATATTGAAATAGACCTCAATGGCGAAGGTGCTGAGACATGGTTGGGCGGTATGCTGCTCATTGACAAACAACAACGCTGCGATAACTACACCATCATCCGCCACCACAAAGGCAACTGTCGAAGCGAAGAGTTGTATAAATATATCCTCGACGATGAAGCAGAAGGAGGATTTAGCGGACGTATTGTAGTGGATCCAGGCGCACAAAAAACAGTGTCGCATCAAACCAATCGCAACATATGTTTATCAGAAAAAGCTCGCGCATTAGGTCGTCCACAACTCGAAATTTATGCCGACGACGTGAAATGCGGTCACGGTGCCACAACTGGTATGCTTGATCAAAACGCATTGTTCTACATGCAACAACGTGGCATCGGACTCAAAGAAGCTCGCCTATTGCTTTTACAAGCATTCTCGGCAGAGGTATTAGAAAATATTGAACTTCCAGCATTAAGCGATAGACTTCATCTTTTAATAGAGAAACGCCTACATGGCGAAGAGATGCAATGCGCAGGATGTAGAAAATAAACACAAAAATACTTTTTCACACACAATAAAAGCTTTATGCTTGAAATAGAAAACATACGCAAAGATTTCCCTATACTTACACGTGAGGTGCACGGCAAGCCATTGGTGTATTTCGACAATGGCGCAACAACACAAAAACCTCAGTGTGTGTTGGACCGCATTATGCGCTCATACACATTAGAAAACTCAAATATTCACCGTGGCGTACACTATCTTAGTGGAGTGGCCACAGAGGCGCATGAAGCAGCTCGCCAGCGTGTGGCTGATTTTATCGGTGCCCGATCGAAAGATGAAATTTTGTTCACTCGTGGTACAACCGAGAGTGTAAACCTCGTGGCTCGCACTTTGGCTGACCAAATATGCCACAAAGGCGATGAAATCGTTGTTACTACAATGGAACATCATTCCAACATTGTGCCTTGGCAAATAGCTTGCGAGCGCACGGGAGCTGTGTTGCGTGTTGCACCTATCAACGAGCATGGCGAACTGATTTTATCGGAATTCGAGGCGTTGCTCAGTGAGCGTACCAAAATTGTATCTGTTGCGCACGTAAGTAATGTATTAGGCACAGTCAATCCCGTTGCCAAAATCATTCGCATAGCCCATAAATATGGTGCTAAGGTGTTGATTGACGGAGCTCAAGCCATTGCCCATATCCCTGTAAATGTAGTGGAACTTGATGCCGATTTCTATGCTTTCTCGGGTCATAAAGTATATGCTCCTAACGGCATTGGCGTGTTGTATGGCAAGCGCGAGATATTAGATGCTATGCCTCCATTTATGGGTGGTGGCGAGATGATTGAAACAGTGCGATTTGAGAAAACAACATACAACAAACTACCTTATAAATACGAAGCAGGCACGCCCGACTATGTAGGCAGTTGCGCTTTGGCTACAGCATTAGACTATATATCGGCAATAGGTATGAAAGAAATTGCTGAATATGAGCATAAACTACTTGCATACGCAACTGAAAAGATAAAAGAGATTGAAGGGGTTCGCATAATTGGCGAAGCTAAGAAAAAAAGTGGTGTATTGTCGTTTGTGGTTGATGGTGTTCACCCTTATGACATAGGTATGATGCTCGACAAACTTGGCATCGCCATCCGCACAGGTCATCACTGCGCCGAACCGCTCGTCGATTGGTTTGGCATACCAGGCACAGCACGCGCCTCTTTTGCCTTTTACAATACAAAAGAAGAAATCGACTACTTCATATCATCACTAAAACGAGTGTTAATGATACTAAGATAAACTATGCCAAAAATATTGAAATTTTTGCCAATGCTTGTTGTCTCAATCCTAATAACCATATTTTGGATTGATGATTTTGTTGCTATTGCAATTACTATTTTTGGATTTGTTCTATCTATTCCAACAATTATAGCATCAATCTATTTTACCATAGCATCTTGCAAATTTTCAGATCGATGACAAAAGGCATTATTTATATAGGGAATATTTAACCTCCTTTTCTTTTGTGCATACCTTATATTTAGACATCCAGCACAAGGTTGTAATGCAAATATGATGGCTAAATATTACGAAAACAATTCAGAAAAGATAGAGGAATTGTTGAAATACATATATGAATGATATGGCATATGTGCCTTATAACGATAGTGTTATATTTATGTATGGAAGTGGAGCTATCGGATCAGACTCTTTTCATCATAAAGAAAGATTTCTACGCAAACACAAACCTTGGTAATATTTTATTTTGATTGTAGACAAAAATAAACTATGGAAAATAAACGATTTAAAATTGACATTGACGAAATCTTGAAAGCGAAAGTCAAGAAAAAACTGCCAAAATTCTTGGTCAATTTTCTCAAGCGACGCATACATCAAGAAGAAATCAATGATTGCATCGAAAAGGCAGAATACCCTCAAGGTGTGGAGTTTTTTGATGAAGCACTGAAATACATAGACGTAAAATACGAAATTCGCGGAACAGAAAATCTCGATCCGACTCAACGCTGCATCTTTGCTAGCAATCATCCTATCGGAGGTCCAGAAGCTCTCATCATGGGGTCTGTAATGCGCAAATTTTATGGCGAAAGTTTCCGTGTCCCAGTTAATAATATTTTGGCACATTTTCACCCACTATCGGAATTTTTTGTACCAGTAAATATGTCTGGCAAACAAAGTAGAGAGATCAGTGATGGTCTTGCCCATATGTTTGAAAGTCCATACCAGGTGCTAGTTTATCCTGCAGGCAAATGTGCTCGCACCGAAAAAGGCAAAATAACTGAGCAACCTTGGAAAAAAATGTTCATCACACAAGCTAGAAAATATAAACGCAATGTTATCCCAGTACATATGTCTGGTTATAATTCAAAACTTTTTATGCGTCTCACATCATTCAGCAAGTTTATTGGACTAAAATTCAATATCGGTCTATTTATGCTTGTAGATGAATTATTCAAAAAACGTGGTCAAACTTTCGTAATATCCTTTGGAAAACCTATTCCATACTCTACTTTCGACAAATCGAAAACCGACCTAGAATGGGCAAATTATGTACGCCACGAAGTCGAAAAATTACAAGAAGGCAACGGACAAGAAAAAAATATGTAATTATCGATAAGAGAAGAGTTGCTATAAGCACAAAACTCTATTTTTTTAACACACTATAACTATGAAACCTATTATAGAACCTATTGCAGTAGAACTAATTCTACAAGAACTTAATGACAAAACTTTTTTTCGTACAACAAACAAAGCAAATAACGAAATATACATCATAGACGGACACAACTCACCTAACACAATGCGCGAAATCGGTCGCCTACGTGAAATAGCTTTCCGTGCCGATGGTGGTGGCACAGGAGAAGAAGTCGACATCGACTATTTCGATACGATGGATACACCTTGCCAACAGCTTGTTGTATGGAATCCAGAAGCACAAGAGATAATCGGAGGATATCGTTTTATTCTTGGTGAAAATATTAAATATGATGAAGAAGGACAACCTATAATTGCAACTGCTCACCTATTCAAATTTTCTGACAAATTTATCAAAGATTATTTACCTTATACACTTGAACTAGGACGTTCTTTCGTGAACATAAAATATCAATCAGCCCAAGGAGGAGCTAAAAGTCTATTTGCCCTCGACAACCTTTGGGATGGACTTGGTGCTTTGACTGTAATTTATCCTGAAATCAAATACTTTTTTGGTAAATTCACAATGTATCCTACATTCAATTCTCTCGGTCGCGATATGATTCTTCACTATCTTAATATTTATTTCGGAGACAAAGATCAACTCGTCACAACAATCCATCCGCTTAATCTCAAAGAAGAACATATTCCAATTATAGAAAAAAAATTCTCTGCTAATAACCTTAAAGAAGACTACAAAATACTTAACCAAGAAGTACGCACACTCGGAGAAAACATACCTCCACTAGTCAATGCATACACAAATCTTTCATCTACAATGAAAGTTTTTGGCACAGCAATAAATGATGAGTTTGGCAATGTAGAAGAAACCGGTATACTTATCACTATAAATGATATATACCCAGAAAAACGCACTCGTCACATCGATTCCTACCAACCACAACAAAACTAAAAAATGATTATACTAATCCTTCTGATTGCGCTCATAATACTCATTGTCGGAGTTGCTTTGCTTGTCCAACGCGTCAATAAACAAACACCTGAACAAACACCAGTTGAAATAGCAGATGATTGTTGTGGTTCACATGCTGTATGCGAGCGCGATAGTCTACTATCACAAACAGACCAAATCATCTACTTCGACGACGAAGAACTCGATCAACTCCGAGGTATACCAAGCGAAGAATATACAGAAGCACAAACTATTATGCTCGAAAATGTCTTCTACACTCTCCGCGAACAAGATGTAGCAGGATGGATTCGTAGTATCCAACTTCGTAACATTGATCTTCCTGAAGATATCCGCGACCAAGCACTACTCATCGTAGCTGAACGTCGCGAACATACTCTTGAAGAATGGACAAAACACAAAGAAGGATGACTTAATAAGCCATCCTTCTTTGCATTATATTATATCACAACTTATAATTAAATCCCAAAGAAATCAATTCATAGAATTGCATTTTTGGTTTACCTCCATCGGTAGGTATCGTTGTAGAATCATATCTAGGATATAACGATACTTTAGCGGACAAAAATCTATTTATCTTGAAATTCCCAATCAGTTCACACCCTATTTCTATACCTTTTATCTTACCTACATAATTACCAAAAAACGAAAAATGCACCTCCATACCTATAGATTCATTAAAATCATGATTAAAATCTGTACGTATCAATGCACCAAGTTGATTAGAGCTACATGTACCATCAGTAATACCTATCTGATGTGCAATATTCTCTGTAGTTAAAACCCCATCTTTACATGACATATCTGCAACATATATCAATTTATACGATAATGGAGATAAAAACACAGACACTTTACTTTTATACTTATAATCAACACCTAACGACACGCTCATCCGGATAGGAGAAAAAGGTCCTGAAGTACGAATATAAGTATTTGACTTATAGGTATTGAAAAGCGAAGTTTGAAAATCCCATTCTGCTGTATAAAAAAAGTTTTTAAAAGCCTTATAACCCAATTTAGAGTTTAAACGCAACAGATCCTCATTTACACGAAGCCATCGCAACGAATCACTAGCCATACCATACAATCCTAATTTCCACTCAGCCTTATTATCCCATTGTAAACCTTTCTTACTATCATAATTAAAATAACCGATTGCATACATTGTCATAGCCATATTGCTCTCGCCACCCTTATACCAGTTAGACGAAATATAATTTTGCGATGCATGTACCTGGAATTTTGCCCCCTTTGTCCAATTCGACACCTTTGGAAGATCTATTTTTAACATTCCCCTTTTAGAACTATTAGAATCATCTACATTCAAGAACAACTTATCTCGTTGTAATTGTGACATACTATTTATCTTCAACTCCGACAATTCGGGCAACTGACTTCGATGATATGTATATAATTCAGGAGAAGTTGCTCTAACATAAGATTTTGCTCTTATACGAAGTAATACAATTAAACTATCTGTATCATCAAAAGAAACACTAACAGCAGGCAATGTCCCCAAAACCCAATCAACAAAAAGCGGATTAACTTTTGTTGCAAAACTCGATTGTCTACTCTTAAGACTATCATCTATCTCCGCCAACAAAGAATCAGACGAAATAAATACTTCTTGTTCAGTAAGTGCAGCCATCCAAGTAGTAAACTTCAAACTATCATTATTTACAATAGAATCAAATTGTTGCTCTAATTGTATCGATTCAATAATAGTATCTATTTCTCCACTATTTCGTTTTTTTTGCACAGAAGCCATCACTAGAGAGATCAACTCATTCTTTTCACGTCTACGGGCCTCTTCTCCCTTTTCAATTAATGAAATAAAATCCTGCATTTGTTTTTCTTTCACAGAATCGACTAAAGCAACCGAATCCATCGGTTCCTCTATACATCGCAACACAAGACTATCTTTCTTAACACTATCCAATACAACAGTTTGAGACGCAACAAATTGCGCCCCAACAAACCACAAAATTATGAGTAATATATATTTACTCCTCAACATCATATTTTTGGAACAAGAAATCGTTATAAGGGAAACGTTGAATATGAATCTCTTTAACTCGCTCATATAATAACGCCTTCAACTCATCAATATTGTCCTTCTCACGAGCCGAAACAAATACACAATCTGCTCCCATATTTGCCATCCAAGTCTTTTTCAAGTCATCAAGACTATAATTTTCTCTCTTCATTGGCGATAGGTCATCCTCTTCTTTAGGCGTATACGTAAATGCATCTATTTTATTAAACACCAAAATCGTAGGTTTCTTCTCCTTACACACATCAAGCAGAGTCTTATTCACCACCTCATAGTGTTCCTCAAAGTTAGGATGCGAAATATCCAAGATATGCACCAAAAGGTCAGCCTCACGCACCTCGTCCAATGTACTCTTAAACGACTCAATCAAGTGGTGTGGCAACTTACGGATAAACCCTACTGTATCGGTCATCAAAAATGGGAGATTGTCGATAATCACCTTACGCACAGTAGTATCCAACGTTGCAAACAACTTATTCTCGGCAAAAACATCACTTTTTGACAAAAGATTCATCATCGTAGATTTACCCACATTAGTGTAACCCACCAATGCCACGCGAACCATCTTACCTCGATTCTGACGTTGCGTAGTCATCTGTTTATCTATTGCCACAAGATGCTTTTTGAGTAACGATATTTTATCAAGGATAATACGACGGTCGGTCTCAATCTGAGTTTCACCCGGACCACGCATACCGATACCACCTCGTTGACGCTCCAAGTGAGTCCACATACGTGTCAATCGAGGCAAAAGATATTGATACTGAGCCAACTCCACCTGAGTTTTCGCATACGCTGTTTGTGCCCGTTTAGCAAAAATATCGAGGATAAGGTTCGTACGGTCAAGAATCTTTATCTGCAATTCACGCTCGATATTACGCAACTGCACAGGCGACAACTCATCATCGAAAATCACCATCCCAATTGGTTCCTCGCTCTCCTCACGCTCTTTGATAAATTCGCGTATCTCCATCAACTTACCCTCACCCACAAATGTACGAGAGTTAGGATAATCCATTTTTTGAAAAAATGTCTTTACTACATGCGCGCCTGCCGTATCTGCCAAAAAGGCGAGTTCGTCGATATACTCACGCGCTTTTGCCTCTTTTTGTTGAGGTGTAATCAATCCCACCAACACCGCATTCTCACAATAAATTTCTGTTACTTCTATTGCCATATTTTTAAAATTTGAAATTTGAAAGTTGAAAGTTGAAATTAAAAGTTACATCGAAATAACTTTCACATTTCAAATTTCACATTTCAAATTAAAACTACATTTCCGTTTTCAACATTAAATATTTTCACCTCGCTATCTACCTGTGCCATCAATTGGTCGGTATGATTGCGATTGGTATCAGTTATAAACACTTGTCCGAACTCATCCGATGCCACTAAATCTACTATATTCTTCACCCTTTGCGCATCTAGTCTATCGAATATATCGTCCAACAACAACAGTGGCGACACCCTCGTAACTCGCTTCAAATAAACATATTGTGCCAATTTCAACGCCACAAGATATGTCTTATTCTGCCCCTGCGAGCCAGTACGCTTGATTGGATACCCATCAAGCAACATATCCAAATCATCTTTATGCGAACCACGTGTAGTATAGCCAATTGCATGATCACGCACACGACATTCTGCCAACAACGGAGCCAAATCCCCTTGTTCCGAATGTGACTTATAAATTAATTCCACCTTTTCACTATCACCTGCAATCACACAATAAAACCGCTCAAATACAGGTGTAAATCCTTCTATAAACTCCTTGCGACGAGCATAGATATACTCCGCTTCGGCAGCCATCTGCATCTCATAAATCTCAAGCATCGCCGCCTCGGGCATATCGTCTTGTTTCAATAGTGTGTTCCGACTCTGCAACGCCTGATTATATCGCATCAGCGACATCAAATATGGCTTATCGTATTGCGAGATAACCACATCCATAAACCTACGCCGCTCATCACTTCCCTCATCAATCAAATACTGGTCCGATGGCGAAATCAACACTGCCGGTATCAACCCAATATGGTCTGCCATGCGCTGGTAATCCTTTTTATTGCGCTTAAATTGTTTTTTCGTTCTGCGTTTCACCGCTGCCGAAATTAGTTCTTCTTGCCCAGCCAATTCATATTCACCCTGAAGCATAAAAAACTCTTCATCGTGATGAATCAACTGCGAATCAACTGCATTAAGATGACTTTTAGTGAACGAAAGATAATATATCGCATCCAACACATTGGTTTTGCCCATACCATTCGACCCCAAAAAACAATTGAATTTTGGAGACAACCACAAATCGCACTCCTTCAGATTGCGATAATTTAAACCAATCAGATGCTTTAGATGCATATATTTTTATTTAACTAATGCGATTACTTCCTCTACGCTCAACAATTGTTGCTCGCCCGAAGCCATATTTTTCAACATCACCTTGCCTGCTTCAATTTCCGAATCGCCCACAATTGCCACGTATGGAATCTGATTATTGTCGGCATATGTCATCTGTTTTTTCATCTTCGCAATTTCGGGATAAATCTCAGCTGCAATGCCTGCACGACGCACTTGGCGCACCAACGGACGGCAATAATCCAACCCTTTTTTGTCGAATGCCAAGAATATCACTCGTGTGCCAGATGTAGCCTCTTTAGGGAATTTGTCAAGCATAGTCAACACGTCATAAATACGGTCAGCTCCAAACGAGAAGCCTACGCCCGACACTCCAGGCAATCCGAAAATACCAGTCAAATTGTCATAGCGTCCACCGCCCGAAATCGAACCCATCTCTACGCCTAAAGCCTTCACTTCCAATATCGCACCTGTATAGTAGTTCAAACCACGAGCCAAAGTCAAATCCAACTCTACTTCGCATTTCACGTCGCTCTCAGCCACATAACGAAGCACCTCTTCCAATTCGTCAAGGCCCTTTTGTGCAGTAGCACTCTCTGCCAACACTTGGCGCAATGTTGCCACTTTTTCTTCGTTCGAGCCCTCAAGCAAAAGCACTGGTTTCAACTTCTCTACCGCTTCAGCAGGGATGCCTTTTGCCATCATCTCTTCGTTCACTTTGTCAAGACCAATTTTGTCCATCTTATCGATAGCCACAGTGATATCGATGATACGGTCTGCCTCACCAATCCATTCTGCAATACCAGCCAACACTTTGCGGTTGTTCAATTTAATAACCACATCGATACCGAATTTTTGGAATGCTTGGTCAATCATCTCAATCATTTCAGCCTCATACACAAGCGAGTCTGAACCTACCACGTCGGCATCGCATTGGAAAAATTCACGATAACGGCCCTTTTGTGGACGGTCGGCGCGCCACACTGGTTGTATCTGGAAGCGTTTGAATGGGAATGTTATCTCATCGCGGTGTTGCACTACATAACGTGCAAATGGCACTGTCAAGTCATAGCGCAAACCCTTCTCACTCACTTTATTAGTAAGTTTGATACTATTTTTAGCCAACAACTCTTCGTCCGACAATTTAGCTGCCCAGTCGCCCGAGTTCAACACTTTAAACAACAATTTATCGCCCTCTTCGCCATATTTACCCATCAAAGTCGAAAGATTCTCCATCGATGGAGTTTCGATTTGTTTAAAACCATAATTAGCAAATACCGAGCGAATTGTATTAAAAATATAGTTACGTTTCGCCATCTCTACAGGCGAAAAATCACGCGTTCCTTTTGGAATTGAAGGTTTCATATCAGTTACTAGTTACTAGTTTGTAGTTATTAGTTGTTAATTATCAATAAAATTATGT
>JAZRCE010000027.1:0-8044 GCA_045635445.1 Candidatus Aphodosoma sp.
GGGATTGTAGGCATCGTATTGCGCTTGGTCTTTATCGTCGGTCATACCTCCGTTTGGATAGAAATAGTCGTCGAACACGATACCATCGACATCGTATTTTGAGAGGATATCAACAACAACGTCTACAATGCGTTGACGCACTTCGGGCATACCTGGATTGAGAATTACGGTACCACCACAATCTAACAACCACTCGGGATGAGTATTAGAATAGTCGGTTGGTAAAGTTCCGTATGTATCTTGACTTGTAGAATAGCGATAAGGATTTATCCAAGCATGGCATTCGATACCGCGTTTGTGACACTCGTCAATTACGAATTGGAATGGGTCGTAGTTAGGCGCTTTGCCACGTTCGCCACAAAGATATTTGCTCCATGGCTCATATTCCGAATTATAAAAAGCATCGGAAAAACCACGCACTTGAAAGAAGCAAACGTTCATATTTGCTGCTTTATAGCGGTCGAGAATTTCGATCATTTGTGCTTTTTGGCTTTTTTCGGCAGCTACGGTATTATCGCGATTGCCTGGCCAGTCGATAGCCCACACGGTTGACAACCATGCACCACGGAATTCGCGTTTAGGAGCTGTATATTCTTGAGCATTTAAATCAATGCACAATGCACAAAGTATTATAGTAGCGAGTAGCGAGTAACGAGTAGCGAGACTAAATGCTAGTAATTTTGTTTTTCTCATATTTTCTTAATTATTAGACAATTTAGAGAAACTATATATTTCTATTTTGTGATAGTGCGAGGGTTCAATCTCGCACTACCTATATGGGTTCATTAGAACAATTTGCTTTGATTAGGGTTGATAGTTACAGCATAAGCTTCGACGCCTTCAACGAGATAGTGAAGTTTGTCATCAGCTGGGTCGTAATAAACGATACCAGATTTAACATCGTCGGAACGCAAAGCGAAATAGACGCGACCTGTAACTTCGTCGATAGCCAATTGTGTGATGCCAACTGGTTCATCAGGAGCAGCACCTTCGGTATCTTTTGTTGATGCTGTTGGCACACGTTGTGTACAAGCGCTACCATCAGCAAAATATTTAGCATAAGGAGCCAAAGCTTTTACATCTTTGATTGTTTCGAGTTCAGGGATAGTCATTTTATAGAAACCTTCGCCTGTGCCATACAATGCCAAGAAAAACTCTTGTGTTGCAGGGTTGTAAGTGAAAGATTTAGGGAATGATGTACCCAAACTTGTCATCAAAGAGCCAGATGCAGGAGCTGGAGCTTTATCATCTTGAGCAGCAAGAACATCCTCTGCCTTAAATCTCCAGATACCACGACCATTGAAAGTTTTACCCCAATAGTAAGTATCGTCAATTTTGATAAGGTTAGAAGAGATTGCACCATATGACAAACCTTTGCCATAATAGCCAAGAGTATTGTTTTGTACCCAATAAGGGAATGCTGCCGCAGAGTAAGTTGCATTACGAGTAGAAAGTGGCACTGTAATCAAACCAGTGTTACGGTCAGAATAATAGAGGTTGCCATTTTCGATATAGCCAAAGAATGGGTCTTGGAATGCAGGACCACCTACGTTGCTAATCATTGTTTCGATTGAAGAAGCATCGGCTGCCATAATAGTGATTTGACCATCGCCCAAAACGCCGTCGGCATCGTTAATATAATAGTATTGTTTACCTGCATCGAGACAATAGAGTTTGTTTTCGTAGCACAACATATTGAACATATGTTGACCTGCAGAAACACCCATATCGTATGGCTCGATAACTACGCCTTCGGTTGGAGTAGCAGGGATTTTCACTGCCATAATGTTGCCTTTAACAGTTGCAAAATAAAGAGTTGGAGCAACAGTATCAAGAGCAACTTGTACGTTTTTCTTCACAGCTTCGAGGTTGCGACCACCAAGCACTACTTGCAATGATACGGTTTGTGAACCTACTTTAGCAAATTTCACTTTACCCAATTCTTCTGGCAAACCGACAAAAGAAGCAACAGCTTCGCCTGCTTCGTTTGTTGTACCTTCTGGGAATGTCCATTGATATTCAGCAGGAAGATTGTCTGGGTTAGGGAGTTCTACCTCGAATGAGATATAAGATGTCATAACCTCGCAAAGTGAATCTTCTTGAATCAATGTCACGATAGGTTTGATATCTGAAATGTAAATCTCATTAGACTTCGTAACATCATTGGCTTTGAGTGTAACAACATAACGACCTGCTGTTGTAAATTTGTGATAGACTGTATCGCCAACAACTTCTTCAGTGCCATCGCCAAAATTCCATTTACAATCAGTAGTAACTGGTTTTGTTGGATAAAACTTGATAGTGGCACCTACATAATAGTCTAATTGATAAGTATCATCATTCACCGAATAGGTGAAGTTGACTTTTTCTTGTGGCAAATCCTCTACTCCTGGGATATGCTCTTTACAAGCGGTGAAATTAATTGTGAACAAGCACAATAATAAGACTTTAAATATATTTTTCATAGTGCTCATTAGTTAAGTGTTATTTCTGTAAGTTTAGTTAAACCAGCAATGCCTTTTGTGTCCAAACATTTGAGTTGGGCATTGATAAGATAACCACGTGAATAAGAAATATTCAAATTACCTTTACCATCGTCGATAATTTGTTCGAATGAAAGTGTTTGGAACAAAGAGTCGAGCGGTGCTGGAATTTCGTGATTAACAAAATGGTCGTAGTTTGTTTGTGAGTTTTCGTCGAACGATGTTGTTTTGTATGGCAAAAACAACTCAGCATTCCATATTGAGTCTGTTGCTACGAGTTTAGCAAAATCTTTATATGCTGCATCTGGATTAGAAACGAGATAGTTATAAAGACTATCTTTGAAGTTTTGCATAAATCCTTCGCCAAAGTTAGTATTAACTTTATCTTCTGAGAATTCAGTACCACCCCAAGTAACACGAGCTAAAGTATTAGATGTAGGGAAAGTGCTATCGAATTTATATGCACGTTCTTTGCTATTGTAGTTAGCTTCGTCGTGTTCGAATCGTTTGATACAAGTAGAAATACGTTGTATGCTCGATACCTCTGATGCTACTGTATATGGCACAGACACTACCCAAGGAGCAGAAACATTTTTACTTACAGTTTCGTGGATATCGTACCACACTTCGAGATGCGAAATTGGAGTCTCCTCTTCGGTTGTGTAATATTGAACCGAGAATGCTACGTCTGAACCTGCCGAAACCACAGTATTTGGAATTGTCCAGTGAACTTGTGGGGCCATTTCGCCTACGTGCACAAGGTCATCCATTTTGTCGTGCTTGTCGCAACTTGCAAATGCAAACGCAAACAAACCAAACATCAAATATTTCAAATTATATTTCATATCGCTATTATTTTAATATGTTAATACTTATTTCTTGAACAAATCTGGGTTAGAATACATCCACTCGCCATCACCAAAACTAGTAATAGCAGTTGTATTACCTGGTCTTTGCCAAATCATACGATTGCGCATCCAGTCTGGATTTTGATAAATACCAAGACGTTCAAGCTCTGGACGATTGTATTTTTCTTCTGTTTCAGGGTCGGCTGAAATACGGTTCATCCATGCATTAGCCGAATATTTAAAGCTTACACCCAAATCTTTATCTGTATTCCAGTGTGGTTCATAGATATTGTACGGACGAGACAAAACTACTTTACCATTAAAGTTAGCCGCTGTTACGTTACCTTTACTTGGATCGAACACTTTGTCTACATCATACACATATACACCATCATATTGGATACCATTCAAAGATGAGCTATAGTTGTAGCGACGAACATCGCACCATTGCTCTGGTTGAAGATACATTGCTACATATTTTTGTTGCATAAGATGTGCAATTGTAAAATCTGTTGGCATACGCAACTCTTGGAATAGTTTCACACGTTCTTCTTCTACAACACCTAAATTGCCATGAACTGAGTAACGCATAAAACTACGATAAATAGCAAGCATTGCGTTTTCACGAGCCTCTGTTTTACGTCCCATCCAATACAACGCTTCGGCTCTAGCAAACAAAAGTTCTTCCATTGTAATGAATGCAATATAACCATCATCTTTTGTATATGGATTTGTTCTATCTGTTGTACAATACAAATCTGGGAAATAATCGCCTTTATAGTCTGTACCATAAATAACATCCATACCGATATTGTTTTTCAACGAACGCAATGATTTTGATTTAGCTCCATCCAAACGAGGCTCCATCATACGATCGGCACGAGGGTCGAGAGCATACATTGCCACTTTACGTTTTTCTGAATCTTTAGCTACGCCGTTATCAATCATTTCAAATGAACGTCCAAATGGGATACCACCAGGATAGAAACCTAAGATTGCGCCCATAAATTCTGAAGGCACTGCCGATGTCAACAAGTTTTCGCGAGCTTGTGCCCAACCAAGGTTCATTTTTGGTTGTGTTGGACCCCACATACAGCATTGCTCTGCTGTACCACCATCGAATTTATAGATTGGCTCTGCCCATGATGGATCGTTCAATGCTGCATCTACTGCATCGATAACTGCTTGACATTTGTTAAGGTCTTGGTTAGGGATTTGACGAAGCATCACGCGAGCATAAATTGCTTTTGTAAATGCACGCCATTTGCCAAGGTCGCCCGCAAACATACGATCTTGTTTTTCATCAATAACACCATTTGTTGGGCAGTTGATCCATTCAGGATCTTCGTACAATTCAATAAGTTCTTCCAACTCTGATTGAATGTATTCATACACATAACTTTGGTGGTCATAACGAGGCGAACCTGTGCGATCTTCCACTGATTCGGCATAAGCAAATGTTTCGCGAACTGGAATATCACCAAAAATATCTGTTGTCAAAAGCAATGAGTGAAGACGAAGCGTTTTCGCAATAAGAATATAGTTGCGAGCATTTTTCTTCTCTGCATCTTCGATAAGATATGTTGAATTAACACCTACGTCGATGTAACAACGACGCCATTGTGGGTGACGATTGGCTGTAAGCCAACCACCCCAACCATTTTTATATGGATATGAAGATGAAGAAGCCTTACCTGTTGTTGTCAACGATTGTGCGATATAGATACCATACTCTGCGCAGTCATAAACATTTTGTGTTGCATAGAAAAGCAATGCTGGCAATACTACGTCGCAAGTCACTGTTGTTGGTTGGTCTGGCGATGTATTGACATCCAACCACTTTTCACAACTATTCATTGAAGTCATCAGTATCAACGACGCCAATGCTATATATAATACCTTTTTCATATTATCAGATTTTTAGAAAGTTAATTGGAATGAAACATTATAACTGCGAGTTGAAGGCACTGCATAGTTATCAATACCTGCCGAACCTGTACCCGAAGCACCTACACTTGCATTGGCTTGTGGATCTGAACCTGTGTAACGAGAAAGGAGGAACAAGTTGTTGCCTGTGAACGAAAGTTTAATACCTTCGATTCCTTTCACGCGTTTGAGCAATGATGAGAAATCATAACCCAAAGTCACATATTGCAAACGGATGTACGAACCATCTTCGATAAAGTTAGATGACACTGCATAATATTTTTCTGATAATGTAGTTGCATCAAGCACGATAGGTGTTGTGTTTTGTTCATAGATTGGATTGCCATTGACATCTGTTCCTGTTTGAACTACACCATCCCATACCACTTGACGTCCACGATAATGCTCAATTGCTGGGTGCATACCTGATGACCACAAACCACGACTTGTAATATTTGCAACAGAACCACCAAGACGACCTTCGAACAATGCGCTCAACGACCAACCTTTATATTTAACTGTTGTGCTAAGACCTGACATAAAGATAGGCTCACGATTACCAATCAAATTCTCTTTTTTAGGACTAATTTGAGGATAACCTTTTTCATCACAAATAATTGTGCCATCTTCTGTACGGAGATAATCCGCACCGAGCAATGCTGTGGTAGAACCACCTCTATATGCTGCTGGGAAGATATCGCCATATTGTGTACCTGCGATACGGTCTACATCATCTGGAAGGTCAACTACCACACCACGGTTCAAACCAAGGTTGAATGCTGCTGTCCATGTCCAGTCGCTATTCTTAATAATGTCTTGTTCCAACGAAATTTCTACACCATGGTTTTTAACCGAACCTTCATTACGTGTTTGAAGCACATAACCTGCTGTTACTGGCACACGCACTGTAACGATTTGGTTGTTTGTTTGGATTGAGTAGTAAGCTACATCCAAACGAGTACGACCTGCAAAGAAACGAACGTCAACACCTACCTCCCATGAAGAAGACATCTCTGGACGCAAGTTAAAACCTGTTGAGAATGATGGGTTATATGAGTAACCGCCATCAGGCAATGTTGGATATTGACCGAAACGACGGTCAAACAAATAAGCAGGTGCATCTTTACCTACCATCGCCCAGTTACCACGCAATTTCAAATATGAGAACCAATCGTTTTTAGTATCTGTCATACCAGGAATCAATTCTGACAATGTAACACCACCAGTGATTGATGGATAGAAATATGGCGAATATTCATAAAGAAGTGTTGATGTCCAGTCCCAACGTCCTGTTACCGACAACGATGCCAATCCTTTATAGTCTGCACGAATTTCGCCAAATACACCTGCCCAACGACGTTTACTGTGTGTTACACTAACGTCGTCTGTACCATTGATTTCTGATACATTGGCAATACTATACACGCCAGGAACGATGAAGTTACGACCCGCAACACTATTCGACAAACCTGTGCGTTGTTTAACCTCCGCACCAACCATTACATCCAAAGCGAAATCACTTGGAAGGTCAAGATGATAACTTGCATTGAAGTTAGCTGTCAACAAACGGCTCAACGATGAACTGTTGCTATACGAACCAAATGACGATTGATTTGCCGATGCCACTTGACTCTCTGTCAAATATGGGTGAGTCAAAAATGTCTCCAAATCATCTGTCTTTTGTGCATCAGGAACAAAGTTAGTATCGCTAAAACGTGGAACCGCATAACCATCATACGAATAATTATTTTGGTCCATACTAACGCGAGCTGTAAGATTCAAACCTTTCACTGGAGTTGCTGTGATATAACCAGAAAGAATTGTACGAGTATTCAAATTTGCCCCCGCATCCATATAACGGCTCCACAATGGGCTATATGGCGAGTTTTGTTTATCTTCTGTGAAATACAAGAAACGAATGTCGCCTGATTCTGTTTTATAATCTGTAATATCATCATTAATCGGCCATGAATAGATACCAGAGATACTACCTGCACCACGTGATTTACTATAAGTAATGTTAGCATTAACACCTGCTTTTATATACTTATTAGGTGTATATGTTGCCTTAACCATTGCAGTTACTTTTTGCAAATAATCATTTGGCACAATACCATCATTGTTCGAGAAAGATGCCGATGCCAAAGCTTGGAATTTCTCGCTACCACCCGAAAGAGACAAGTCATATTTGTGATACAAACCATAATCTCTGAAAAAATCTCTAACGTTATTATACAACACATCACCCTCTTGAACCATTGGTCCCCAACCATTTTTAGTTTGTTCACGATAGAAACCATTCGATCCTGGCAAATATTTTTGTTGCACTTCAATCAAATTTGTTGGAGTATCAAACTGCACACTTGCATTGAAAGTAGTCGAAAGTTTACCTGCATTAACTTGTTTTGTCGTAATCATCAAAACACCCGATGCAGCCTCTTGTCCATAAAGTGCCGATGCCGCAGCACCTTTCAACACTGTAATACTTTCAATGTCATTAGGGTTCAAGTCACCAACACCACCTGTCAATGGCATACCATCCAACACAATAAGCGGTTCATTACCACCCGAAATAGAAGTCACACCACGAAGAATAAGTTGTGAACCAGAGTTTGGCGAACCACCGCCTGTTGTCACATTGACACCAGCCACACGACCTTGCAACGCATTCAACACGTTAGCCGATTTGCTCTCTGTCAAATCACTTGAACCTACATTTTGAACCGCAAAGTTCAAACGTTTTTTCTCTTGTACAACACCCATTGCCGTAACCACAACCTCTTCCAA
>JAZRCE010000028.1:0-21470 GCA_045635445.1 Candidatus Aphodosoma sp.
TCATTTGATGGTACAAAAAAAGCGAGAACTCTACTTCTCGCTGTCTAAAGGTATTTGGCCTGACCTATGCAAAGACGACAAGTTGAGTTCACGCTACTATACACGTGAACATCATTGACTTACCTAATCTTTGCTGTGTGTAAAACGGCCAAATTTCTTAGACAGTTGGGATAAGTAAATAATGCTATTCTATAAAAAATATATGTCGGAACTGCATAACCCAGCAGGTCCTTCGTTATAATTGCGAATATAGTTAATTTTTATTAAACCACAAAATATATTTTAATGTTTTTAAGCATGTTTTTAAGATAAAAAAAGAGCAACTAAAATAGTTGCTCTGACCATAGTTCTACTCCCGATTTTCAATCGAAATTTGGCGCATGTTTTTATTGTAGTGAGTTGGCTAATTTGTTGTATGTGGTATAGAGTTTTTCGAATTCGGAATCGGATATGCGCCCTTCGTTGTGTTCTTTGAAAAATGACGGCAACTGCTTGTATAATTCGTCGGCTGGATAGAAATATTCGTTTGAGACATAGCCTGTGAACGATGCCATGAAATTGCCATAAAACGGACTATCCGCTGGAATTTGCTGAAGATATGTTTGCAATAATTCGCCTTGTGTTTTGCTCTTTTGGACTAGTGACAAGGAGGCAAACTCTTGATACAAGAATAATCCCTGCTCGAGACTATCCATATAAAGACGATAAATTTTGTCTATTTCAGTAAAGGCTTCGTCAATCATCGCTTGCTGAGGGTCGGAATATGTGGTAGCATCGTTTGTGCGATTAAGCAATAGGGAGAATGGAACTATCAGCAATAAAACGCATAATATGACAGGTAACATTAACTTGCGTAATTGAGTTTGTCGGTGAATTGCACGCAGAATATCTGCTGCATTGGCATAACGCTTGGATGGGTCGGATTGTGTACATTTTCGCACGATAGTACCATATTTTTTGGGGAAAATTTCATTCAATATTAGTCCAAACGAATAGATATCAGTACGACAGTCAATCATCGCCCCTGATGTCATTTGTTCGGGTGCAGCGTATGATTTGGTGCCTGCTGGTTGTTTGAATATGGCGTAGTTGTCGGCATCGGCTAATCCGAAGTCGATGATTTTGACATTAAATCCATTGCGCGTAATTAGGATATTGCTTGGTTTGAGGTCGCGGTGCGTTATCTGTTTTGAATGGATATATTGCATGGCATCGAGAAGTTGCAATACGACTTTTTTGCGTTGTTGGGTGGTTGGATTAGTTGCCAAAAACTCGTTGAGTGTCATGCCATCGATGTATTCCATCATGATAGATGGACCGATGCGGAGATTGTCTTCTTTCAGAATGGTTACTACGATATTGGGGTGGGATAGTTCGGCTGATAGTTCGAACTCTTTTTTGAGTAGTGACACATAGATTGCCTCTGATACATATTCGGGTTTGAGACCCTTGAGTATGAACCAGCGACCGAAGCGTTTTACTTTATAAAATTGATTGAACCGACTTTGAGTTTCTAACTCAATATATTCTGACACTGAATCTTCGGCTGTGAAGAAATTCTCTTGCAAAAAATCGGACGAAGTCAATGACAATTCATAATTCATAATTCATAATTCATAATTATTAATACTTCATTATTCCTTAATATTCTCCCCCTGTCTTAGGGGAGTCCCGAAGGAAAGGGGGTTATCCTTACTCCCTAATTCCATTACAAAGATACAAATATTTTTCTAAATACAACACAAAAAGAAACCAATTTCACCCTACCCTCTACGAAGGATATACGACTAAAGGGAATAAACATAACCTTATTCACAAATGAACCAAAATGAACTTTGCAAAATAGAAATGTTTGTTGTAAATTTGCACCCGAAAAAAATATCAACTACCAATAAACATGAATATCAATAGTCCAGAAATATTAGAACTACGCCATAGAATTGAAAATTCGGTAAATCGCAAAATACAAACGCCTGCAGATTTTGATTTTTTAAGAGGTATTATTTGGGATCGCACTCACGAGCAGATTAGTGCTTCCACTCTCAAACGCATTTGGGGATATATTGATGGTATCGATGAAACAAGAAATAGCACTCTGAATATTTTAGCTCGCGCATTGGGATATGAGAATTGGGATAATTTTATAGAAAAGCTCAAGCAAGAAGAACACAACAACTCGGATTTCATCTTATCACACGCCATAGAAAGCAAAAACTTAGACCTTGGAGATATATTGAAAATTGCATGGCAACCTAATCGCGTATGCTTATTGAAATATATTGGGAATGATACATTTAGAATAGAAGATGCTCTAAATTCGAAATTGAAAATTGGAGATACATTCCGTTGTAGTCTATTTATATTGGGAGAACCTGTTTATATAAACGAACTGCGACAAAATAATGGTACTAGCGAACCTAAATTGTTTGTTATTGGTAACAAAAGCGGATTGACGACACTATGTATTGTACACAAAGTATAAATGTACATAAAGAGACAAAGGCAATCGAAATTGATTCGATTGCCTTTGTTTTTCTTATAAAAAATAATTATAACTCTTCGATTGCTTTGGTGGTTGGTTCGACTATTCCTTCGCGAACTGCAGTTGTAAAATCATCAAAATTAAGGAATGGCAAAATCGCATTCATAACATTCTCAATTGGAGTATAAAACAACGAATTCTGTACAATAGGTTTATCTTTTATCGGCATAGATTGATCAACAATAGCCACAAAATTAAGTATCACACTTAACAATAATAACATTTTAATAACACCAAATGCTCCTCCTAAAAGACGATTTAGCCAACCCAACATAATAGCTCCTATAATCTTACTCAGCATATAGGCCAAAATAGTAATAGACAAAGAAATAACAACAAAAACTAATGCATATGCCAATGGTATACAAAGATTAAGTGTCCAACCTGTGAGATCAACCAAAGTTTGCGATATAGGCAATGCCCAATAACGCGCCAAATAAATTCCTAAAACAACAGCGAATACACCTGCTATTTCTTTAACTAACCCTTTACGACAACCTTGAATAAGACCATATGCAAGCGGAATAATAAATATTATATCTAAATAGTTCATATTTAATGTAAAAAATTATAGGAAACAGAATAGTCACAACGACCATAACTGCTATAAATCAATTATAAACAAAAGACACGAGCCACAAGACAAAACGTCTTATATCTCGTGTCTATTATATAAAATTTAAATTTTATTAGAGAGTTTTCTTAACTTCTACCTCTTCGTAAGCCTCAATGATATCACCGATGCGGATATCGTTGTAATTAGCAATGTTAAGACCACATTCGTAACCGAAGTTGACTTCTTTGACATCGTCTTTCATACGTTTGAGCGATGCAAGTTCGCCTGTATAGATTACGATACCATCGCGAATGAGACGTATTTTGTGATTACGTTTGATTTTACCTTCTTTAACCATACAACCAGCAATTGTACCAACTTTGGTGATTTTGAAGGTTTCGCGAATTTCGAGAGTTGCAGTAATCTCTTCTTTGATATCTGGAGCAAGCATACCTTCCATGGCAGCCTTAAGCTCTTCGATAGCATCGTAGATAATTGAATAAAGACGGATGTCAACCTCTTCTTTCTCGGCCAATTTACGAGCCTCCATTGAAGGACGAACTTGGAAACCTACGATAATAGCATTAGATGCAGCAGCCAAAGTGACGTCGCTTTCAGAGATTTGACCTACAGCTTTATGGATTACATTAACTTGAATTTCTTCGGTAGAGAGTTTCAATAATGAGTCAGACAATGCCTCGATAGAACCATCCACGTCGCCTTTAACGATAAGGTTGAGTTCTTGGAAGTTGCCAAGAGCAATACGACGACCAATCTCTTCGAGAGTAAGGTGTTTAGAAGTACGAAGTCCTTGTTCACGTGCCAATTGCTCACGTTTATTAGCAATATCGCGAGCCTCGTGGTCTTGATCGAAAATATTGAAATTGTCACCCGCTTGAGGAGCACCATTAAGACCTAATACGATAACTGGTTCGGCAGGACCTGCCTCTTTGATACGTTGGTTACGTTCGTTGAACATTGCTTTTACACGACCATAAGCTGTACCTGCAAGCATAACATCACCGACGCGCAAAGTACCATTGTTAACAAGCACTGTAGCCACATAACCACGACCTTTGTCGAGAGACGATTCGATAACTGAACCTGATGCTTTACGATTAGGGTTGGCTTTGAGATCGAGAAGTTCGGCTTCGAGCAATACTTTTTCGAGCAACTCGTTGACACCCATACCATGCTTAGCGGAGATGTCTTGAGATTGATATTTACCACCCCACTCTTCGACAAGATAGTTCATCGCAGCGAGCGATTCTTTAATCTTATCTGGGTTGGCACTTGGTTTATCTACTTTATTGATAGCAAATACGATAGGTACACCTGCAGCAGAGGCGTGGTTGATGGCCTCTACGGTTTGAGGCATAACATTGTCGTCGGCAGCTACGATAATGATAGCGATATCGGTAACTTGAGCACCACGAGCACGCATAGCGGTGAAGGCTTCGTGACCTGGAGTATCGAGGAATGTGATATGTCGACCATCTTCGAGTGTTACGTTGTAGGCACCAATATGTTGTGTGATACCACCAGCTTCACCAGCAATAACGTTAGATTTACGGATATAGTCGAGCAGCGATGTTTTACCGTGGTCAACATGACCCATTACAGTAACGATTGGTGGACGAGGGAGAAGATCTTCTTCACTATCAGCCTCTTCTTGAATAGCATTGACAACATCGGCAGAAACAAACTCTGTTTGGAAACCAAATTCGTCAGCTACGATATTAATTGTTTCAGCATCAAGACGTTGGTTGATAGAAACAAAAAGACCAAGATTGAAGCAAGTTTGAATAATTTGAGTAACGTTGACATTCATCATGGCTGCCAACTCGTTAGCTGTAACAAACTCGGTAAGTTTAAGAATTTTTGATTCGAGTTGCTCCATTTCTTGCTCATTTTGCAAGCGTTGAGCATTGGCTTCACGTTTCTCTTTACGATATTTAGCTCCTTTCTTAACACCTTTATTTCCTTCTGTAAGGCGAGCCAAAGTTTCTTTTACTTGACGTGCTACATCTTCTTCACTAACTTGCGGAGCTTGAATTGTTTTTTGGTGTTTATTCTTTTTCTTACCTTCTTTTTGAACTCCTCCTTGTTGTTGTGGTTGTCCACCACCTTGCATTGCTTTGCTTACATCAACGCGTTCGCCTCCTATGCGTTTACGTTTTTTCTTATCACCTTTTTCTCCTCCTTTACTTTCTGCATTCACATCTTCTTTCTGTACATTAGAACGACTTGCATCTTTCTGCGACTTACGACGAGCCTCGGCTGCCTGACGCTCTTTTGCTATACGCTCTTTACGCAACTCTTCTTTCGTTTTTTTGGCAGGACGAGTACTATTATTAATCGCTGAAAGATCAATTTTATCAAGGACTTTAATATCGCTCTTGAACTCTACTTTGCGAAATGTAAAGATTTCATCTTCTTTCTTTTCAACAACATGTTCTTCTGCCTTTTTAGGCTCAACATCTACTTTCACAGCAGGTTTTTCTGTATTATTTTCTTTGGCAAGATTTTCTTTTTTGATTGGTGCTGGATCTTTCTTGATTTCTGCTTTTTGAGGTTTTGGTTCTGCTTTTTTCTCCTCTTTTTTGTGTTCGATTTTAGATTCAACCTTAGGTTCAGCAAGAACGGGAGTAACCACTTTTTTAGGTTCATTAACACTTTGTGGCTCCTCTTTCTTTGGTTCAACTTTAACCTCTTGAACTACTTTTTTATCTGTTTTTGGCTTAGCAATAGCATCCAAATCTATTTTATCAACAATTTTTATACCAGATGCTTTTGGTTCTACCTTTATAGACTCATCACTTTTTAACACTTCAACTACCTTTGGTTGCTCTGGTTTCTTTGGTGCTTCTACCTTTACTTTTTTTTGAGGTTTCTTTTGTTCTTCAAATTCAGCCAACATATCTGGAGTTGCAAACTCCTTCAACAACAAAGCCTCTTGTTCTGATGTGAGTTTAGAATTAAAATCTTCCTCTACCTCAAAACCTTTTGATTTCAAATAATCTGTAGCTGTACCAATACCAATCTTTAATGTTTTTACTAATTTTCCTAATCTTGCCATATATTTTTTTAGTTATCAGTGAATAGTTATTAAGATATGGTCCTCACGACCAAATCACTAATTAAAATAAAAGAATTTATTAATCTTCAAATTCTGCTTTCAAAACAGCCAATACATCATCGATTGTTTCTTCCTCAAGATCTGACCGTTGAATCAATTCTTCACGAGTAAGGGACAATACATTTTTAGCTGTATCACAACCAATGCCTTTCAAAACGTCTATAATCCAGCTATCAATTTCATCGCTAAATTCATCAAGATAAATATCCTCCTCATCTATTTCGACATCATTACGGAATACATCAATAGTATAACCAGTAAGCATAGTTGCAAGTTTGATATTATTACCATTTTTGCCAATAGCAAGTGAAATATCTTCTGGACGAAGATAGACATTTGCCTTCTTGTTTTCTTCATCTAATTCGATAGACTGAACTTTTGCTGGGCTCAATGCACGTGCAATATAAAGACTAGCATTGTTTGTATAATGAATAACATCAATATTTTCATTACGAAGTTCACGCACAATACCATGAATACGAGCACCCTTCATACCCACACATGCGCCTACTGGATCGATACGATCATCAAAAGACTCTACCGCTACCTTAGCACGTTCGCCAGGAATACGCACAACTTTTTTAATCGTGATTAAACCATCGTGAATTTCTGGCACTTCTTGCTCTATAAGACGCTCCAAAAACAAAGGAGATGTACGAGATAAATAAATCTTAGGATTATTATTTTTATTATCTACACGAAGTACAACAGCACGTATATGCTCACCCTTACGATAAAAATCAGTTGAAATTTGCTCTTGTTTTGGAAGAAGCATTTCATTTTTATCTTCATCAAGAATAAGCACTTCTTTTTTCCACACTTGATAGATATCACCAGTCACTACTTGTCCAATAATATCGGCATATTTTTCATAAAGAGCTTCTTTTTGAAGTTCAAGAATACGAGATGCTAATGTTTGACGAAGGTTAAGCACTGCTCGACGGCCAAAACTCAAAAACTCCACTTTATCCACAACTTCTTCTCCGACTTCATAATCCTCATCTATTTCTTGTGCTGCACTAAGAGCTATCTCCATACTTTCATTTTCCAACTCATCATCTTCTACAATAGTGCGTGTACGAAGAATTTCACAATCACCTGTTTCTGGATTGATAATTACATCATAATTCTCATCTGTTCCATACATTTTTGCAATCACACTACGGAAAGAATCCTCCAAAATACTGATTAATGTAGAGCGATCGATCGCTTTTAAATCTTTAAACTCTGAGAAAGTCTCTATAAGATTTACTTTTTCCTTTTTAGCCATTACTTAAAATTTATTATATATTTAGTATATTTAATTTCACTATATTTAAATTCCACACGCTCGGTATAAGCTTTTTTTCGCTTATCCCCCTCTTTACGCAACATTTTTGTCTCTTCTATTACAAAAGACTCATCTCCCACTTCAACCAACACCCCCTCATGCTTTATGCCATTCGACTCAAGCACTTCAACATCCTTATTCAGATTCTTTTCGTACTGACGCTTTACCTTAAATGGAGAAGTAAGACCTGCAGAACCCACCTCAAGTTCATAATCCTCGACCTCTCGATCAAAATTAGCCTCAATAAAACGATTCAATTCAACACAAAAGTCAATATCAACACCTTCTTCTGCGTCAATTTCTACTTTAATAACATTATCTGCCGAAACCGTAACATCTACCAAGAAATACCTAGTATCTGTCAACTTGCTGATAACCAAACTACTAATAATATCTTTTTGTATCATACTCAACTATATACTACAAATCGAGGGGACTGCTCGTCCCCTCAAATCATTAAATTCGGTGCAAAGTTACAAATTATTTCGTTAACAACCAAATTTTTAGCAACATTTTTTAATATTTAATTTACAGACAACATTTCTCTTGAAAAATCAACACCCATTGGAGATTGAAAAATACGCAATCCAAAAGTAGGCAACATAGCAAATACATGCTCAAATATCTCAGACTGAAGTTGCTCATATGGAATCCAATCCGTACCATCCGAGAAAAAATAGAGTTCAAGAGGAAGACCCTGAGCTGTAGGTTGCAACTGACGTACCATAATAACCATATTTTGATTAACTCGCGGATGGGTGCACAAATATTTCTCCAAATAATTACGAAATATATGAAGATTTACAGGAAAACCATCTTCTCGTTCAACTCCAACAAGCCATCCTTTCTTTTCAAAATCACTCATCTGCTCTCCAGTACAAAATTGTATCGAACGCATATCAATATAGATAGCACGCTTTACACGACGCCCCCCACTCTCTTGCATGCCACGCCAATTCTGAAAAGAATCACTAACCAACGCATATGGCGGTATAGTTGTTATTGTATTATCCCAATTTTGCACCTTTATAGTCGTAAGACCAACTTCTACAACATCACCATCAGCACCATACTTTGGAACCGAAATCCAATCTCCTGGACGCAACATATCATTAATAGACAATTGTACACCCGAAACTAGACCTACAATCATATCTTTAAAAACCAACATCAAAACTGCTGCCGAAGCTCCTAATGCAGTAAGAATATACCCAGGATTTTTATTAATCAAAATACTAACAATAACTATCAAAGCAATACATACAACTACAACCTTTAGCATTTGTGAAACCCCTTGCAATGCCCTATTCTTCAAATGCTTACTCCGCAAAGACAAATCATACAATACACCAATAAAAGATGTTACCATTTTGGCCACAACAACAACCATGTATATATAGTTGACTCGCAACAAAAACTCAAACAAAGAATCACCTTGCACAAATATAATAGGCAAAAGAGTTGCCACCAAAATTGGAGGAACAATACGAAAAATATCATTCAAAAACGCCTCATTACAAAAAATATCATCCCACGACCAATTAGTTGTTTTTGCTATTTTTTTTACTATAGGAACAAATACTCGTCGACATATTAGATTCACAATGTAAGTTATTACAAACACAAAGGAAATAGTTACAACACAATAAAACCAATATTGCGAGCTACTTACAAAACCCATTTGACTTAACCAATATAAAATTGTCTCATTCATAAAATAGAAAAATTTTTCATCAGCAAAGATAATAATTTTATTTTAAACTAACAAATCTCAAAATACACCTCAAACAATACCACAAATAAATCAACTTTAAAAATCCTTATTTCTTTTATTCTTTTTTAATACTAATGTGTGTTTTTTGTTTTAATTTTTTTTTGTAACTTTGCACCGAAATATATACAAACAAATGGTTCTCTCTATTGACATAGGCAACACCAAAACAAAATTGGCCATATTCGAAGACAACAATCTTGTAGAACACTTTACTACAGAAACAGTTAACTTCGACAACATAAATACATTAAAACTTAAATACCCAAATATAACACAAACAATTATTTCTAGCGTCAATCAAAGCAAAGAACAACACATTGCTCAAACAATTAACAAATTAGGAATATCTAGTCACATACTATCGCACCAATCACCGTTGCCTTTTATCATTGACTATACCACACCTCAAACATTAGGAAAAGATCGTATCGCCGCCCTTGCTGGTGCATATGCAATAAATGGTAGCGGAAATTATTTAATTATTGATTGTGGCACATGCAATACATACGATCTTCTAATAAACAACCATTTCATCGGAGGTAATATTGCACCTGGACTACAAATGAGATTAGATGCGATGCATCACTTTACATCAGCTCTACCTCAATGCAATATAAACGACAAGCACAATACAAATACACCACTAGGAAAAACGACAAAAAACGCCATATGGAACGGAGCCTTTTGGGGTATAATATACGAAATAAAAAGTTACATTGACCTCTACACAAACAAATACTCAAACTTAAATATAATTTTAACAGGAGGACTTTTTACACTAGTAGAAAATATTGAACCTATAATCAAATCCTTTTACGATAACAACAAAAACAATAGAATAAATAAAACAAAAAAATCTAACATTACACTATTCCATGAACCACAACTTGTACCTATTGGGTTAAACTTTATAGCAAAAAACTTATCAAAATAATAAAATGAACAAAAAACTAATCACCATATTACTCTCTTTGCTAGGCACCATACTTACCATAGCTCAAAACAATACAAACTCACCATATACTCGTTATGGATATGGACTATTAGAAGACGACTGCTTTTCTAAGTCCCAAGCAATGGGTGGAACCGCTATTGGCTTAAGAACCAAAAATTCTATCAACTCTACAAACCCCGCATCATATAGTAGCATTGATTCTACCACATTTATTTTCGAAATGGGAGTCTCAGGGTTATTATCCAATTTTAGCACTATAAATGCTCAAAATACCACGTTTACTGGAAGTTTTGACTACATAGCCCTACAATCTCCAATCACCAAATGGATGGGATTATCTGCTGGCTTAATACCTTGTTCATATGTAGGCTACAACTACAACTACACCGACTCCATTTCTATCCCATTCGAAGACAACTACAACATATACAACAAAACATACTATGGTCGAGGTGGTATAAACCAAGTCTATTTAGGTTTATCTTTTGATATAGCTGACCATCTTGCTCTTGGCGTGAATGGGTACTATATGTTTGGCGAAATAAACCACTACAAAGCCCTAAGTTACACAACATCTAACCTCACTACAACTAATACAATTTTACAATCAAACCTATACATTCGTAGTTTTAACGCAAGATTTGGCTTACAATACCACGAAATCATCAACAAAAAACACAAACTCAACATTGGAGCCATTTACGAATTTCGTTCTGGTATGAATGGTGCTTTCACACAAACAACAACAGGCACAGATACTCTAACAACAAATTCAGATGAACTATTCGAAATGCCATCGTTATATGGTGGAGGTGTAATGTACACATACGATGATAGATTAACTATCGGTGTAGACTTCATATTCCAAGAATATAGCAAAGCCCTATATTACGGAAAACTCGACACATTAGCTAATCGTATGAAAATATCAATCGGGTCAGAATATGTTCATGACCCTCGAGGTAGAAACTACATAGATCGCATGGCTTGGCGATTAGGAGCTAACTATCGCAACTCTCACACCAAAATTAATGGTCTACAAATACCCGAATTTTCTATAACTTGTGGCGTCGGATTACCTCTTAGAACTTCTAAAACAACAATAAACGTCAATTTCGAATACAGCAATATAGGCGGAACAACCGCTCTTTTAAAAGAACATAATTTTAAATTTGGACTAAATTTTGCATTAAACGAAACTTGGTTTATAAAAGCCAAATTAAGATAAACAATTTAATTCATAATCAATAACTAAATAACACTATGAAATCTTTAAAATTAACAACACTATTTGTTGCTTTATTATTTACAAGCAACATTATTGCACAATCTGAAGAATGTAAAGTAAACCTTTCTCTCTTCACCGAATATGCAAAAGTAAAAAACTATGCCGATGCCTATGGCCCATGGAAAATGGTTTATGACGAATGTCCTACAGCATCTAAAAATATCTATAGCTTAGGCGTAAGAATCCTTGACTGGAAAATCAAACAAGCTACAACACAAGAAGAACACGATGCTGCATTCGCGCAATTAATGAAATTGTATGACGATCGTATCCAATACTTCGGCAATGACCCAAAAACACCTCGTCCTGCAATCCTTGCCGACAAAGCAGTTAAATACAACAAATATTTTCCTAATGACAATGCTACAATCTATCCTTGGATTAAAGAAGCTATTCATGGATTAGGCAATGCTGCTACTGCAAGTGAATTGCAACTTTTTGTATTTACATCAGCTAATCTATACAAAGCAGATAACACATTGGCCGAACAATTCATCGGTGATTACACTTTTGCCGATGCAATACTAACAGCAAATAGTCAAAACGCAGACTTAAAAGATGCTGAAAATTACACAAACGTAAAATCAGCAGTTGACGTGCTTTTCGCCGCTTCTGGTGTTGCAGACTGCAATAAAATGAACGAAATTTTCTTGCCAAACGTAGAAAACAACAGTTCAGACCTCAAATATCTCGAAGGTGTAATGAAACTCTTCAAACGTCTCAAATGCATAGAACATGAAGCCTACTATAAAGCTGCCGAATACGCACACCGCATCTCTCCTTCTGCAGAAGCAGCAGCTGGTCTCGGCAACATGGCATACGTAAAAGGTGAATTCGACAAAGCTGTTAAATACTACCTCGAAGCTGTAAATATTGCAACCGACGACATCGATATCGCCGACTACTTGCTCCGCATCGCTCAAGTATACTACAAGAGAGAACAATACCAAAACGTTCGTAAATACTGTAAAGAATCATTAGTTAAAAACCCTGCTCAAGGACAACCACACATATTACTTGGTATTATATACGCACAAGCAAAAGTTTCTGACGACCCAACTCTACAAAGAGCAGTATTTTGGGCTGCTGTTGACCAATTCATCAAAGCTAAAAGCGTAGAGCCAAGCGAAAATATTATAGAACAAGCAAACAAATATATCAGATCTTATAGCGCACTCTTCCCATCTAAAGAAGAAGTATTTATGCACCCAGAAATCGAAGAAGGCAAATCTCACTACGTAGGCGGATGGGTTAGCGAAACAACAACTGTTCGTAGTAAATAATCTTATTCAAATTCAAAATCATTAATTGAATACTAAATCTAAAAAATCAACACATTGCATAATTAATATGTATGCAATAAAAAAAAGTAGTGTAGCAATCACATTTTTTGTGATTGCTGCGCTATTTTTATTTTCTTCATGCCATCCCAAACATGAAATATCTTCCACATCTGTAGATGTAAAAAAAACACCTCAAGTATATGCCGACTCAATAACCACAATCGTATCCGACTCTGGCATAATACGTTATAGAATAACCACAGCAAAATGGTATGTATACGAAAATGTAGACACTCCATATTGGGATTTTCCTCAAGGTCTTCGATTTGAACGATTTGACGAAAATTACCATATCGATGCCGAAATCCAATGCAATAAAGCTATATATTATAGTAAAGAAGAACTCTGGAAACTAAATGACAACGTCGAAGCAACAAATCTAAACAAAGAAGAATTCTATACAAACGAATTATTTTGGAACCAAAAAGAAAAACGTGTATATAGCGACTCCTCCATAACCATCATCCAAAAAGAAAGAAAAATACTTGGAGTTGGATTCGAATCTAACCAAACTTTTAGCAAATATAGCATACGCAAACCAAAAGGCATAATACCAATTGAAGAATAATTAAATATATACATTTTTATATTTCGCAAATAACATTCAATTCTTAAATCTCAAAATCCGACTAAATAAATCATGGTTAATTATTGGGCAATAGCTATATCATTAATATTCTCTGCTCTATTCTCAGGAATGGAAATTGCGTTTGTGTCATCAAACAAACTACGCTTTGAAATAGACAAAAAATCAAATTCTCTAGCTTCTAAAATTATAGATTTTTTCTACCACCATAGCGAACAATACATATCTACCATGTTAGTTGGAAACAATATTGCACTTGTTATATATAGCATCCAAATGGCAAATTTGCTAACTAAAATTATTCAACAATATGTCATTGCCTCTGATTTTATAATAATGATTATACAAACAATTATCGCAACAATTATTGTACTATTCACTGGAGAATTCATCCCTAAAATTATCTTTAAAAGTAACCCAAACCTTTGGCTTAATATATTTGCTCCTTTCGTATTCATAATATACATCATCCTCTACCCAATCACAATATTCACAACGTTCCTATCAAAAAATACCCTTCGATTATTCAAATTATATAATCCCCAAAATGAAAACCACGAACTAAGTAGAATCGACTTAGACTACCTAATCAACGAATCCATAGAAAGTTCTGATAGTCAAGAAGAAATAGAACACGATGTGAAAATATTCCAAAATGCACTCGATTTCTCAGAAGTAAAATTACGCGACTGCGCTATACCTCGTACAGAAATATCTGCACTACCAGAAGAAACCACTTCACTTATTGACCTACGTAACACTTTTACCAATACCGGATACTCAAAAATTCTCATCTACCGCGATTCAATCGACAATATTATAGGATATTTCCACTCCAACGATTTGTTTAAAAACCCAACAGATTGGCGCAAACAAATCAGACCTCTACCTATTGTTCCGGAAACTATGGCGGCAAACAAACTAATGGATATTTTCATGCAAGAGAAAAAAAGTATCGCCGTAGTTGTCGATGAATTTGGAGGTACCGCTGGTATTGTTACATTAGAAGATATTATGGAAGAAATTTTTGGCGAAATCGAAGACGAACACGACAACCGTGAATGGATTGCTCGACAAATTAGCAACAATGAATATATGCTATCAGGTCGCCTCGAAATTGATTCTGCAAATATGAAATTTAACTTCGAATTTCCCGAATCTGAAAATTATGTAACAATTGCAGGCTATATATTATACCACTATCAAAAATTCCCAAAACTCAATGAAACTATAAATATAGAAAACTATACTTTCAAAATAATCCAAGCTCACAACAACAGAATTGACTTAGTAAAACTAACTATTAATTAACCACATACACCGCTATCAATCAATTAATTATAATTTTATTATATTTTTTTTCGTATATATAAACTTTTTTTTGTAAATTCGCACTTCAAACGTTATAATGAAATATAATATCTTAAAAATACACTTTAAACCATTAAAAGATTATATTTCAGAAACATAACAAATTCAAGAAAATAAAATCAAAACAAATAAAACAACAAAAAAAATGGCAACATTAGAAAAAATTAGAAGTAAAGGTATCCTACTATTAGTTATTGTAGGTTTGGCTTTGGTAGTCTTCATAGTTGGAGACTTAGTAAACTCAGGTTCAACTTATTTTCAAGAAAATAGCGCAAATGTAGCTGTTATCAACGGTGAAAAAATAAAAATCCGCGACTATTCAGAAAAAATGGACCGCTTTAATGATGTAGTAAAATTGCAATATGGCAATAACATCAACGATGAAATGACAGAACAAATTCGCCAAATGGTATGGGAAAGCACTGTAACCGAAAAAGTCATCAACGATGATTGCGCTGAAATTGGCATGACTATCACAAAAAACGAATTAACAAACATGATCATTGGCAATAACATTAGTCCAATACTAATGAACAACCAAATGTTTTTCAACGCAAATGGTCAATTTGATGTAAACACAGTAAAACAATTCATCTCAACTATCGATAGCGAAGAGGCTGCTCAAAACATCCCTGCAGACCAACTTTATCTCTATCGCAACTATTGGCAATATACCGAGCACTCTATTAAAACAAATCGTCTCCAAGAAAAATACACTAACTTACTCAACGCAGCTTTAGTTGTTAATCCACTAGAAGCTAAATACGCATACGACAACAATCTTGTATCTGCAGATGCCGTATACGCAATGAAAAACTATTTCTCAATTGCCGATTCTACTATCAATGTCAGCGATGCCGAAATCAAAGACCTCTACAACAAGAAAAAAGAACAATTCAAACAAAAACAATCAGCTGACATCAAATACATTGTAGTTGACATCAAACCTTCAACAGAAGACTTTGCTGAAGTTGAAAAATGGATTAATGATTTAAAAGCCGAATTTACAACTACAGAAGATGTAGCTACTATAGTTAATTCAAACTCTGACGTTCAATTCCGTGGCGAAAATCTAACAAAAGAACAAATTGACGCCGACTTCCAAGAATTTGCATTCACAGCTCAAGCCGGCGAAGTTATGGGGCCTATCTTTGTTAACAACACATACAAAATGGCACGCATCATCGAAAATAACATTGCTTCAGTTGACTCTGTAAAACTCAGCAACATGTATCTTCACCGCGAAACTGCAGAAGCTACTCAAGCACTTGCAGACAGCATCATGAACGCAGTAAAAAATGGTGCTGACTTCGCCGAACTAGCAAAAACTCACTCCCTCCTCCAAAACGCAGCTAACGGTGGCGAAATCGGTTGGGTTAGCGAAATGGGATTAGAGAAAAAAATCGCAACTCCAGCATTCTCAACACCAGCAAACGAAATGTTCATTGTAAAAGAAGGCAACGATATAAACCTCTTCTATGTAAACGAACTCGGCACTAAAACTACTAAAGCAAAAGTTGCTATAATTGCTCGCGAAGTAAGCGCAACATCTCGCACCCAAGCCGAACTTTACAACAAAATGAAACAATTCATTGTCGACAATAACACAATCGAAAAACTCGAAACTGAAGCTACAAACAATGGATATGTTGTGATGTCTGCAGCAAACCTCGACATCAACGCAACTGCTATCAACAACATAACAAAAGCGCGCGAAGTAGTTCGTTGGGTATTCGAAAACAAAGAAGGTATCATTAGTGACATTTTTGAAGTTGAAGACAAAATTATCGCTGTTGCAATTGATAAACACAACGAAGAAGGTTACCGTTCAATCGAAAGCGTAAAAGCTCAACTCACTGCAGAAATCCGTAAAGACAAAAAAGCCGACATTCTCATCGCTCAAATGGCTGGCAAATCAATAGATCAACTCGCTACAGAAGGCTTCCAAATTGATACTGTTCGTAACGTAAGTTTTGCAAGCACATACGTTGGTTCTATCGGCAACGAACCATCACTCTTCGCTCGCGTAGCTAATGCAGAAATAGAAAAAGAATCTACTCCAATTAAAGGCAATACAGGCGCTTATATCTTCAAAGTTATTAAAAAAGAAGAAACTACAAAACCATATAACGAAAAAGAAGAAATGGTAATGCTCGAAACACGCGAAAAATACATGAACCAATATCTCCTAATCGAAGCTCTCAAAACAGCCGCCGAAATAGAAGATATGCGTTACAAGTATTATTAATTCCACAATCCCTCCCACAATATAAAAAAAGCCGAACACGTGTTCGGCTTTTTTTATACTCACATCCCACTAAAAAAACAGAAGCTTTGCTCCCGCAAAACTCCTGCCTCACATTATCTATAATCTATAATCTATAAAAAAAACTCAAATTTTTCATTCTTAAAGTATCAAACATCAATAAATAAAAAATTTAACAGTTAATTCCTTTTACTAATGCAAAGATACATCTTTTTAACTTAACCAACAAGTAAATTCATATATTTAACATTAAATTAACTCAAATACCCCTTTCAACCATACTCAAACCCCACATTTTAACAATAAAAAACAAAAACAACCCAAACAACAGCATCAAATCAAAACAAAAATTAACAAAACCTCATCAAAAACAACAAGATTTCAGCACAAAAATTGGTCATTTCAAAAAAAATCACTAACTTTGCAAAACTCATCGCAAAAAAACATATAAAAATGAAATACATCACCGACCTAATCCCATCATTCCCTCTAACCGATCCAATAGCCATATTCCTACTTGTCATCGTCATCATCCTATGCGCTCCAATTCTCAATAGATTCAAAATCCCTCATATCATAGGCCTAATCCTTGCAGGCACACTCTTCGGACCACACGGACTCAACATCCTATCCAACGATGCTAGTTTCGAACTATTTGGCAAAGTCGGCATCCTCTACATCATGTTCCAAGCCGGATTAGAAATCGACCTAAACACCTTCAAACAAAATAGCACCAAGAGCATCCTATTCGGCACATACACATTCATCATACCAATGGCATTTGGTATCGCCACTGGCATGTGGCTACTCGACATGGACTTCACTCGAGCCACACTTCTAGCTAGTATGTATGCCTCGCACACCCTCATTGCCTACCCTATCGTCAGCAAAATGGGTATATCCAAAAACCGTGCTGTTAGCATCACCATTGCCGGCACAATCATCACAGTCACAGCCTCATTGCTCATCCTCGCCGTCATCGTTGCAACAACCAAAGGCGAAATGAATCCTACATATTGGATCAAATTTGGCATATCTACCCTCCTATTCAGCCTCATAGTATTCGGACTACTTCCAAAACTCTCTAAATATTTCCTCAGACACTTCAACGATAGCGTAGCACAATACATCTTCGTGATGGTCATCATCTTCTTCGCCTCGCTATTAGCTCAAGCCGCCGGACTCGAAGGCATCCTCGGAGCATTCTTTGCTGGCCTAATCCTCAACCGACTAATTCCTAGCGTTTCACCACTCATGAACCGCATTGAATTCGTTGGCAACGCAATATTCATCCCATTCTTCCTCCTCAGCATCGGAATGCAAATCGACATACGAGCCTTCATTACAAACATCGAATCCATCAAAGTTGCAGCCGTAATGACCATCGTTGCCACCGCTACAAAATGGATGGCAGCCAAACTATCCCAAATTAGCTCCCGACTCACAAAAATCGAAGGCGATCTCATATTTGGCCTTAGCAACGGCCAAGCCGCCGCCACTCTAGCCGCCGTAATGATTGGCTACAACATAGGACTTCTCAATGAAAACATTCTAAACGGAACTATCGTCATGATACTCGTAACCTGCACAATTTCATCAGTTGCCACCGAACGTGCAGCCCGCAAAATTGCAATCGAAGAAACCAAACAAGACGAACAACGCCAACGCCTTGGCACCGAGCGCATACTCATCCCTATTTCCAATCCACAAACTATGCCTCAACTTCTCGACATCAGCAACCTCGTCAAACCTCGCAACAACAAAACTCTCTATGCCCTAAAAATCAATGGCGACCCAGAAGACTCATCTGGAACTAAACTATTAGAGAGCGCTGCCAAACTCGCCTCTGCCACCGACAACAAACTCATACCTATAATGAAATGCGACCTAAACATATCAAATTGCATCATCGACACTATTCATGCCAACAAAATCACCGACCTAATCATCGGCATACACCACAAGGCCAACATAGTCGACACATTCCTCGGTAGCACCACCACATCCCTCATCAACGGAACATCACACCAAAACCTAATCATCTACGGACCTAAAAAACCTATAAACTCAGTCAAACGCCTCATCATTGCCGTTCCTCAAATGGCTGAACTCGAAATTGGATTCAACCTATGGTTCGACCGCATCAAAAACATAGCCACCCAACTCAGCATACCCGTGGTTTTCTACGCCAACAAAACAACCACCGAAACTCTAAAAAAGCAATGCCAAATACATAGCTCACTCAATGCCTCATTCCGCGAACTAGCCGCTTGGGAAGACTTCCTCATCATTTCCAAACACATCAAACATGGCGATACTCTCATAGTCATCTCAGCCCGCAAAGCCACAGTATCATACCACAACCTATTCGAAAAAATACCATATTACCTCAACAAATACTTCGCAGAAAACAATTTCTTATTGATATACCCTCAACAAACCGCATCTGATGGCACCGACAACGACATCTACAACCCACTAAAAATATCTTAACAAACAAATACCTTCTCCATAGGTTCTTCATAGGATAACCATACCTTCAAGCAACCCACACCAAAGCAAACCGCCACAAACAAAAATATGATTACACGCAAAACAACCAAAGAAATCCAAGTTGGCAACCTCCGAATAGGTGGCAACAACCCTATTCGCATACAAACCATGGCCAACACCGACACCAACGATATCAATGCCTCTGTAGCACAAGCCAAACGATGTCTCGAAGCCGGCACCGAACTCCTTCGCTACACAACCCAAGGCACCAAAGAAGCCGAAAACCTTGGCAAAATCAAAGAAATTCTCCACGCCGAAGGCATCAACCTACCCCTCGTGGCCGACATCCACTTCAATGCCAACGTTGCCGAAGTTGCAGCCAATTTAGTCGAAAAAGTCCGTATCAACCCAGGCAACTTCGTCACTAGCAAGCATGGCGACTACACCGACGAAGAGTGGAACGATGAGCTCCGCCGCATCCGCGAAAAACTTCACACACTACTCTCTATCTGCAAAGACAAAGGCACAGCCATTCGCATCGGCGTCAACCACGGCTCACTCTCTCCTCGCATCATGAGTCGCTACGGCAACACCCCTCTTGGTTTGGCCACCTCATGCATGGAGTTCATCGAACTCTGCGAGCAAGAAGGGTTCACCAACTTGATTCTTTCAGTCAAAGCATCCAACACACGCGTAATGATCTACGCAGTGCGCCTACTCGTACAAATGATGGATGCCAAAAACAAAAACTATCCCCTCCACCTCGGTGTAACCGAAGCAGGTAGCGACGACGAAGGCCGCATCAAATCAGCCGTAGGCATCGGCACACTACTCCACGACGGCATCGGCGACACCATCCGCGTGTCACTATCCGAAGCCCCAGAAGCCGAAATCCCCGTAGCACGCAAACTCGTTGATTACATCGAAAAGCAACGAAATAATCTCTCAACTCACATTCCTTATTCTTCATTAAAAACAGAATATTCACGTCGTAAATCCACTCCAATCAACAAAATAGGAGGCAACAATCCCGTAGTCGTAGTAGCCGACCAAAAACTCAATACACCATTACAACCCGACTACACTGCCGAAGAAATTCTAGCATTAAGTCAAGAGATTGCCATTGTTGAAGATATCTCAAACCTCAATGAACTACTTGCAACCGACAAACCAATAATCGTAAAGAAACAATTCGAACTCGACGATCTCGAAACACTCCAAATCCAAGCTGGAGTCTTCTTCGGTCCGCTCCTTATCGACGGACTCATCGACGGCATCTGGTTGAGCAATAAATCCGGTTCCATCTCCGCCGAACAAGTCAACGACATAGCCTTCGAAATCCTACAATCATCACGCTGCCGCATCAGCAAAACCGAATACACCTCTTGCCCATCGTGCGGACGCACCAAATTCGACCTACCTAAAGTCGTACGCCAAGTGAAAGAGGCGACACAAGGATTTGTAGGACTCAAAATCGCCATAATGGGTTGCATTGTCAATGGCCCAGGCGAAATGGCAGATGCCGATTTTGGCTACATCGGTGCCGGTATGGGCAAAGTATCCCTCTACAAAGGACAAGAATGCGTCATGAAAAACATACCCGAAGAAGAAGCAATCGACAAACTTTTAGAGCTAATAAACTCATCAAAAAAATAAAAACACACATTTTTATAAAATTCCTTCTCAAAAATTTGTTTATAAGCAATTTAATGCTTACCTTTGTCCCGTAAACTATACTCCACTCAGAAAAACAACAACTAACTGTTTTTTAACATATTAAAAATTTTATTATGAAACAAATGCACAATTTCAACGCAGGTCCTTGCG
>JAZRCE010000029.1:0-2701 GCA_045635445.1 Candidatus Aphodosoma sp.
TGATATTTCAGGCAAACAATTCTATTCTGTTACACATCGAATTGTGTTAGAACGCGAACATTTAGAATGCACAACACGCAAAGCACAAAGCACAACTAATGGTCTTGAGCTTCAGCGAAAAATATACAATGCTCAATACACGATTGACGAAACACAAATTACGATTAACGAGCCTATAAAATTAGAGATACAAAAGGTGGATATTGCTGATTTTGAACTTATTAAATCAGCAAATGTAGCTTGTCTTGATGCAGATAAATTGCAATATCCATTACAATTGCGTCGTTGGCAACAAGGCGATTGGTTTATTCCTTTTGGGATGAAAGGGCGTAAGAAGTTGAGTGATTTTTTTGTGGATAAAAAGTTTACTACAAGCGAAAAAGAGCAACTTTGGTTGCTCGTTTCGGGTGATGATATTGTGTGGGTTGTAGGGCATCGTGTCGATGCTCGATACGCTGTAACCGAAAAAACAAAACGAGTGAAAATATTTAAGGTGCAGTAAGTATGGTGACATTCGAACATCCCGAACTTGGATTGGTGCAATTGCGAACTCGTTCCACTGCTCGCAGGCAGATTATCAAGGTTACGCAAAATTTGGTGATAATTACCGTGCCTCCAAGATTTGAAGATAGTGTATTTCCATTGTCGCAAGAAACTATATATAAGATATTGAAACTTAGAGAAAAAGTGGTAGAACGGAGTGGTGAAGGAAAATTTAAGTTTGATGAACCGATAGAAACTCTGACCTTCAAAGTTTCTCTTGGCTATCAAGATAATCCCAGAATTAGAGTGTTTGGTGCACGTTTAGTTGATGGAGTGTTGCAGATAAATATTCCTGTAGGTGTAGACATAGAAACCGATGTTGCTCAGAATACATTGAAACGCATAGTATTGAAATTCTTACGCATGGAGGCGGAGCGGGTGTTGCCCGAAAAAATGGAATATTGGTCGGCGAAATGTCAACTACCATACAGAACTTTGAAAATTGATACAGCAAAATCACGATGGGGTTGTTGTTCTACATCAAAAGATATAAAATTGAGTTATTATCTTTTGCTTTTGCCTGAGCGTTTGATTGATTACGTCATTGTACACGAATTGTGTCACACTCGTGAAATGAACCACGGACCTAGATTTAAAGCATTATTACATAGTTATTTTAATGATTATGTTGCAATTGAACTAGCAAAACCGAAATGGGATAGAAAAGTCTCTTGGTTGAAATTATAAATAATAAGTGGCTGAGTAAAAAAAATACTCAGCCATTTTTTTGATTTTCTTATAAGGTAACAATTTTTGGTGTACTATTGCATATACGACATAATTTTTGTAACTTTGTAATTCTGTTTAGTACGCAATGCATAATGCTAAATTTATTGTTGTGTTTGTGTTGTAATTGTCAGATAATTAATAAAATAAGTATAAAATAAGTTGGTGTTGAAAATATTAAATTTCAACTCTCAACTCTCAAATTTCAACTAGATTTATGGCTTCACAAGAAGAGGTATTTAAAAAATTGGTTGCTCACTGCAAAGAGTATGGATTCGTTTTTCCATCAAGTGAGATTTATGATGGTCTTGGTGCCGTGTATGATTACGGACAAAATGGTGTTGAACTTAAAAATAACAGCAAAAAATATTGGTGGGATAGCATGGTGCTTCTTCACGAAAATGTGGTAGGTATCGATGCTGCGATTTTTATGCATCCAACGACATGGAAAGCTTCAGGTCACGTTGATGCTTTCAACGACCCATTGATCGACAATAAAGATTCTAAAAAACGCTATCGTGCCGATGTTTTGATCGAACACCACTTGGCTAAATTCGACGAGAAAATCAACAAAGAGTGCGAAAAAGCTGCTAAACGCTTTGGCGAATCGTTCGACCGCGAAATGTTCTGTCAAACTAACCCACGCGTGTTGGAAAATGTGGCTAAACGCGATGCTATCCACAATCGTTTTGTGGCTGCTTTGGAGGCTAACGACTTGGTTGAGTTGAAACAAATCATCGTTGATTGCGAGATTGTTTGTCCTATCTCTGGTACTAAAAACTGGACTGACGTGCGTCAATTCAACCTTATGTTCTCTACTGACATGGGTTCTACTGCGGATGGTGCAATGAAGATTTATCTCCGTCCAGAGACTGCTCAAGGTATCTTCGTTAACTACCTTAATGTGCAAAAAACAGGTCGTATGAAAGTGCCTTTTGGTATCTGTCAAATCGGTAAAGCTTTCCGTAACGAAATCGTTGCTCGTCAATTTATCTTCCGTATGCGTGAGTTCGAACAAATGGAAATGCAATTCTTTGTTCGTCCAGGCGAAGAGTTGAAATGGTTTGAGCACTGGAAACAATTCCGCCTCCGTTGGCACAAAGCTCTTGGCCTTGGCGATGAAAAATATCGTTTCCACGATCACGACAAATTGGCTCACTATGCTAATGCTGCTACTGACATCGAATTCCAAATGCCATTCGGTTTCAAAGAGGTAGAGGGTATCCACTCTCGTACTGATTTCGACTTGTCGAGCCACGAAAAATATTCAGGCAAAAACATCAAATATTTCGACCCAGAAATCAACGAAAGCTACACTCCATACGTAATCGAAACTTCAATCGGTGTTGACCGTATGTTCTTGTCAATCATGTCGGCAGCTTACAACGAAGAGCAACTCGAAGGTGGCGATAGCCGTGTGGTATTGAAATTG
>JAZRCE010000030.1:0-1637 GCA_045635445.1 Candidatus Aphodosoma sp.
TACTCTGCCGACGGAAAACTCAACGCAACTCAGCAAGTCGTACAAGCTGTAGCCATAGCACTCAACATCACACCTAACACGATTGAGGGTCTATCAGAGAAAAAAACAACCGACAAAGAAGGCGATGAGTTAAAAGACGAATTACTAAACAACTACAATATTCTCGCAGACAGCGACGCACTAAAAGCCGAACCCGAAAAGTTCGAATACTTCAGAAGCAACTACCCCGTCCGCCGCGAACTCAATCTAATATAATCATCTAAACATAAGTACAGAATTAATTTATAGGCTTACAAATTTTAATCTGTATTTTTAATTATATTGGGAGAACTACTTTTTAAAAGTACATGCCCTAAATCATGATTATTGATTGATTACAAGGCATGTACTTGAAAAAACAAGGTCTGCCAACAGAAACAATTTAAGTTCAAAAAAACTTAGTTGTTCTACAAATATAATTTGTACTTCTGCTAAAAGAAAAATAAAATATGTACTTCTGTTAAAAAACAATAGAACATCATGGAACTAAAAGATATACAAGCTGTTAAACAACGATTTGGTATTATAGGTCTATCGCCTGCACTAAATCGTGCAATCGACACTGCCGTGCAAGTAGCAAACACCGACCTCTCCGTACTCATCCAAGGCGAAAGTGGTGTGGGTAAAGAGAATTTTCCTCAAATCATCCACCAATACAGCGCACGCAAACACAATAAATACATCGCTGTCAACTGTGGTGCTATACCCGAAGGCACTATCGACTCCGAACTTTTCGGTCACGAAAGAGGTGCTTTCACCAGTGCTACATCCGACCGCAAAGGCTACTTCGAAGAGGCTAACGGTGGTACTATCTTCCTCGACGAGGTGGGCGAATTGCCACTTTCAACACAAGTGCGCCTATTACGTGTGTTGGAGGCTGGCGAATTCATGCGCGTTGGCTCGTCTAAAGTGCAGAAAACCAATGTACGCGTCGTAGCTGCTACCAACGTTGATATGCTACAAGCCATTGCCGATGGTCGATTCCGCGAGGACCTCTACTATCGTCTTAATGCTGTGCCTATCCATATTCCCCCTTTGCGCGAACGCAAGGAGGATATTCCTCTCTTGTTCCGCCGCTTTGCTACCGACTTTGCCGAAAAATACAAAATGCCTGTAGTGAAACTCACTCCAGAAGCACAAAATATGCTCGTAAACTACTATTGGCGAGGCAATATTCGTCAGTTGAAAAATGTGACAGAACAGATTTCGGTAATCGAACAAGACCGCGAAATCGACGCTACTGCCCTACAAAACTACTTGCCACAACAACACGAGAGCAATCTTCCTACCCTCTTTGGTCAGCAACAACGCCAAGAAGAACGTTCGTTTGCCAATGAGCGTGAAATTCTATATCAAGTATTATTCGACATGAAAAAAGATATGGCTGACATGAAAAAGGTTATTGCCGAACTTATGGCAAATCACCATGCCGAATCTCAACCACATCCTATCCATACTGAACCAACAACATACTACCCTGCTTCGACACACAATCCTGACGGATTCAATATCGTGCACACACCTACACACCAACAACACATTATCGATGCAAACACTACTGTTGAAGACACCGAAGAGTATGTCGAAGAATCACTCTC
>JAZRCE010000031.1:0-3181 GCA_045635445.1 Candidatus Aphodosoma sp.
ACAATACTGCACACAAATTCAGGTAGCAAAATTACGGAATTATCCGCAAACATGCAAGTGTTTTTGTAATCTTTTTTTATAAAACACAAAAAAAGTCTTTTTTTTACAACTAAATAAAATTTAAAGTTTTAATTTGAAAGAAATATAGAAATGAAAAAAATAACTATATTTCAACAACTTAAAAATATTATAGGTATTAAAAACAGCCAAAAATAGCAAATAGACAAGAATAGGAGCAAAAACTATTTTATGTTGTAAAACATATTTTCAACAAAAAAAAGATAGAAAAAAATCTATCTTTTCATAAAAAAATATCACTAAAATAAGTTATATATTCTTAAATAAAAGTGCTACAAGATTGCTTTTATTTCTAATAATTTATTAATAACTTGCAAAGTTAAATTGTTTTTTAGGGACTCTCTTTTTTCTTTTTGATATAGGATTGCTTTGATTTGTGCGTTTTGTGCACCTTGAATATCGGTTTGAAAATTGTCGCCAATGACTAAACATTCGGTATTTTTTGCGTTTAATTTTTCTAGAACCACCTGAAAAAATCGAGGATCTGGTTTCTGATAGCCTATTTCTTCTGAGAGAAATATGAAGTCGAAATATGGCAAAAGGCCAGAACGACGTAGTTTGATATATTGCACTTCAACAAAACCATTTGATATTATTGATAATGTATATTTATCTTTGAGATATTCGAGTAATTCGATTGCACCCTCGACTAATTGAGTTTGAAGTGTAGTGCGATGGAGGAAATCATTGCCTAATGTTTTTGCTAATTCAAAATTTTCACAACCAACAATTCGCAATGGATAGAGAAAACGTTCGAGAGAGAGAAACTCCTTTGTTATTTCACCTTTCGCATATTGATCCCAAAGTTGATGATTTTTGGTTGTATAAACATCATAAAAAGATTCGAATGAGTCGTAATATTTATTCAATTCATATTCACTAAATATTTCGGTCATTGCTATTCGAGAGTTGGCTTTGAAATCCCAAAGTGTGTCGTCAAGGTCGATGAGAATATGCTTATACATAGATAACAAACAGAGTATAGAGTATAGAGTATAGAGTATAGATTACAGAGTACAGAGTACAGAGTACAGATTACAGATTACAGAGTATAGATAATTGTGTGGCAGTCTTCTTCGGCATAGGTTGCTTAAAGGTAAGGTGAGTGTAGGCCCTACTCTGTTCTGTGTTTTTTGGAACGGCGGATTTTGGCGAGGTCTTGTTCTTCGCTGGTGGCGGATTCTTTTTCCTCGCTGTGTTTTTCGTCGGCTCCGGCTACGACGATGACGATTTCGCCTTTAGGTGGAGTGGCTGTAAAGTGCTCAACAAGTTGTTGGAGTGAGCCACGTTGCGTATCTTCGAACATTTTTGATATTTCGCGAGAGACAGATGCCTGACGTTCAGCGCCAAAGACTTCGGCAAATTGTTGGAGAGTCTTGACAAGTCGGTATGGTGATTCATAGAAAATCATTGTACGGTCTTCATTAACAAGAGATTGCAACTTGGTTTGACGACCTTTTTTTTGTGGAAGAAAACCTTCAAAGCAAAAACGATCGGTAGGGAGTCCAGAATCAACAAGAGCAGGGACAAAGGCAGTAGCACCAGGTAAGCACTCTACCCTAATGCCACGAGCAATACACTCACGCACGAGCATAAATCCTGGATCAGAAATGGCAGGAGTACCAGCATCGCTAACGAGGGCAATAGATTCGCCAGCGAGAATGCGATCAGCAAAATGAGCAATGGTTTTATGCTCATTAAACTTATGATGAGACGCCATAGGAGTGTGAATATCAAAGTGTTTAAAGAGAATACCCGTAGTGCGAGTATCCTCGGCAAGCACAAGATTGACCTCTTTGAGAATACGTAAGGCGCGATATGTTATGTCTTCGAGGTTACCAACAGGGGTTGGAACTAAATATAATGCACAATTCATAATTCATAATTCATAATTCACAATTAACAGCTATCGCTGTTGATTTTTGCTTTGTTCGGCAGAATCAAAATAAACTTTGATTCTACGCTCTCTTATCGCAAAAATTCACAATTAACAGCTATCGCTGTTGATTATCTACTACAAATATCTACGTTGGAGGAGTTGAATAAAATCAGAAACGGCATCGTTGTCGAGAGCCCATTCGAAATTTTTAGCGATGTAGGCTTGCGCTTCGTCCATAGTTTCGAAGGAATTGAAATCAGAGATAGCTTTGCTCATCTTTTCACCATTGCCACCAAAAAGTTCACGTTGGAAACGGAAACGATCGCCGAGTGTTATGGCCGATTTTAAATCATTTAGCTTTTTGCTATTAATAGCCGAAGCAAGAGTATCATCGGCATTTCGAGCAAGTTTATCAGCTAAAGATTCGGAAGTTTCGATAGAATCAGCGACTGTAGTAGTTGGATTTTCGACTACGATATCTGCTATAGAAGAGGAAGTTTGCTCTGATTGACATTTTTCGACAGCTAAACGTTCTTCATCAAGTTTTTGTTGTTCGAGAGTCTCACGAATGCGTTGTTCTTCTTCGATGCGAGCTTGTTCTTCGGCTTCAGCCTTACGGCGAGCTTCTGCTTGTTCTGCTTCAAGTCGGATACGTTCTTCTTCTTCGCGATGGTGTTTAGCTTCAAGTTCGGCTTCAATGCGAGCTTGCTCTTCGGCTTCGAGACGGATACGCTCTTCCTCTTCGCGACGGCGTTTAACTTCGAGTTCGAGTTGGCGAACAGCTTCGATAGCAGCAACTTGACGAGCTATTTCTTCCTCGGCTTTACGACGGGCTTCGGCTTGGCGTTCGCGCTCAAGTTCTTCTGCACGGAATAGAGCTTCTTGCTCCTCGGCAATGCGAGCAAGTTCTGCCTCACGAGCAGCTTCTTCGGCTTTTTGAGGTTCGACTTCGGCTTGACGTTGCGCTTCTAATTTATCTTCTATTTCTTTGTTATCCAAATAATTAATAAGAGATTCGACATTAGCAGTCAATGCTTTTGATTTGTCTAAAGCAAGACGAAGATAGGGTGTTGGAATGGTCTGCATTTGGTCGAGACCTTCGGTGAGAGTTTGTAATTCGTTGACATCCTTTGCAATAAGAGCAACTAAAACATCTTTGTTCATTTTTCTATAAAAAGTATGATTTATTATTAGAATTTATTTTGTAACTTTGCAAGCACAAAG
>JAZRCE010000032.1:0-15015 GCA_045635445.1 Candidatus Aphodosoma sp.
AACGACATGGCTACGATCCGACTTTACAATCTATTTTTTTTATTTTCTCTTTATAGTACTCAATCTCTTCCTCTGTCCACGACTTCAAATATATTCTTGCATCAAAATAACTTTTAATTTCATAAAACTCAATCACACTATTTATATCTACACAATCTAAAACTGCCTCTAATCTAATTAATTTATCTTCTACTTTTGCCAAGTTTACTTGCTGTACTCCTTCTGATTTTAAGAAAAATACATAATCCAATCTACTCATATTTAGACTCAAACAAACTTTTAATTAAATTATCACGCAATAAAATTAAATTCTTAATTTCTTTTTGATTTAATTTCATTTTATCAAAACTCGATTGCATTTTTTTATGATATTCTTTAATCAAATATAAATCTCTTGAAACAACTTGTTTTTTTATTAATTCTTGACTAATATTTTGCTGTGCTGCACCACAAGCCAAATTAATAAATTCCTCTTGCATAAATTTTGCCCAAATATACAAATAAGTATATGGATAATTTTCATTAGGAATTAAAGCACAAATCGCTTGGTTACAAGTCATAGGCTCCGCAATTATCGCATATTCTCCAACAGTAGCCCCATACATTGCTATCAAAACTGTATTTTCTGGTAATATTTTAGCTGATGAATTACTTATTGCTTCTTCTGTAATTTTTTCCTCAGTTTCCAAAATATACGAGTGATGCAATTCTTTTGATTTTACCCAATGAACATTTCCTTTACAATAGTATTTTTCAACTTGACGAGATGGAGTTCCTCCTGATGTAGTTTTAATAACATCCCCCAAACAAACCTCTATATCTTTAGCTTCTTCGATGAACCACTGACGGAAAAGGGTTTCTGCCATTGCTTCAAGAGTCGCATTTTCACGATGAAGTAAATCGATTTTATCATCTAAAGAGCTAAGAATAGAGACTATTTCATCTTGCATATTCCTACTTGGTAATATAATTGGCATAGAAGCATATATTTGGGCATTAACATTGCCTCTTGTTGCCCCATTATCAACCGATACAACCCAATCATAATAAGGTTGAGAGTGCGTATAATATTTCAAAATTTTCGGATTAACTTTATCTGGATTCAAACTAAATTTTATAAGAAAACCCGCATACACAAGTTCTCCATCCTTCCCATCATAAAAATAACTACGTCCCACACTTGCACCTGTACGAGCAAACACAATATCATTAGGTTTTAACAAATAATTAGATGCATTTATATCATCAACTGATTTTAAACTATTCTTATTAATCGTACCATCATCATTTATATCCGTTATACGCAAATAAGTATATTTATTTATATCAAAATCAACAGCAGGGGCAGCTATACCATAACTACCTTTACCTTCTATCGCTAATTCCCCTAACTTATATTCTTTCCATTCACTCATATTTATTCCTTCTAAAAAAACGTAAATTTGCCACTAAAAGCAGTTGTTAAGTAATTCTTTACAACTGATTTTTCATTTAACTCACTACCCACCAAAACATTAACTATACACCAACCTATATTTCGAGTAGAGGTGGTAATTTTTACTTCGGCAACTTTTTAGTATTTTTCTCCAATTGTTTTTCTTCACGAGCTACTCTCCGCTCAACTTTCTTTATATCTTCTGCCGCTGGTAGTTCTTCAGGACGAATGCCTCGCTTCAACAACATTCCTCGTACACTTTGATTATTTTGTACATGTTCATTCGTGATTGGTATTTCTCCATATAAATCTTTTTGCTCAACATTATAATTCGTCATCTCTGTTGCCAAATTTTTAGCTGCAATAGTCAATGTTGGTAAATAATCAGCCAAAGCTCCACTTTTCACTCCTAAACGATTTTTCATCTGTTCGGTATTCACTCCTCCAAACAATGCTGTATCACCCTTTGACCGAATTCGACCAAAACCTTTATCATCAACTCCCCGTTGATATATATTTTGACTTAATTGTTTCTCTGAACTTCTTAATCTTTCACGTGTTTCTAAACGATAAATCAATCGCAAACGCTCTTCTATCAATTCCGCATTACGAGTTTGAATAGCAAAATAACTTTGAGCAAAAGCTATCTCTTCTTTCTTAGGATCACCATTTTGCGCAATTAAATAACATGCATAGCGAGTAAGCATAAAATCCTGTACTGCACGTTGTGCACCTTTCGCTAAAGATATCATTTTCGTGACCTCACGAAAATGATCATCAATATTGATATTCTGCGTTTTACATGATTCCATTGCTCGATTAATCGCAACAACAAAATTCTCCCATCTCGCATATCCTAATACTCCTTGCAATTCCCTTGCATACCAAACTTCAATATATTCACCATTTTCATCTGATACATTTTGAGCTATAGCATCAAAATCACTTTTATACTGATTTATTTTCTGAATATCCATAATTTATCATTTTCTAACATTAAAATTTAATTTTCTCCAAATTCTCCAATATCAATTTATTCAAACGCTCTTCTTCTTTCAATTGCATTTCGAATTCGGCTTTTAATGCTGTAAATCGTTCTACAAAATTAAAATCATCCTCTTCATCTGGCAATCCTACATAACGCCCCGGTGTAAGCACATAGTCCAACTCTGCAACTTTGTCTATTGACACCGATACACAAAATCCAGCTACATCTTCATAACATCCTCCCCTGTTGCGCCAATTGTGATATGTATCAGCTATGAGTTTTATATCTTCAGCCGCAAATTCACGAGTACGTCGATTTATCAAATGCCCCATATTGCGTGCATCTATAAATAGTATCTCTCCGCCACGCTCACGAAAACGTTCGGTCTCATTTCGATTACGACTAAGAAACCACAACGACGCTGGTATCTGTGTGTTCAAAAACAATTTTGCTGGCAAATTGACAATACAATCCACTAAACCAGCATTAACCAACTCTTTACGAATTTCACCCTCTCCACCACTTTTCGATGTCAATGCTCCTTTTGCCAACACAAATCCTGCTTGACCATTTGGTGCAAGATGATAAAGGAAATGCTGAATCCATGCAAAATTGGCATTACCTGTCGGTGGCACTCCATACTTCCAACGACCATCACCTCGCAAAAGGTCGCCACTCCAATCACTATCGTTAAATGGTGGATTAGCTATCACATAATCCACTTTTGTGTCTCGATGTGCATCGTTTAAAAACGAACCTTCTGTATTCCATTTCACTTGCGACGCATCAATACCACGAATTGCAAGATTCATTTTACACAATCGCCAAGTGGTCTGATTGCTCTCTTGCCCATATATCGAAATATCGTTGATAAGTCCTTGATGCTCTTTCACAAATTTCTCACTCTGCACAAACATACCACCTGAGCCACAACATGGGTCAAGCACACGACCTCTATAAGGTTCAAGCATATTGACAAGTAATTCTACAACCGAACGTGGCGTGTAGAACTGACCGCCTTTCTTACCCTCTGCCAATGCAAATTCACCTAAAAAGTATTCAAACACATGACCTAAAAGGTCAGCACTATTAGTTGATGTACTAAAAGTAGCGTTACCTATAAGGTCTATCAATTCGCCAAGACTTGTTGGGTCGAGATTTGGACGTGCAAACACTTTTGGCAAAACACCTTTCAACGATGGATTATCTTTCTCTATCGCATCCATTGCGCCATCAATCAACTTTCCAATAAGCGAACTTTTGGCATTAGCCACAAGATTACTCCAACGCGCTTCATACGGAACATAAAACACATTTTCCGCCTTATACTCCTCTCTATCTTCTGGGTCTGCACCCAACGAAATCTCTGCTTGCAATTTAGCATACAACTCCTCAAACGAAATTGATATATATTTCAAAAATATTAACCCCAACACAACATGCTTATACTCAGCCGCATCTATATTCTTACGCAACTTATCAGCCGCCTTAAACAACTGCTTTTCAAGTGGTTCATCTACTTTTTCTTTCTTTTTAGCCATAATAATCCCAATTTATTTTTCAATCTGCAAATATACAAAATTTTTCTCCCAAAATCAACTCTTTTCACCTCACACTATTCATAGTTGTTTTTATTTATCAGATTCACAACTACTTTAACCATTACATCCATTTCTTCAGTCTTACTTTCAGCAATCATCAACGTTAGTGCTACAAGCGTACTATCCGCAAGGCGTTTACTACCATCGGCATTATAAAGTATATGATTACCATTTAGAAACCAAAGAAATAACGTAGCTGCAATTCGCTTATTTCCATCACTAAATGAATGATTTTTTGTGACAAGATAAAGCAACATTGCTGCCTTTTCCTCTACACTTGGATACAACTCCTCTCCTCCAAAAGTTTGATATATCTGCCCTATACTACTCTTAAATGAATCATCCTTCTCATTTCCAAATAAAACCGAGCCACCAAATCGCTCACGCAAACGCTCAATCTCCCGCATTGCCCCTTCATACGTAGCACGAAATGACTCCTCTGGTGTTATTTTATCTATCGAAAGTCGCTCATAATCATAATTATCAAGTGTATCAAGTGCATAAGTATAATCCACCACCACATCTAAAAGATCCTGACTCTCCACCTCACTCAACATCTCTCTATTTTGCAAAGTCCGTCCAACAAGTTGCACCAATTGACGAAGCTCCCCTATCTGCTCACGTCTAATTCTCTCATTCACAGCATATCCTTTCATAAGGTATTGCTTCAATACCCTATTAGCCCATTGACGAAATTGAACACCTCGCTGACTTTTCACCCTATACCCAACAGAAATAATAACATCAAGTGTATAAAAAGGAACTGGCTTTTTAACCCCATTAACGTGTAAATTTTGCACGTTATTCTCTCTATTCAATTCTCCTTCCCTAAAAACATTTATCACATGTCGACGTATATTTGACTCTTCCCTATCAAACAACATTGCCATTTGATTAGCCGAAAGCCACACAGTCTCATTCTCCATACGAACATCAATCTGTGTCTGTCCATCTTCTGTCTGATATATAACTATTTTATTTTCTAAATTCATAGCTTCATCATTAATTTTATTTTTCAACATGCAAATATACAAAATTTTTCCTCAAAAGTCAACTCTTTCCTACCACTTTCTGCCATTTCCTAAAAATCAACCCAATAACCAACTATAAATCAACATCACACAAACCAAAAACTTGCCCCCCCATTCCCTATTCATTGTTCCCTATTCCCCATTCCTTACTCCCTATCTACAATATAGGATAAATATACTATAAATATAGGATAAATATACTATAAACATACTATAACCCTACCTTCTCCAATCCCTAAAGATTCCAAAACCCCACAAAAAAAGTTCCCCCGACACTGTCGAGAGAACTCTATATAATAACCATCAAAAAATCAACGAATCCTTACCCTTTATAAATCTTTTCAGCACAACGGGCATCTGCCCCTGCCTCACCCAACACATCAATAATCTCATCATACGCTTGCAACATCCCCTGCCTTACCTCACCATCCACTATTATCTTATCCAACTCTGCCTTCGTACGTTCAAATGTATAGTTATGCGCAAGCAACTCAGTCACCACTTCACGCTGTGCAATGATATTGACCAACGACACCCATGGCGTTTTTATGAGTAAAGGTTTGAGTAGCATTGTCAATCGTCCGCCAAACACTTTATACACGACCACTTGAGGAACTCGGAATAGTGCAGTTTCGAGAGTTGCAGTGCCCGAATTCACCACTGCAGCTCGTGCTACACGCAATAAAGGATATGTAGCTCCATAAATTATCTTTACTCCCGTTTGCCCTACTACCGATTCATAAAATTCAGCCTCAACACCTGGAGCCGCTGCGATGACGAACTGATAATCGGGATAAATTTCAGCTAATTGCACCATAATAGGCAAACACGAACGTATCTCTTGCCTACGACTACCTGCCAACAATGCCACTATAGGACGAGAGTCGAGTCCATTCTCAGCACGGAATTGCGCTTCATCAAAGTCCTCGTTCATGAATGCCGACACCGAATCGACCGATGGGTTACCCACATACTCTACTTTATAACCACGCGAACCAAACCATTCAGTCTCGAATGGAAAGATGGTAAACATCCTATCCACATAACGTTTAATTGCCTTCAAACGATACTCTTTCCAAGCCCAAAGTTTCGGTGCAATATAATAATCCACCTCGGCAGAAGGCAAATTATGTTTAACAAACTTTGCAAATCGAAGATTGAAACCTGGATAATCAATCAAAATCACCTTATCGGGAGAGAAAGAAATCAACTCACGTTCGGCAAATCTTTGAATACGAAATATTTTATCGATATTGAGCAGTACATTCACGAAACCCATAAATGCCATATTGCGATAATGCACAATAGGCTCTACCCCAGCCGACTGCGCCATAAGATCTCCCCCAAAGAAACGGAATTGCGCTTCGGGGTCACGACGTCTAAGCTCAGCAATCAACCGACTGCCATGCAAATCGCCAGAGGCTTCACCTGCTATAATAAAATATTTCATTTAAATAAAGTCAACAGTCTACAGTCTATAGTCAACAGTCTTATTATTACGAATTAATTATAACAAACACAGCTGATATAGCAATAAAAAGAAACAGTGAAGCAAACACTCCACGGCAAGCACGCCACATTTCCCAAGTATTGAGCAAAAACACAGCACCCATATCTGGGAATATCGCAACACACAATAATTTGACAATCATACTATTAGTACTTGCCAAATCAAGAATAGCACGGAGCGAGAAACCGTCAAACGTGTTGTTCTGCACAAAAAGATACAACATAGCGACAGGCATCACAAGCCCTATCAACATCCCAAACCAAAGTGTATCAAGCTTCTGTTTCATATTGTTTACAGAAATCAATTGCCTTATATGCTGTCATATCAAATTGCAATGGCACTACTGTGATATAGCCATTTTCAATAGCACATTGGTCGGCATTCATATCATTATCGTTGAGGAACATAAAATCGCCAATCAACCAATAGTAATCATTAGCTCGAGGAGCAGGCGTTTTACCAAAATCATTAGCCCAACGTCCTTCAGCTTGACGACAAGCGCGAATACCTTTAACTTCACCTTTAGGAGCATTCACATTCAAACAGATATCTTTAGGCATTTCCGAATTGATAGTCTTTGCTATAATCTGCTCGAAATAAGGCAACGAAGGTTCGAAATCGGCATCAGAATCATGGTCGCACAACGAGAAACCTATCGATGGAATACCATGCAAAGCACCTTCGATAGCAGCGCCGATAGTGCCTGAGTAGATGACATTGATACTTGCATTTGAGCCATGATTGATACCCGAAATCACAAGGTCAGGTTTCTCATCAAGCAACTGACTAATAGCAAGTTTAACACAATCGGCAGGAGTACCACTAACTGCGAATTGGGTAATATTTTCGACATCAGAAGGAACTGGTTTCACCGACACAGGTACCTCAATAGTCAATGCGCTCGACTGAGCCGAACGTGGTACGTTTGGAGCCACCACTACTACATTACCATATTTTGCTGCCACGCGCGCAATTGTCTGAATACCTTTGGCTTGAATGCCATCATCGTTTGTTATTAAAATTAAAGGTGTTTTCATTATTTATTTTTAATTTGTTTTATTGTAAGATATATAAATCCCGCTGTCAAAGCAACGAAATAAATAAGGTCGCGACTATCTATTACACCACGAGAAATAGATTTATAGTGCTCATTTATACCCAATTGACGCAACCAATAGGCTGTTTCACCTGAAAATAGCGAGCCAACGAGTTCAAATCCGTAAAAAAGTGCGAAAGAAATAACCACCGAAGTAATAAAAGCCACCACCTGATTAGATGTAAGCGAAGAACCAAATGTACCAATCGACACATATACGGCAGCCAAAAAAAGCAAACCAATCCAAGAACCCCAAAAAGCACCCGAATCGACATTACCCATAGGCTCAGCAAGCATATAAATTGACAAATACCAAATAAGAGAAGGTAATAACGCAACAACAACTAACACCCATCCAGCTAGAACTTTCCCGCCCACAATACTTAAACGCGAAAGCGGTTTTGTCAACAACAACTCAATAGTACCCTCTGATTTTTCCTCTGCAAAAAATCGCATCGTAATAGCAGGACATAAAAACAGATACAACCACGGAGCCAAGAAAAACAAAGCATCAAGCGAAGCATAACCACTATCAAAAACATTCCACTGACCAGGCAATACCCACAAAAACAAAGCATTAGCCAAAACAAAAAGGGCAATTACAATATACCCTGTGATATTAGAAAAAAAAGATTTTATCTCTTTCTTTAAAATTATGTGCATAATATCTTAATAATTGATTATTTTTTAGTAACTTTGCAAATTAAAATGCTTGCATATTTAAAAACCATTAGAATACCGAATAATACTCGGCAAAGATACAAATTTTATTTTAAAACATGAAAAGAATTTTATCCATTTTATTGTTTTTTTGCCTAATTATATCTATCAGTGCCAAAAATAATCATGTAATAATAGCCAAATTACGTGGATCTCAGGTACTTCCTTTTTTCGGATATAGCACAATAGAAGGTATTACACCTTCCGTTGGAGCTGAAATCAATTATGAATACTTACCCCTCGGAATATATAATTGGGAAAGACATTGGATGTATCCTAGGATAGGAATAAGTCTATTGGGTTCCGATTTAGGGAAAAAAGAGTTTGGCCAAATGATAGCCATATACCCATACATACAATGGCAACTAATACGTTCTAAACACATCGAATTTGGAGCAAGAATAGGAATGGGTGCATCTTTTTTCTCAAAAACCAATCAAATTAACAATGGAGCATATGCTGGTGTGTTTTTTGCAACAGGATTAAATCTACAATTCAATATAAACAAACAATCAGCTGTAATTCTTGAAGCAGGCACAAACCACATAAATAACGGCGAAATAGTCCTACCCAATTACACGATGAATATAATGTACGCCTCATTGGGATATAGACATCAATTAGGAGAAGATATATACAAAGAGCCAAATAAAGTTAAATATGTCGATGATTTAAAATACAAATTCATGATAAACAACACTTTGGCCGCTGGCATTCGTCATAGTGCAAAGAATTCGTCTATTCATGCTAAATTTAATTATCATGGAGATATATTATGGAAAATCACAAATTGTTATGCTCTAGGTCCTGGTATAGATTTTGGCTATGCCCCAGAAGATATTAAATTAGGGTTGACACTTTCTAATGCATTCACAATGGGTCGCATTTCTGGCGTAATAGATGGTGGTTTTTACCTTTATGATTCTGAAGCTATCAACGCCGGATATTCTGATTTTTTCTACTATAAATTTAATCACAACACTGCTGATGGAAAATTATTTCTAAGAGCAGGTGTAAGATATAATATAATCAAAGATTTTTATGCACAGGCTACAATAAGAACTCACTTATATAAATTCGATTACATAGAATTCGGCCTCGGCTATTCATTTAAAAGTCTTGCATCTGAAAAAAGCAGTAAACGTTCTTGTAAATGCGCAAAACAATATCGCTAATAGTAATTTCAATAATAACAACCATTATTATTGCCCAGCCTAATACATTTGTATTCAAAGCACAAATGATAGGCGGTTCAATAATACCTACTAGCAATAATATAAAAAACATAAATCCTAATCCATCATTAGGAGGCGAATTGGCCATAGAATTCCCATCTTGGAACGAATACGCATGGCAACAATATTTAAACAAACCGACTCTGGGAGTCGGTTTTGTTGGTTTAAACCTAGGAAATAACAAAATATTAGGCCAATCATTTGCCGTATATCCATATATATTAATAGACATTGTTAAATTACCTCATTTCGAACTAAATTGGAAAGCTGGAACAGGACTAAGTTTCTTTAACAAAACCTACAATCGTTGTGACACTATTCCTTCTCATTTTGGAAATCCAACAACAAATACATTAATCGGTTCGATAGTCAATGTATACCTTACCACTGGTATAAATTTCAATATTCCGATAACAAAACAATTTGCCTCACATGCCGAATTTGGATATATGCATATGAGTAATGGTTCTGTATTACAACCTAATGGCGGTGTAAATATCCTATATGCCTCAATAGGAGCCTCTTATATATTAAACAAAAACAGCTACAATACACATAACAAAAAAGAAAAATTTCCCCCTTTGCCATACAAATGGAGTATAAACATTACTGGATCTGGAGGATACCGAGAACTTTACTATCTCGACAACAAAGGTTATGGTATAGGATCTATACATATAGGAGCAACATACAACATCTGCAATTGGTATACTTTGGGTGGTGGTTTAGATATATTTTATGATGGCGCTTTCAATCAACAAGGAGGCACTCAACTCGAAGGTCTAACACAGGAACAACGCACAGAACAATTAAAACACACCCGATTTGGTAGATATGTCATCCTAAACGAAAATTTATCAAATAAATTCCGAATTGGCGTTGGCATAAACAACGAATTCAAAATCGGACGAGTGACAGCCTTATTGGATTGGGGTGTCTATTTATATGACCCAATACGACTTGCTCACTACACAGATAATACACACAAATACAAATACGAAAAAAGACCTCTCTTCTATAAATATGATATAGAAAAAGAAGATGGATGGAACTATTTTAGACTTGGACTACGCTATCGAGTATGGGACAATATATATATGCAAGTTGCCGTAAAAACCCATTTATCCAAAGCAGAAATGGTTGAATGGGGAGTTGGATATCAAATTCCATTTAAACCAAAATTTAAAGATAATGACCTTTTAAATATAATTGATGGTTGGACAATACATCACCAGTAGTAATTTTCCAACATTTCAAAAAAAAGTATGCCTTACATAAGACATACTTTTTTTAATAAACTAAGTTAGAAATAAAACTAAGACATATAAAATGTAAGAATTCTTACTCGCAATAAATATTCATATTTGGATTGAGTTTCTTCAGCTTCGGCACGATAAAGACGAGTTTGAGCTTCGCTATATTCATATGCACTCAAACGACCCAATTCATATTTGCTTTGGGCAAATTCAAAAGCTTTTGAAGCAGACTCACGACTTTTTTGCGCAGCTGTATGCTTTTCTTGGGCTGCAAGAGCATTGTAATATGCCGACTGAATATCTTTGTAAAGACGATCAATGAGTTCTTGCTCTGTGAGTCGAGCCTCGTCTAAAGCTATTTGCTGACGTTTAACAGCATGACGCACCTGCATACGATTATAGATTGGAATATTCAACGAGAGACCTATCACTTCGCTACCATTGTCGACAAATTGATTGCCAAAAGCAGGATTGTTGCCATTAAACATATGATAATAGCCTGTACCCCAAGAGGCATTGAGGTTGAGTTGAGGATAGAATTCGGCCTTAGTTTCTTTAATAGCAAATTCGGCACTTGCTACCCTATTGCGTTGAGCCTCAATTGATGGGCGATTGGCTACTGCATAAGCAAAAACATCATCGGGAGTTGGGAGAAGAGTCGAAAATTGAGAGTCGAACAAGTCTGATAAGTCGGACTTATCTGACATCGCATTCACGAACTCCTCAATATCTTTATAATTTATCAACTGACAAAGATCTACAAGAGCAAGACGATAGCTATTTTTGGCTTCGGTCAATGCTTGACGATTTTGAGCTACTTGCGCCTCTACCTCATAGAGTTCACTTTCGCTTTTACGACCTTCTGAAACCAAAACTTGAGTACGCTCAAACAACTGCTCAGAGAGAGCTAACTGCTGTTTTTGCACCGATTGCATTTCGCGAAAATACATCGCTTGAAGATAGTAAGTTATAACATTCAACTCAACATTCTCTTTTGCTGATTCGACCTCAGCCAAAGCTGCTTGGAGTTCTGCTCCTGTGCGTTTAATTTGGTTTGTAACACGCAAACCAGTAAACAACGGCATAGAGACCGAAGCATTGAAAGAAGTGGTTGACTGAGTGCGATTTTCACGCACATTATTCACACCTTCGACCAAACCAAACGAGAGATTCTCTCCAATGCCAGCATTAACAGATGGCGTCATAGCAAGGCGTGCACTGCGCTCGGCAATTTCAGAATTCTTGACTGCCATATTTGCACGAATAACACTATAGCTCTGTTGTTGAGCATACGAGATGCATGAATCAAGAGTCCAAACTTGTGCAGTAGCAGCCAATGTTGTCGCCACAATCGACAATATAATCAATATTTTTTTCATACTAATTTAATTTTAACATAAGTACAAATTTAAATTTCGGGACAAATAAATCATACTCTCTATTAAAAATTTATAAGTACTTAAAATATTTTTAAGTAATGTAAAAATCTGTACTTCTGTTGAAATAAAGAATATTATTTTAAATTGCCTCGAAGACGAGCATCAGGTTCTACGCCATCAACGAGTTCAATATTAAGGCCATCAGAAAGTCCTAACGTAACAGGCACGCGGTTGAACTTTTGTTCGCTAGTTACGGTTGTATCTAACTGATATACGAAGGCAGAGTCGCCTACCATCTCAACAACACCCTCGGGAATAGCAAGCACATTGTTGCGTTGCATCAAGATAATCTCGGCATTAGCACTATAACCCGCACGCACCATAACGCTATCAGGAATTTTAGCCGCTGCCTTAATCTCAAACATCACAGCTCCACTCTCTTCTACGCCCTTAGGAGAAACATATTCGAGAACAGCATCGAATTTCATATCTTGCAACGCACCGATAGTGAGCACAATAGGCAAACCTTCGCGAATACGGCCAACCTCGCTCTCGTCGATGCTACCTTTGAATATCATATCGCCCATATCGGCAATAGTGCAGATAGTTGTACCATCATTAAAATTATTGCTTTGTATCACCGAATTACCTATCTTCACAGGCACATCGAGAATCAAACCCGAAATGGTAGCACGAATTTGTGTATTGCTGTATCCGCCCGAACTCTTGGCAATACCATCGCGAATGATTTCAAGGTTGTCAACTGCATTTTGATACTCCTCTTTCATCTTATTATAAGCCACACGCTCTTTTTCAAACTCCTCAGCCGAAAGCACCTTTTTTTCAAACAATTTATTGGCGCGATCGTAGTCAATCTTGGCTTGTTCGAAATCGATTTTAGCAATATTTACACGGCTTTCGGCAGAATTGAGTGTTCCCATTTCAGGAATAACCTTGATGAGAGCAATCACATCACCCTCGCGCACTACCTCGCCAGCCTCTTTGTAGATTTCGCTAATGATACCCGATATTTGAGGCTTGATTTCCACCTCATTACGTGGTTCGATTTTACCCGTAGCAATAGTTTTTTTCGACAAAGTTTGCACCACCGGTGTAACAATTTGATATTCCTTCACCTCAGGACGCGATTTTTTATACAGATACACAAACGTACCAATCACTACAAACCCCAAAAGGACAAACACAAAAATTCTAATTACTTTTTTCATATTTATAATATTTTTTAATTTCATAGTCAACGATCTACAGTCAACAATCGCCATTCGGACTTAATATTATCTATAGATTATAATCTACTGCTGACCGTTGTCGGTTGACTGATGACAAATAAATTTATTCATCTTGAAGTGCTTCGACAGCTTTGATGCTAAGAGCTCGTTTAGATGGTAGATAGCCAGCAAACATACCCGCAAGTATGATGACCACCAATGCCACAATTGACAACGAGAATGACAACTGAATTGATGGTAAAACCGGATTAGGTTGCATCGCCATAACCATATCAACTACACTCAATACCAACACCGCAAACACCAAACCTGTCAATCCCGCAATTGCCGTAAGCACCACACTTTCGCTCATTATCTGTTTCAATATCGTAAACGGAGTTGCCCCCAATGCGCGACGAATACCAATCTCTTGTGTGCGCTCACGCACCGTAACAAGCATAATGTTACTAACCCCAATCACACCCGACAACAACGTGCCTAACCCCACAATCCACACAAGGAAATTCAAACCACCAAACAACATCGAGAACGAATCAAATACCTTTTTTAAATTTATCAACTCCAATGCAGCTTCATCATCGGGATTCACTAAATTGCGCTCTTTAACGAATGCCGCCACGCGCTTTTCTACATCACCAATCTCTACATCATCATGAGCCGTAATACATAAACAATCAATCTTATCTCCACTATTTTGAATTCTTTGAGCCGTAGTATATGGCACCAACAACATCTCATCTGTATTACCAAAAAAATTCACGCCATCAGTTGTCTTTTTTACTACGCCAATCACAGTATAATACGAACTACCCACTCTCAGCAATGTGCCCACAGCATTTTCGCCTGGTTTATAGAGGTCATTCAACACCTTTTCACCTATGACACACACTTTTCGAGCATCACGAAGGTCTATATCGTTAATCCAACGACCTTGCACAATTTTCAACGGATACATCTTAAAATAATTGGCATCATACCCCATCATACGATACGTCTCTGACTTTGCACCCCTCGCCGTTTTACCCACATTATTTACCCACATCACAGGCGAAATGTATTTCAACTCCGCAAACTCGCTCTCCATTACCACTAAATCGTCGGAATGCATATTCCACGAACGACCACGTTTAAAACCCTTATATGGCATAGACGTATTACTAGGAAACATCATCGAAGTATTCTGCGCCACACCATCAAGCTGCCCCATAATGCCACGACTGATGCCACTACCAAGTGCCACCATCACCACCAACATAAACACGCCCCAAAACACCCCAAAAGCCGTCAACAAACTACGACTCTTGTTGCGCGTGATCGTATGCCAAATCTCTTGATAATTATCTAAGTCAAACATATTATTCAAGTTGAAAGTTAAAATTGAAATTTGAAAGTTAATACCAAAATTTCAACTTTCACATTTCAAATTTCAAATTATTTAGCGTTCATCGCCTCAATAGGCTTAATCTTCACTGCATTTCTCGCTGGCATATAGCCCGCTAATACTCCAGCCACTA
>JAZRCE010000033.1:0-22203 GCA_045635445.1 Candidatus Aphodosoma sp.
AGTTATACATTAATTATTTATATACATTAATTTTATGGGAAAGAGTATTACGTTTGATAAGAGTAAGGCGTTTGCTTTGAGAATTATACGTTTATATAAATTCCTAAAAGAGGAGCGCAATGAATTTATTTTATCAAAACAACTCATCCGTTCGGGCACTTCAATTGGGGCTAATCTTGCAGAAGCAGAACATGCAATTAGCACAAACGATTTTCTTGCAAAAGCATATATTGCTCTAAAAGAAGCTGCTGAAACTAAATATTGGTTAGACCTGCTAAAAGAGGCTGATTACTTAACAATAGAAGAATATAATTCAATAATACCAGATTGCGAAGAACTGATAAAATTATTGACCAGCATAACAAAAACAACAAACAAAAACAATAAAAAAAACTAGTAACTACAAACTAGTAACTAGTAACTAAACGAAGTATGTCGAAAAGAGATTATTATGAGGTGTTGGGTGTGCAGAAGGGTGCATCTGACGAAGAGATAAAAAAGGCGTATCGCAAAAAGGCTATTCAATATCACCCTGACAAGAATCCGGGCGACAAGGAGGCTGAGGAGAAATTTAAAGAGGCTGCTGAGGCTTACGAAGTGCTTAGCGACGCTGACAAACGTGCTCGTTACGACCAATTTGGTCATGCTGGCATGGGTGGCGCTGGCGGTTTCGGCGGTGGTGGCATGAATATGGATGACATATTCTCGCAATTTGGCGACATATTCGGCGGTCACTTCGGATTTGGTGGTTTCGGCGGATTTGCCGGTGGCGGTGGTAGTCGCCAACGCGTTAATCGTGGTTCGGACCTTCGCGTACGTGTCAAATTGTCATTAAAAGAGATTGCCACTGGTTGCGAAAAGAAAATAAAGGTGCGCAAAGCGGTGACTTGCTCTCACTGCGATGGTACTGGCGCAAAAGATTCGCACAGCACAACTACGTGTCCTGAATGTGGTGGTTCGGGCTATGTGACTCGCGTGCAACGCACTATACTTGGCAACATGCAGACTCGCACTACTTGTCCGAAATGTGGTGGCGAGGGTAAAATAATCAAAGATGAGTGCCCTCACTGCAAAGGCGAAGGTGTGACAATGCAAGAGGAAATTATCACTATCAACATTCCTGCAGGTGTGGCAGAGGGTATGCAACTCAGCATGTCGGGCAAAGGTAACGCTGCACGCAGAGGTGGTGTGCCTGGCGACTTGCTCGTTGTGATAGAAGAGGAAAAACACCCTGAACTTATCCGCGACCAAAATAACCTTATATATAACTTGTTGCTTGACTTGCCTACTGCTGTGCTCGGTGGCATGGTGGAGATACCTACTATCGACGGAAAAGTGAAGGTGAAAATAGACAAAGGTACACAGCCTGGCAAGGTGCTCAGATTGAGAAACAAGGGTCTGCCAGATGTGAACCGCTACGGCACTGGCGATTTGTTGGTGAATATAGGTGTGTATATCCCTGAGGATTTGTCGTCGGACGAGAAGAAGATTTTCGAGAAATTGAGCGAGTCGAAGAATATGAAACCTAATGCATCGGCAGCGAAAAATTTCTTTAACAAATTTAGAAACCTTTTTGAGTAGTTACTAGTTACTAGTTACTAGTTACTAGTTGGGAGTTACTAGTTGGGAGTTACTAGTTTTTAGTCTTGCGAATAACGGACGCACGAGCCGTGCGTCCCTACAATGACAATAATAAACAAAAATACACAAATAATCACATACATTTATCGGACGCACGAACTATGCGTGCCTACAATAAAATTAAAACTCCACAATAACAACAAAATAAAAAAGGGACGCGATGGCGTCCCTTTTATATAAGTAATTGAAATATTAAAGTTTTGCGTTCAATGCAGAACCAGCTTTGAATTTAACTGATTTTTTAGCTGCGATAGTGATTTTAGCGCCTGTAGAAGGATTAACACCTTGGCGTTCTGGACGTTCTACAACAGAGAAAGTACCAAAACCGAGAAGAGCAACTTGTTCGTTAGCAGCAAGAGCTTCTTCGATAGCTTCTAACGCAGCATCAACAGCTTTTTTAGCATCAACTTTAGTGAAATTTGCTTTAGCGGCAACTGCAGCCGCAAGTTCTGTTCTGTTCATTTTTTTCCTAAATTTAAAGGTTATTATTAATGTAATTGAAAAAACATAATTTGACACGACAAAAATATAGTAAATTATTGACATACACAAGTGTTTAGCTCTTTTTTTTGATAAAAAATTACAACTAAAAGAAAAATATGTTATAAAACATAAAAATATGCCTTTTTTTTTGTAAATTTGCACTTTAAAAGCACAAAATATGAATTATAGAAACAACTCTTTTTTGAGCAATATACCACCCGTTGTGCTCAATTTGATGATTATCAACCTACTTTTTTGGTTTGCTACGCAGATATTTCCATCGAGTTTTGGCATAGATTTAACAAAAATACTAGGTTTGCACTATTGGTTTTCGGATAAATTTAACCCTATACAATTGGTGACATACATGTTTATGCATGACGATAGTAGCATAAGCCATTTGTTCTGCAATATGTTTGGAGTATGGATGTTTGGTCGCACATTGGAACAGGTGTGGGGGGCAAAGAAATTTTTGTTTTTTTATCTTGCGACAGGTGTAGGTGCTGGCATTGTGCAAGAATTGACTTGGATGATAGACCTTCATGACATTACGGCTGCTATGAATGAGGCTATCGCTACAAACTCGGGAGAGGCATTGGTGCCTTTCAGCAGTATGTTTACTGGCGGAGATATTGCACTAGCTACAGCTCAAGATGTGATAAGATTGAAAAGTCAGATTTTTGCAGCTCATGTGACAGTTGGTGCTTCGGGAGCTCTATTCGGAATATTGTTAGCCTTCGGATGGTTATTCCCTGAAGCTAGAATGGGGCTTTTGTTCATACCTGTGATGATACCAGCGCGCATATTTGTAGCTATATATGCAGCATTTGAGTTGTTCTTTGGCGTTACAGGATTTGCATTTGACAATGTGGCTCACTTTGCTCACTTGGGCGGTATGTTGTTTGGTGCATTGATATTGTGGATTTGGCAAAGAAGGGGGAAACTTTATTACTAGTTACTAGTTAGTAGTTAGTAGTTAATAGTTAGTAGTGGGGTGAGGTATGGGGAATTAGGAATTAAGAGCAAAAAAACTCTGTTCTAACCTTTAACCTCTAATCTCTTAACACTTAACTCTAAACTTTTATCTCTATTATGAATTGGAATGATATAAAGGCTTTTTATTTGAAAGGAACGGCGTTGATGCAATTGATTTATATCAACGTGGGGGTGTTTGTGTTGGTTAAAGTGGTTTCGCTGTTTTTGATTTTGTTTAATATCAATAGCACACTGCTTACTACATATTTGGAGTTGCCATCTAACTTGACAACTCTATTGTATCAGCCTTGGGGAGTGATTACTTACATGTTTTTACATGCAGACGTGATGCATATATTTTTCAACATGATTTCGCTCTATTGGTTTGGTAGAATAGCATTGGAACGTATATCACAGAAACAATTGGTTGCACTATACATATTAGGAGGATTGGCTGGTGCGGCTCTATATTTGTTGGCCTACAACATATTCCCTTATTTTTCGGTTGCGGTGCACAATAGTTACCTATTGGGAGCTTCGGGTGCAGTGGTGGCAATCTGCGTAGCTGCTGCGACATTAATGCCAGAGTATCCTATCCGATTGATATTTATTGGCGAAGTGAAATTGATTTGGCTCGCTATAGGCATGGTGGCAATCAGTGTGTTTGGCATCACAGGTAGCAATGCTGGGGGCGAATTTGCTCATATAGGTGGAGCTATATTGGGTTATTTGTTTGCTAAAGCATGGTTGAGAGGGAAAGATTATTCACGACCAGTGACATCGGTGATAAATTGGTTGACCGACCTATTCAAACATACGCCTAAAATGAAGGTGAATCAAGGGGGCAAACAAACCGCCACACGCATGAAAACAGATGCGGAATATAACAGAGAAAAACGTGAGAATGAAGCCGCTATTGATGCAATACTTGATAAAATCAAACAACGTGGATATGAGAGTTTGACGGCTGATGAGAAGAGAGAACTTTTTGATAGAAGCAAAAAGAATTAAGAATTAAGAATTAAGAATTAAGAATTAAAAATTAAAAATTAAGAATTAACTAGTAACTAGTAACTAGTAACTCCTAACTAAAAAAAGATGTTGCGACGTTTTGTGAAATATATAATGATTGCTGTGACTGGGATTATAGTGATATGCTATTTTCTTGGTTTGTCGGCACAATGGATATCGCCTGAAAAGATGGGGATGCCTACGTATTTCGTAATGTTGATGCCTATATGGATTGTACTGATGATGGTGATTATTGTGTTTTGGCTATGCTTCAAAAAATGGATACATGCACTGATTGTGATAGGCATAATGGTGGTGACATTTGGTCAATGGCGAAAAGTGGTGACAATAAATAATCCATTTAAAAGTCAACAGTCAATAGCAAAGAGCAAAGAGCAAAGAATCAGAATATTGACATTCAACACACATATATTTAACAATCACAAAGATGGAGGATTTGAGGAGATTGCTAAATTCATAGAAGAGAGTGACGCAGACATCGTTTGTCTACAAGAATTTGGATACTACCACAGATATGGCGCATCGAAAAAAGATATATTGAATTTTTTTGACTCGATATATCCTTACCGCCACTTATGGTTCAAAAACCAAACCAAATGGGGCGAAAATGGATTGGCTACATTTAGTCGCTACCCTATAATAGAGAAGAAAAAAATAGAATATGAATCGGCAGACAACATCAGTATCTATTCGGATATAGTGATTGATGGGGATACCATTAGAGTGATAAACAACCACCTTGAATCGAATAGATTGAACCAAGAAGACCGCAAATTTGCCGAAAAATTGGTGAAAGAAAACAATGAAGATATAATTGACGCAGGAAAGAAGGTTGGCAACCGAGTGGTGTCGGGCGCTATAAATAGGACTCATCAGTCGGAAGCCGTGAGAGATGTGATAGAGTCGACACCGCATTATGTGATAGCATTGGGCGACTTTAATGACGTTGCCCTATCATACACCTACCACACCATAGGCAAAGACCTACAAGATGCTTACTCAAAAGGTGGGCATTGGGGGTATCATTGGACTTACAACAAAAATGCTATGCTATTTGCAATAGACCATATACTTGTGGATGAAAGAATCAATGTTATTGATAGTGATGTACATAGAAACATAAAAATATCGGACCACTATCCATTGAGTTGCGAAATAGTAATGCCATAAAAAGAGACTATTGCGTATATAAATATTTTTTTGTAACTTTGCACCTCGAAAATGTGGAGAGATTTGACTGCTTGCAACCACAGAAAAAAATGCTAAAATGGAGTATATCAGTGCGCATGCCTGCGCGATTTATTTTCCTTTTATTTTTTTTTCGGAGTCAAATCTTTTATTAGTTACTAGTTACTAGTTACTAGTTTATCCACATTTGTCGATTGATTGATATTTTATTAACTACACACTAATAACTAATATTAAATTATGGGTTATTTATTTACATCCGAATCTGTATCGGAAGGTCATCCTGACAAAGTGGCTGACCAAATTAGTGATGCTATTTTGGACGAATTCTTGGCATTCGATCCACAATCGAAAGTAGCATGTGAAACATTTGTCACTACGGGACAAGTAGTGCTTGGCGGCGAAGTGAAGAGTAAAGCTTATGTTGACGTTCAAGATGTAGCACGCAAGGTGATTAATCGCATAGGTTACACCAAAAGTGAATATATGTTTGAAGGCAATTCGTGCGGAGTGTTGTCGGCAATACATGAACAATCGGCAGACATCAATCGTGGCGTAGAACGTGCAGAGGCAGAAAACCAAGGCGCTGGCGACCAAGGTATGATGTTTGGATATGCATGTAACGAAACCGATGACTACATGCCATTGTCGTTGGCATTGAGTCACATATTGCTAATAGAACTTGCTGCTATCCGCAAAGAGGGAAAAGAGATGACATACCTTCGCCCAGACTCGAAAAGTCAGGTAACTATCGAATACGATGATAATGGTTATCCTGAAAGAGTGCATACTATCGTAGTGTCGACTCAACACGACGAATTTATCACTGTAAACGATTTTATTTCGCAAGATGAAGCTGACAAGGCAATGGTGAAACAAATCCATGACGATGTGGAGAAAATATTGTTGCCACGTGCATTGGAAAAATATCCTTACTTGGCAAAATATTTCAAAGGCGACATAATACTACACGTAAACCCAACTGGTAAATTCGTAATCGGTGGTCCTCACGGTGACACAGGGTTGACTGGTCGTAAGATTATCGTTGACACATATGGTGGTAAAGGCGCACACGGAGGTGGTGCTTTCTCGGGCAAAGACCCATCGAAAGTAGACCGCTCAGCAGCATACGCAGCACGCCACATTGCTAAAAACCTCGTTGCAGCAGGCGTATCTGACGAAATATTGGTGCAAGTGGCATATGCTATCGGTGTGGCAGAACCTGTGAGCCTATATATCAATACATACGGTAAATCGAAAGTGGCACTATCGGATACTGAAATCGCAGAACGTGTGTTGAAAATATTTGATATGCGCCCTTATGCTATCGAACAACGATTGAAACTACGCAACCCTATATATGCCGAAACTGCATCGTATGGACACATGGGTCGCACCCCTCGCACAGTGACTAAATGCTACGAAACACGCTACGAACCATATCGTTGCTATGAAGTGGAATTGTTCACTTGGGAGAAATTGGACTATGTGGAACAAGTGAAAGCAGAATTTAATCTATAATGACACAACAGAGACATATAGATAAGATAAAATCCATTCTACCTTTGGTGGTAGAATGGATTAATATATTATCGACCATTTATTTAATCGCCACGTTGATATTATCGTTTGACTATCAACAACCTGCTATGTATGCATATTTTATATCGACCGTAGCAGACATTGCTGTAAACAAAAGATATAGAGATGTGAAATGGGATTCGACCAAATGGATATTTATTGCGATGATAGGATTGTATCTATCTATATGGATTTGGCACATGTGCGAAACATGCAATTCGCCCCAGTTTTTTCACTCCACAGACAAGCGATTGCCTTTTCTGATTATTGGTTTGTTGGGACTATTGACTAATCCTAACCCAAAAATGAAAATATCGTACATAACAATTTGTATGCTTGCCTCGAGCATGGCTGCAATAGCATACATAGTAGTAGACAACTACTCGGCAATAGAGGCAAACGTAAAAAACATATACGATTTTAGAGAAAACATCGCAATATTCAGACATGTAGCTCTAGAAAGAACTCATATAGAATTTAATTTATACTTGAACTGTGCCATTGCTTTGTGTTTTATTACAGCTTCGAAAAGCAAAAAGTTTTGGCAAAAAATAGTTTTGTATGCTGGCATCGGAGTGCTATACACTCACATAGTTTTTAGTGAAGGGCGTGTTGGTTTTATCACTTGTAATGTATTATTGCTGCTCTTCATATGCATAGCAATATACAAAAATAGGCCAAAATTGCTGATACCAACATTGGCAATTGCCACGATAGCAATTGCCCTATTTGTGGGTCGACACAAGAGATTTCAGTCGGAGATTTTGGAAAACGAACCTAGAATTTTGATTTGGCAACAGGCGATAGACTTGATAAAAGAACAACCGATACTAGGATATGGATTATGCGATGGTCATGAGTTGTTTGTGACTAAAAGTCTGGAAAATGAGAAATTGGTGACGCATTTTTGGAACCATTGGATGAAAGAACATCCCCAATATAAGGTACACAGATTCCATTGTCACAATATTTTTATTGAATCGACATTGGAGTTTGGTATCGTAGGTCTTATGTTGACTTGCATGTTGTTTATACTACCATTGATGCTCACTAGAGATAGAAAACGATTATATTTACTGTTTTTTATCTTAATATTTGGTATACAGGGAATGTTTGAGTCATTCACATCACACTACCAAATACTGTTGTTTTGCTGGTTGTTGTATTTTTTTATCACACGAGATAGAGATCAAGATATGCCAAACTCGGTGTATGGAGAAGATAGTTTGTTGTCTTCGAGCAGTTTCAAACTCTCAGGGAAATCGGTGAAGAAATGAATGTGATAGGTGTGGAAAATCACCATCAAATTTTTGCGCGACATTGTTTTTACACCAGCACGCTCGAGACGGAAACCTAAATCAATATCCTCGCCATAGCCAGGATGAACGAAACGTTCGTCGAAACCATTAACCTTCAACAAATCGTCTTTGTAGAGAGAGAAATTACACCCTAGAATAAAACGATTTCGCTCTTTTATGAAAAGACGTCGGAACCATTTATATGGTATGCGCACCATATGCTCCATTTTTGTTTTTTTCTTATCGAAAAGAGTTGCTCGCAGAAGTGGAAAAAATAGTCGTTCCAATATTCCTTCCTTAATTTTCTGCTCATTTATCTTATTGGTTACACCCTCAGGCAGCATGACCCTACGGCCAGTGCTAACTTCGCCTCGCTTAGCCTGACTGTAGTGATCTTCCAAAAAATATTTATTTGGAAGGCAATCGCCATCAATAAAAACCAATAGCGGTGAAGTGGCAACTCGAACTGCCGAATTGAGTATTATGTTTTTCTGCCAACCATTGTCTTCGTGCCAAACATGCTTAACTGGAAAAGAGGCAGATGCAATCAATTCGTTCAATTGAGAAACTACGTCGGGCCGGGATCCATCATCGGCAATAATAACTTCGAAATTGCGAAAAGTTTGTCGTTCTAATGCAACAAAGATCAACCTTAATAATTCAATTTTGTTATAAAACGCTATAATTAGAGATATTTTTTTATTTTCCATCGAGATGTTGATTTAATCCTTTTTGACAATAAATTATTTTATCGGTTTGCTTTCTTTGCATAATTGCAAGATTCTCAGTTTGATCGGTCCAACTCTCTTTGTGATAGAGATGATAGACTATAGCTCGGTTGCGGACACTAACAAACTCGTAGCCTTTGGCTCGGAATCGCCAATCGATGTCGGCATCTTCGCCTACTGCAGGTTTGACATACTCTTCGTCGAAGCCATTAATAGCTAGGATTGCCGTGCGAGAAAAAGACATATTGCACCCCGTGAGATGACGCGTAGAACGCAATGGTTTATCTAAACATATAGGTACAAAAATGCCCTCGTCGGCATAACGACACCCCTTGTTGAACAATCGCCACCAACGACAAGGATATAGAATATTGCCATCCAACATGATTTGAGATACAGAAGGAGACAACTTCACACGTTTGCCTAACAAAATGCGATTGGGTGCGGCATAGTGCATATGCATTTCGACAAAACGGGGATGAAGAACACAGTCGCCATCGATGAATATGAGCCACTCGTGCGAGGCTGCGGCTACAGCACGGTTGAGCGCACGATTCTTACGCCAACCGAGGTCGGGCTGGGTGAGATGTTGGTGAGGACAAAACCAATCATAGTTGGCAACAAACTGCTGCATGCGAGCATCTTCGCCATCTTCGGAAATAATCACCTCGGCAACAGCCATAGTTTGATTGCGCAAAGAGGCAAGTATGAGCTGAAGCATTTCAACATTTTTGTAGACCGATATTATAATAGATGCTTTCATATACTACTTTTGATGCTTAGACCAACGATATTTTTGCAATAATTCAACGCAACGATTTTCATCGAAATTGCGCTCGCGAGCATATTCGCGCGCCATAACAGCCAAAGCCTCTGGCTCGACATTGAGACGCTCGAAACCACGACACCCTTTGTCGATGTCGATATTGCCAAAAGCCATACGATTGAGATCGACCAATTCGAATTGAGGAGTGCCATCAACCATATCGAGCAAAATATTGCCTCCTGAATAATCGAGAGGATAGATGCCTGCGTCGTGCATCTTTGCCGTCATACGCCCTACACAGCGCAAATACAATTCCCTATTTTCTAACTCCACATTATCAATCACATCATAAAAGGTATAAAGACAAGTGCTCTTTTTTGATATATAATAACTATGAGAAAACAAAAAACCACATCGCTCGGTATAATAAGCAATTGGCGTAGGAGATTTTATACCTAAACTATTTAATTTTTCGGCATATTCATACGAGCGCTGAGCCTTGGATTTGCGAAGAGAACCATACACCAAACGATTGATGAAATTTGGGATAGCAAAGGATTTGACCACCATGTCGATGCCTTGGAACGACATGTGTCGCAACTCATTGCGACGATTGTGAATAACCAGCCCTTCGTCATTATTCCATCGCACAGGCAGAGATTTTAGCCAATATTCTAAACTCTTATATGCATCAGACACCCTCACCTTTCGTGGATGAATTATACGATTAATACAATTTATAAATTTAGACCAAGTGCGTTTATGACGCAAAGGTCCACCCAATTCGCGCTCGAAAAACTCGGGATGCAACTTATTCAGTGTGTCTATAACATCAAATTTAAGATGTCGATTTGTAGCACGTTTTGATGTTGCACGAACACGATAATAAAACTCAATCTCTGGCAATCGAACAACTCGGCCCCCATCTTTGAGCACGGATATCCAAAATGCCCAATCTTCGCGTGTCTTTATTTCATTGCAATAGCCACCTACTCGCTCCCAATCGGACTTACGAAACAGAGCACAAGTGTCCATTATATTCTTCCGAGCCAATAAGTTTAACGAAAACGGGGGCAACTTCCATTCACCCTCTTTATCTCCGAAATATTCAGCTCGAGGAGCAACCACTTTCACCTCTGCATCTGAAAGCATAACTGCCATAGCCCGAGAAATAAAGGTCGATGTAATTTTATTATCTGAGTCAACTGGCAAAATAAACTCACCTTTAGCCAATGATATTGCATAGTTGCGAGCTGCACATGCTCCGGCATTCTGCTGCGAATAAACCCGCACTCGACTATCTCGCAACGCATATTCGTTCAGTATCTGCGATGAGGCATCTTTCGAACCATCATCCACACAAACCACCTCTATATCAGCATAGTCCGATGCTAATATAGAGTCTAATGTTTCAGCAATATATTTTTCTGAATTATATACAGGAATAATTACAGATACAAGCATAATATCTAAATCTTATCAAAACCTTTGGTATATTTAATCCAATAATATTTCAACGGATTGGTGTATTTCAATAGTTTCCAAGGACGACTGCTATGTGGTCGGTGTAGAACCCTATTTGTCATTTGAAGAATGTTTTTAAACCCCAACTCGACACTTTTATGAGAAATAAATACGTCGTACCAGTTTTTAGTTGGATCTAAAAGTGCAAAATCATAAGATTTTAGGAAATTGTTAGTAAGCAAAGTACAACAAAAACTAAAGCGTTTTTTTGTCACAACATCTACATTTTTCCAGTTGCGTGCAAAAAGATAAGGAAAATTAACTGCACCACTCTCATCAACCGTAACAGAAGCAACTAAGCCAATATTGTCGGCTGCGGCAGAAAGCAAACGCTGAATAGTATCGCTATTAATCACGACATCGGACTCGACAATAACCAAGTGGCTATCTTGATGGATGGCTTGTTGCTGTGCCATTTGCAACACATAACGATAGTTAGGCGAAGGTGTTGTCAATATATCGCGTAGATGAACGACATTAAACTCCAACTCAGTCGACAATTCATCGAGACGAGAAGCATTCTCATCGGTCGAAAAATCGTCGTAGACCACATAATCACACAACTCTTTGTTGAAACCATTCATCACCGATCGAATTGTCAATTCTGTCAATTCGATTGAGTCTTTCATCGGTGTTATGATCAATATTTTTTTCATTTTTTTGATTTACTAACTTTTCCTCTATAACAACAATTACAACTTGCAAAGATACTATCTTTTCTTCAAATTACAAAATTAAAACTACCTACATTTTATCAAAATTCAGAGAAGATAGGCCTAGCTCTTTAGAGTTGTTTTTTAGGTTGTGAAATTAACAATAATTATGAATTGTGAATTATGAATTATGAATTAAATTTTGTAACTTTGCAAATCAAATTTTTAACGAAAATACAATGGATAAAACAAGTTATGCAGTTGGCCTTAGTTTTGGTCAACATCTCGCTCAAAGCAAAATAAAAGGTCTTGACTACCAATCTTTTGCAAAAGGAGTAGAAGCTATGTGCGAAGGTAAACAACCAGAAATCAACTTAAGAGAAGCACAAGAACTATTGAATCAATTCTTCGCCAAAATGGAAGAAGAAGCAAAAGCTGAATTTGCACAAGTACGTGAGGCTGGAGAAAAATTCCTCGAAGAAAATGCAAAACGTCAAAACGTGGTAACACTACCAAGTGGACTTCAATACGAAATCATCACCGAAGCAATCGGTCAAAAACCAGTAGCTACTGACAAAGTGAAAGTACACTACCATGGTACATTGATTGACGGCACAGTGTTTGATAGCTCTGTTCGTCGCGGCGAACCTGCAACATTCGGTGTTACACAAGTAATTCAAGGTTGGGTAGAAGGTCTACAACTTATGCCTGTAGGATCGAAATGGAAACTCTACATCCCATACCAACTTGCATACGGCGAACAAGGTGCTGGACAAATGATAGCTCCTTATTCTGCTCTTATATTCGAAGTTGAATTATTAGAAATAATTAAATAATAAACAAAATTATGAAAAAATCACTAGTAATATTATTGGCTGTTGCATTATTTGCACCAATGTTTATAGCTTGCAACAATAGTCAAGCCCAAGTTAAAACACAAACAGATACAATAAACTATGCATTCGGCGTTGCAAATGGTGACATCATTCGTGCACAAGTATTAATGGCCGACACTACAGATGCTCAAATAGAACTATTCTGCAAAGGCATAGAAGAGATATTGAGAGAACAAACTCCAGAAGAGAGAATAACTTCAGAAGGTTTTTACTATGGCCTTCTCATAAAAGAAGAGACTAAAACAGGTTTCTTATTTGGTGACTCATCAGTGGTAGCTAAACCAAAACTAATCGTTTCGACTCTTCAAAAAGCCCTCAAAAAAGAGGAAACCTTCATGACTGCAGAAGAAGGTCAAAAACGTATCGGTGAATTGATGAATCCTATCTACAATGGCGAAAAAGTGGAATTTTCGGAAGCACAAGTAGATACAATCAACATGCTCGTTGGTTTACTCAATGCTAGTGGTATCCGTAAATACATCCTCAATGCTGACACAACTGACAAAAACATTAAAACATTTATCAAAAACTTTGAAAAAGGTTTGGATAGCAAAGAGGACTACTCGCTCTACATCAAAGGTGCAGATATAGCTAGAAACATGTATCAAGGAATTTCACAATCGCCATATCTCTTCAACGATTCAACAATTGAGGCAAACATCGAAATCTTCCGCAAAGGTCTTATCGAAGGTATACAACAAAAAACAACACATATGACTATTGAAGAAGCAACAACATATATGGATGAGTTGTTTAAGGAAATGCAAGAAAAACAAGCAAAAAAACAAGCTGAATTAAACAAAAAACTCGCTGCTAAAGGCGAAGCATTTTTGGCTGAAAACGCAAAACGCGAGGGTGTGATTGTAACAGAAAGTGGTCTTCAATACGAAGTTCTCAAAATGGGCAATGGAGAAAAACCAACTGCCGAAAGCACAGTGGAAGTACACTACCATGGTACACTCATCGATGGCACAGTATTCGATAGTTCTGTTGAACGTGGCGAACCAATCGCATTCCCTCTTGGCAACGTAATCAAAGGTTGGACAGAAGGCGTACAATTGATGCCTGTAGGTTCTAAATTCAAATTCTACATCCCTTACCAACTCGCTTATGGCGAACGTGGTGCAGGTAACCTCATTGGGCCATGTGAAGCTCTTATATTCGAAGTAGAACTCATCAAAATCGTAGAATAAAACACTATTATACACAAAAGTGGCTGACAATATTGCCAGCCACTTTTTTATATCTACTCTCCACAAACTTAAAGTGTATGCTTGACTCTAAGCACCCTTTGGGTAAAGCATAAAGACGAAAAATGCAAAAATAACACACTGCACAATGTGTGTCAAAAAAAAAAAAAAAAAAATCGCCCAACTAATAAAAGAAGAGCGATAAAAAAAAATCTTAATCCTGCGAATTATTCGCCAAGATGAATTGCTTCTGATGGACAAACTGAAGCACAAGTGCCACACTCTGTACATACTTCTGGGTCGATTTTATAGATATCGCCCTCAGAAATAGCTTCAACTGGACACTCACCAATACAAGTGCCACAAGCAATACAATCTTCTGAAATTACGTAAGCCATTGTTTAAAAAATTTAATTTGTTATTAGTACTAATTGCGGTGCAAATTTACATATATTTTTTATTATAGCAAACATTTTAAGCAATATTTTTTCAACAAATTCGTTTTAAAATAGATGAAAAAGATTTACTACCTAATAATCACGATACTTACGCTTATACTTACTCCACTACAAGCCCAAAACCTACCAACGATAGACTTCAAACGTTGGCACTATGGCGCCTTTGTTGGAGTAAACGTTATGGATTTAGGGATAAAAGAAGCAGAAAATACGCAATTACACCCAGAAATAAAGACATGGATACCCGGGTTTAGTGTTGGATTAATAGGTGAAATGAGACTTAACAACTACTTCGGATTGCGTTTGGCTCCAGCATTCCATATGGGACAATACAACGTAGTGTTTGATACTATCAAAGCCTCACAAAACTATAGAAACGTACCATCTCAAATAATTAGAATACCCGTTTACATCAAATATAGCGCACTACGCTTCTATGACTGCAAACCCTATGTTTTAGCCGGAGGAGGTATAGACATAGAGTGGAACATTGATAAAGACCCTGAAAACCCTATATTATTTAAGCAACTCGACTACTTCACAGAATTTGGCGTTGGATGCACCTTTTATACAGAATACTTAAGATTCTCGATAGAAGCAAAATACTCGCTTGGATTCAACAATAAATTCGTAAACTTTGAAGAACGTGAAGGTACACCTCACGAACCTCTGATTTTGGACAGAGAAAACATAAACCGAGCTGCACAAACACAATCGATACAAAGTCTTAAAGCTAGAGTATTTTCGCTTGTGCTAAATATAAACATATAGAGATTCACAAAGAATCGAAAAGAAGTGAAAAAATCACTCAATTAAATCTTTTCAGCATCAATCATACCCTTACTGCCCAAGTAGGACACAGAGCGAGAAGCAGTCTTACACGCTAACTCCAAATATTCGCGCACAGAGTTAACGGTCATTTGCGATATAGAGACAATATCATTCTCGCACAAGCAAGCAATAAATTGACTTGTTGTCCAATCGCCAGCACCTTCCCAATCTACAACATTGTCGTTAGGAACAGAAGCAACCTTTACCCATCCCTGACCACAGAGATTAAACTCGAGACCTTCGGCACCTAATGTGCGAATGAAGAGTTTGTCTGTGTATTGAGATACAAAAGTCATGTCTGTCACCTTCTCAATAAATATTAAGTTTTTATAAAAGTTAGACTATCTATCAAACCCGCACAAGCATCTTCCAACAAATCTATCACATATTCAAACCCCTCCTCTCCTCCATAATAGGGATCAGGCACACAATCGGCAAGACAATATTTATCGCAATAATTGGTTGCTAAAGTAACCTTTTTGAAATACTCTGCCGAAGGAGCACGATTGCTCAACGCTCTCCTATTCTGAGCATCCATACAAACAATCATATCCCACTTATCCCAATCATCACGACGCATAGGGCGCGAAATATGCGTAATATTATATCCACGACGAGCAGCGTGTGCACGCATACGGGCATCGGCACGCTCCCCTTCGTGATATGCTTCAAGACCTGCCGAATCAATAACAAAATGCTTGGAGAGCCCCCGCTCTTCAAGCATTTTATTCATTATCGTTTCTGCTATCGGACTACGGCATATATTTCCCAGACAGATAAACAATATTTTCATTGACAAACAAAACAATTATTATTTATCACTCTTAAGAGCCTCCATAATCTTTTCTTGAAGTTCTTCAAGAAGCTCAGGGTTATCTTGAATCAAACGTTTAGCAGCATCGCGACCTTGACCAAGTTTAGTATCATTATAACTAAACCAAGCACCAGCTTTCTTAATAACACCAGCTTCAACACCGAGGTCGATAATTTCGCCAGCCAAAGAGATACCTTCGCCAAACATAATATCAAACTCAGCTTTACGGAAAGGAGGCGCAACTTTATTTTTAACCACTTTCACTTTAGTTTGACTACCCAAAACATTATCGCCATCTTTAATTGAAGAAGACTTACGAATATCGATACGAACAGAAGCATAGAATTTCAACGCATTACCACCAGTAGTAGTTTCAGGTGTACCAAACATAACACCAATCTTTTCGCGCAATTGGTTAATGAAAATACAAGTAGTATTGGTTTTATTGATACTAGCAGTCAATTTACGCAAAGCTTGGCTCATCAAACGAGCTTGCAAACCAACCTTATTTTCGCCCATATCGCCTTCGAGTTCGGCTTTTGGAGTAAGAGCCGCCACGGAGTCGATCACGATAATATCAATAGCAGAAGAACGGATAAGTTGGTCTGCCACTTCAAGAGCTTGCTCACCACTATCAGGTTGAGAGATAAGAAGATTGTCAATATCTACACCAAGTTTTTCGGCATAGAAACGGTCGAATGCATGTTCAGCATCAATAAAGGCAGCAATACCACCAGCCTTTTGAGCTTCGGCAATAGCATGAATAGCCAAAGTAGTTTTACCAGATGATTCTGGACCATAAATTTCGATAATACGACCACGAGGATAACCGCCAACACCAAGAGCAAGATTCAAACCCAAAGAACCTGTTGGAATAACACTAATATCTTCGACTTTTTCTTCGCCCATTTTCATAATCGTACCTTTGCCATGTTCCTTCTCGATCTTCTCCATAGCAAGTTGCAATGCCTTCAATTTATCAGCTGAAGGTGCTTTCTTTTCAATTTGTTCTGCCATAATATATTATTTATTTAAAATTTGTTCTGCATGATTAGCTGTTTTCACTTGTTTAGGTGTGATGATACGCTCTAGGATACCCTCTTCATTGAAGATAAAAGTTGTACGCAACGTACCCATATAAGTTCTACCACACATCTTTTTCTCTGCCCAAACTCCGAAAGTCTCTACCAAAGTGTGCTCTGTATCTGCAATTAGATCAAATGGCAATTCATTTTTTTCAATAAATTTCAAATGACGCTTTGCATCATCAACGCTTACCCCAATCACACGATAGCCCTGAGCACGCAACTCTTCATAACCATCGCGAAGGCTACAAGCTTGAGCTGTACACCCCGAAGTCATATCTTTAGGATAGAAATAAAGAACAACCTTTTGTCCTTTCAAATCCACCGCTTTTATTTCTTTTCCATTTTGATCTAAGCCTAAATAATCAGGCATTTTTTCACCTATATTCATAATAATACAATTTTCAACAAAGTTAATATTTTTATTTTAAAACTACAATATTTTTATCGCCAATCAATTGGATTTTTTCCGTTTGACCTCAAATAGTTATTTGCTGCTCTAAATTGCATCGAACCCCAAAAAGAATCATCGCGCAAACGACCGAATCCCTTATAGGCAAAAACGACATCATGAGGAAGTAAATCACCATTAGCTTTTACAGCAAAAGCACGACCTAACATTTTTGTATGATTAGAAGTTTTGCCCCAAGAAAGTCCTGAAGGATGAGTTGATTGATAAATCTTATGTTTTATAGAATCAATCAATTTAGACTTCTCTGCTGCACTCTTCCCCCAAAGCATAAAGACAATGTGCTCATATCTCTCGCTAAGTAAAGCGATAATAGCATCGGTAAATTGTTGCCATCCAAGAGATTCGTGACTTGCCGCCTTACCAGCCTCAACAGTCAAAGTAGCATTCAGAAGCAAAACTCCTTGACAAGCCCAACGCTCGAGATTATTGCCAAGCAGAGGTTCTGTTTGAAACTCCAAAGCTACTTCTTGAAATATATGATTAAGCGAACCTGGCATTTTGCAAGCATCTGGTACAGAAAACGCTAACCCATGCGCTTGGCCTGGCTCGTGATAAGGATCTTGCCCAAGAATAACAACACGAATATCCTCTGGAGCACACATTTCTAAGGCACGAAAAAGATTTTCTCGCTTAGGATAAACTACTGTAGAGGCATATGCATGCTCAACATTAGCACATAATTGTTTAAAATAATCTTTTTCGAATTCATCATTTAAAAGACTACGCCACTTTTCAGGAATCAACTCTCTCATAAATTATATTTTAGTAAAAAGACCTCAAGCATACAACTCAAGGCCTTTTATTATAAGACAATCAACAAATTAACGATTTACCACTTTAGTAACAAATGAGGTTCCATCATAACTTGTTTTAACAATAAGTACAGCAGAAACACTAATATTATCTAAAACTACAGAATTAGCACCATTAGCTAATAGACGACCAGTAATATCGTAAACCTCTATTTCGGCTCCAATAGCATATAAAGTATTGTTTTGAACAAATAGTTTGTTATCAATTTCAATATTATCAACCTTCACACTAGTTGCTTTTTCGAAATCATAAGGTATCACTTGTGTATAGAAACCATTTAAATAGAAATTACCAACTAAAGTAGTTTTATCCTCTTGATTTGCAAAAGAAGTAGCAACTGCGATTGAGTCAGATCCTTGATATATAAAATAACGTCTTACTGTTTCGTCTTGAACAAATTCTTCTACTTCTTTATAAGTAAAATTAGTTAATTTAACGAGTTTAGAAACATACTCTTCGCCCTCAAGTAGTTGGGCAATAGTAACCTCAACAGGTTCAATATTTGTAGTTTGAGTGCGACGCACACCCAAAGTATCAAGACGCAAGTATCTTGCAACACCAAAATTCATAATTCCTTCATTCGAAACAGAAGATGGAGTATATTCAGAATAATAACCACCTACAGCTGTAATAGCTTCGCCAACTCTATAAGGCACAAAGCCATTCAACATCAAAGAACCAGTTTGGTCGGTAACAAAAACAACATGTTGAACTGGATCTTCATCACCAACAGGACTAATAGAGTCGATACCAGTTATTGTCATAGCACTATTAATACGGAAATGAACAATAGACGTAATAGGTTGACCAAATTCGACCATTTCGGCAATATTATCAAATTCATACTCAGTTGCCATAAACGACTTTTCAGAAGTTGGGACTATAGTGGTTTTATTAGAAGATCCCATCCACAAAGGAATATCGAGTACACCAGAAACAACAAATCTAGACCCTGTTTTAGGCATATAAGTAACATCAAGTAAAACATTGTAGGTTTCGCCATAATTAGACTCTACTACGGCAGGAGAGATATTGTGTGCTTTTTGCTCATCGGTTGGAGTTCCTGATGTAGTAACAAAACCATCAACAATCACTGGTAGACATTCATAATAGTTCAACATTGAAATCTCCTCTGGAGCAATTGGCAAATAATTAATTTCTTCATTGCTAAGAATTGTTATTTCATGTTCTTCAACAGTCAACAAAGAAAGAGTAGTTGCTTTAACTGTTTTATTGAAGAGATCTAATTTTGCATTTTTAGCCTTTAAATTGATTATATCACCAATTTTTATATTTTTATCATTTTCATTTTCGGCATTCAATAAAACTCGAATTCCTGAGTAATTTACTAAATATCTGCCAGCTCCATCTTTAATAGAGATATAAGTTTTACCATTATATGTTTCTTTCTTAACAACTTGAGCAGTAAGATCCAAAGGAAGATTTTCTGTTTTACCAGAAGACTTTACGGCTTTGATTTCGGTGAAAGCTTGTACGAAATAATCATCGATAGTCAATTCCAACTTGCAAGAACCATCATATTGTTTAGAACAAAGAGCTTTATTTATAACAAGAGAAGATGGATATGTATCCAAACCATAGATACGGAAATTCTTCAAAGTATCGGTTCCTTGTACTAAATAATAGTTGAATCCTTTGCTGAATGTTGTAACATTATCCAAAGAAACAACCTTACCAAAATATTCTTCTGGAGTATCAAGCAATTGACGAACAGTAACTTTTGTTGTATTAGCTGTATAATCAGTAGTTGAAGGTTCTTCTGTAAAACCATTAAAGACACCTGTATTTTCATTAAGATCTGGATTGAGTTGAAGTAGATCATTAGAATAATTTACAACTGCTGTATAATTTTTGAATACATCACCAGGTTTAACAGGAGCCATATCCAACAATACTCTATTTTTTTGCAGTTCGTTAAAATAATAATTGTAATTAACGCAAGTTGCAGTACCATCCTTATCACGAAGCACGAAAGTTGAGCTAACAATATATTCAACCACAAGGTCACCTTGAATTGTCACTTTGTCGTTTTCAGCCAAAGTAGCATCGGCATTCATTTCGGCAAGAGTTGCAAAAGTACGATCGGCAGCATTTGCACTAAAAGCTACAACAAGCACCACTACCAAAGTAGTAATACGCTGAATTAAAGTAAATAATAAATTCATAAAATATCGTTTTTTATGTTAGAAAAAATTTTTAATTGCTATTTGTCAAAACTATGCAAAGGTAACAAATTTTTCATAGAAAACAAAATAAAAGTGCATAAAAATATCATAAAAATAGAAAAAAAAGAGACGCAAATTGTGCGTCTCTTTTAAAATATTTTTCGATTAAATTATTTATCGATAATAGCGATTGCGCCACCAAGTTCAACATTTTGACCTTGTTGTTTTTTCACTTCTACGAATACACCATCGAATGGAGCTGTGATTTCTTCGATACCGTGATTAGTTTGAAGACCGCACAAGAATTCGCCTTGTTTGAATTTTTTGCCTTTAGCAGGAGCAATGTTAGTACGAGCTGAGAGTTCCCACAATACGCGACCTGCAACAGGAGCTTTAAGTGGTTCTGCATTAGGGTGGAGAAGTTTTTGAGCATCAACTTTAGCACCTGCTGAACCTTGCATTTTAGCAGCGATTTTTTCTTCCAACTCTTTATTGAAACGACGTTTAGCTTCGCCTGATTTAAATTCGCGATATTGTTTGTCGTGCATTGCAAATTCGAAGAGTTCTTCATCGTCTTGACCACGGTCCCAACCGAGTTCTTCCATTTCTTTAATGTATTGAGGCAATACGTTAGGATAGTTGTCTTGAGGGTTGCCTTCGAAGAATTCGAGGTTTTTAGATTTAGCGAGTTCGATGATTTCTGGATCAAGTTTACCAGGGAGGCGACCAGCTTTACCAAGAATCATATCCCAAGTGTTAGCATCGATCATAGACCAACGTTCGCCACCGCGACTCATAGCGAATACGTTCATCAATGCAACGTTTTTAACATATTGAGAGAAAGGAGTAACCAAAGGTGGGTTACCAAGTTTAGGCCAAATATATTTCACTTCGTCGAAGAGTTGAACGAGGAGTTCGTCTTCGTTCAATTCTGCTTTGCCTTGAGCTTTGAGGTTAGAATTGATAGCAGCATGCACACCTTTAAGGTCGGCCATCAAAGAACCCATCATACCACCAGGGAGACCGCAACCAACGAGAAGAGAAGACATGAAGCGGTTACGAGGGTCGATGAAGTAACCGAGGAAGTCGTCCATATAGCTTTGAGTCAAGCGGCGAGCTTCCATATAAGCTTTCATGTTGATTTCTGGTACGTTGAAGCCAGCTTCTTTGAACATTTCACGGATAGTGATAACGTCAGGGTGAACCATACCCCAAGAAAGTGGTTCCATAGCAACGTCAAATACATCACCACCAGCTTTAGCGATTTCGAGCATAGAAGCAACAGAGAAACCAGGACCAGTGTGACCGTGATATTGAACGATGATATCAGGGTGGTTAGTTTTGATAGATTTAACGATTTGACCGAGCACTGTAGGACGACCGATACCAGCCATATCTTTCAAGCAGATTTCTTGAGCGCCTTCAGCGATAAGTTGTTCAGCCATATTGATATAATACTCAGCATTGTGTACTTGAGAGTGAGTGATACACATAGTAGCTTGAGCAGTCATACCAGCAGCTTTAGCCCATTTAATAGAAGCAGCGATGTTGCGAACGTCGTTCAAACCGCAGAAGATACGAGTGATATC
>JAZRCE010000034.1:0-4903 GCA_045635445.1 Candidatus Aphodosoma sp.
AACATAAAAACAAAAATAATAAATTTTTATGTTATTTTGTTCTTCTGTCTTTTTAATAAATATGATTAAACTCTACGACGAAAACCCTAACCAAAATACTATCAACAAAATAGTAGAGGTTTTGCGCAATGGTGGAGTAATTGTCTACCCTACCGACACGGTATATGCCCTTGGTTGCGATATTTTTCAAGCCCGCGCAATCGAAAAAATATGCAAAATAAAAGGTATTGACCCTCACAAAGCGCAATTTTCAGTTATGTGCTCTTCGTTAAGCGACATCAGCGAATACACCAAAATGGACAATGACACATTCAAACTCATACGTCAAAACACTCCAGGGGCATTCACATTCATCTTAAATGGCAACAACAAACTGCCTCGCTTAATCAAAGAACGCAAAACCGTAGGCATTCGCATCCCCAACCGCAACATCGTGCGCACAATCGTAGAAAACCTTGGTAATCCAATACTTACCACATCTTTCCGCGATATGAACACCGAAATTGAATACGAAACCGACCCCGAACTCATCGAAGAAAAATATGGTGCATTAGTCGATCTCGTAATCGACGGAGGCATCGGAAATACTGAAGTATCAACCGTAGTCGATTGTACAAACGACGATTTCAATATCATTCGTCAAGGTATAGCCATTCTCAACGAATAAAACAATTAAAAACTACGTAATCAACAACTTACACAATAAAAGAAAAAATAATAAAAATAACATTTCTATTTCAATTATTTTTTGTATATTTGCATCGTTTTATGAAATAATAATAAACTTAAGCGAGTTAAAATGAAAACAACAACTCATCACTCGCTATTAATAGTCAAAAAAATATGAAATTACTATCTCGTATCCTTTTGGTAATTGCCTGCTGTGCAATGTGTTACTTATGCGTAACAAGTATTACAACTCCTATTGAGTTTGAAAACGAACAAGCTAAACGCGAACAAATCATCATCAAAAAACTTATTGACATCCGCAAAGTTCAGGTCGAATACCAAAAAACACACGGCCATTTCTGCGCTAATCCAGACTCTTTAATCCAATTTATCCTTGAAGGTAAACTTCCTGTCGTTCTCAAAGAAGGTGTACTTACAGACGACCAACTTAAAAATGGTCTCAACGAACAAAAAGCTCTTGCCATCATCAAAAAAGGTAACAAAAAAGAAATTATTGCAAATGGTCTAGAAAATTTCCGTCGCGACACTACTTTTGTAAGTGTTCACGAAACCCTCTTAAAAGAATACACTATCGAACAAATTAAAGACCTTGTTATTATACCTCATTCTAATAACACCAAATTCCAATTTGATACTATCACTTACGTAAGTGAAAAATCTGGTCTTCCAACCCCATTATTCGAAGTATCTGCTCACTACGATACATATCTTTCAGACCTCAACCATCAACAACTTATCAACCTCAAAGATCAAAAAACAAAAATGGAACGTTTCTGCGGTCTAAAAATTGGGTCTATTGTAGAACCTAATAACAATGCAGGTAACTGGGAATAATTCTCACAACGAGCTAATTTACATAAATAAAAAAAATAAAATTAAATGCCGTTGACCCAATTTGGCAAACACAAATTTATTTATGTTTGACAAATTGGGTCAATGCATACAATAGATAAACTCCATTTTATCTTTTTCTATTTAAATCAAACAAAAACCGAGTATCACTGATTATAATGATCGTAGTGAATAGTAATAAAATAAATAAACCTTTCGACTTTATAGCAACCTCTTTCGCTGCTAATCTATCTGATACATATAATATATCCATTAGGCAGCAACCTGATGGATATTATTTTTGTATAAAAAACACTAATAATGAGTGTATTGCAATTAAATATATAACATCAGAACATACAACACCTTCTCTACTATCTAACGACACTCTACTAAAACTCAACTATCAATCTATTACCTACATAGGTTACGGACCTTTCATTATAGTTCCAAAATCATTAATTACCAACAATAACTATTCTACATTTCTTCCTATAGAAAAAAATCTACAACTCAGAGCAAAAAACATTGTTAACCCAATAAACGAAGATACTATCATCGTAAGTTATACCAATCAATGGACATTGCCCAATAAACCAACCATCATCAAACACCACGAAATAGAAATACTCGCCTCTATGGCTCTAAACTCTCCCGCACAAAACTCTATTTGGGCTGAAATAACATCACAACACATAAACATCGTTATTATTCACAACCATAAACTACACCTCGCTAACACCTACCCCATCACATCCAACAACGATGCAGCATACTACATCCTCGCTTGCTACCAACAACTAAACCTCTCACAAGAAGAGACAGAGCTAAACATAATGGGCAACACCCTTTACATAAACCCAATCCCCTTCCTAACCGACTACATCCGACACATCAACACCCCAAAACCTCTAAATTGGAACGCCGAACTACCCAACCAATATGCCCCTCTCTTCAGTCTACAAACAAATCAAATATAATTAAAACAAAATTCATAATACAATTAAATTAGATTTTCTTTTTTAATTATGAATTATGAATTATGCATTATGAATTAGTTAATTATGCGTATAATCAGCGGACGCTTCAAAGGTCGCCGTTTCGACCCACCAAGCAATATCACAGCCAGACCAACTACCGACTTTGCCAAAGAGTCACTATTCAACCTTATTAACAACGAAATGGATATCGAAGGTATCACTGCCCTCGACCTCTTCTCTGGCACAGGCTCTATCAGCTACGAACTTGCTTCGCGCGACGCACTCCATATCACCGCCATCGAAATGAGCGAAAAACACATTAGCTATATACGAAAGATGTGCGCCGATCTTAAAATAAACAATATTCGCGTAATGCGACAAGATGTTTTTCGCTATCTCACCTCTACTCAAACATCTTTCGACTTCATCTTTGCCGATCCACCATACCAACTCGAGAATATAACAGACATACCCGACTTGGTATTCAAACACAACCACCTCAACACCGACGGACTTCTAATCGTTGAACATGGCGTCAAAACATCATTCGCCGACCACCCAAACTTCGTCAATCATCGCAACTACGGCAACGTACACTTCTCATTCTTCCGCACACTCGAATACAAAGAAATAGAAAACAATAAGGATGAACAAAGCGAATAATTCTCAATTCAAATATGAAACATTCAGTTCCAGTACAACTTAGATTTAATGATACAGATGCTCTCGGGCATGTAAACAACTCAACATATTTCAGCTTCTACGATCTAGGCAAAAGCGAATATTTCGCAGCCGTACGTGGCAACGACAACTTCTTCTCACAAAAAGTCGATATCGTAGTAGCTCACGTAGAGGTTGATTTTATAGAACCTATATTCCTCACCGACCGCATCGCAGTCGAAACTGGCGTATCACATATTGGTACTAAAAGTCTAATTCTCGAACAACAAATAGTCGACCTACGCACAAGCCGCATCAAATGCAAAGGTTCTACCACAATGGTAGGTTTTGACTTCGACCACAACATCACCATTCCAATCTCACAAGAATGGCGCGATGCAATCGAAAAATACGAAGAAAGAAAATTTTAATAATAACGAGGCGAAAACCGAGTACTAATCATCTTGCTACTCGCTACTCGCTACTAATAATCTAATATTATGATTTCAGAAAAACTTCTCAATCCGCAAAGCATCGTTGTAGTTGGTGCTTCAAACGATGTTCAAAAACCAGGTGGTAAACTTCTCAAAAACCTCCTCGACAGCCAATTCAAAGGTCAAATCTATGTAGTTAACCCTAAAGAAGCCGAAATCCAAGGCATCAAATGCCATGCTAAGGTAGAAGACCTCCCTCAAGTAGATTGTGCCCTTATGGGTATCGCATCTAAATATTGCTTACATACAGTTGACGTACTTGCTAACGAAAAAGGTTGCCGTGGCTTTGTTATCATCTCTGCTGGTTTCTCTGAAGAAAACCACGAAGGTGCCGAAATCGAACGCAAAATCGTAGAAATTATCGACAACGTAGGTGGCTCACTCATCGGCCCTAACTGTACTGGTTTCTTGAATGTTAACTATACAGGTGCTTTCGATGCTCCAATTCCACAACTCAACCCACGTGGCGTCGACTTCGTTACTGGTTCAGGTGCTACTGCTGTGTTTATCAAAGAGATTGGTATCACTAACGGTCTCCAATTCAACTCTGTTTGGGCTGTAGGTAACTCTGCTCAAGTTGGTATCGAAGAGGTTCTCGAATACTGGGACGAAACATACGTAGAAGGAGAATCTTCTTTCGTTAAAATGATCTATATGGAGAGCGTGCGCAATCCACAAAAATTGCTCAAACATGCCTCTTCTCTTATCCGCAAAGGTTGCAAAATCGCTGCTATCAAATCAGGTTCTTCATCTGCAGGTAGCCGTGCTGCTTCTTCTCACACTGGTGCCCTCGCTACTTCTGACGTAGCAGTAGACGCTCTCTTCCGCAAAGCTGGCATCGTGCGTTGTAGCAATCGACTCGAACTCGTGAATGTATGCTCTGTATTCATGCACCCTGAGATGAAAGGCAAAAACGTAGCTATCATCACCCACGCTGGTGGACCTGCAGTTATGCTTACTGACACATTGTCAAACAATGGTCTCGAAGTGCCTCATATCTCTGGACCTAAAGCTGAAGAATTGCTCACTAAATTATTCCCTGGCTCATCGGTAGCTAACCCTATCGACTTCCTCGCTACTGGTACAGCCGAGCAACTTGGTCACATAATCGACGCTTGCGAAAACGACTTCGACAATATCGACGCTATGGCTGTCATCTTTGGTAGCCCAGGTCTTTTCCCTAACTGGGAACCTTACCGCGTGCTCGACGAAAAGATGAAGACTTGCAAAAAACCTATCTACCCTATT
>JAZRCE010000035.1:0-24388 GCA_045635445.1 Candidatus Aphodosoma sp.
ACACCACGAAGTTGAACGTTGTAAGAGTTTTGAGCAGGGTCGTCACCACCATTTTTGATGATAGTAAGACCAGCAACTTTACCTTGGATAAGACCCATAGGGTTGGCAGATACACCTTTGTTGAAAGATTCAGCTTTCACAGAAGAAACCGAACCTGTAATTTCTTTTTTAGTTTGAGTACCATAACCAACAGCTACAACTTCTTGAAGTAGTTGTGTGTCGTCGGCCATAACTACATTAATAGATTTTTTGCCTTTGATAGCTACTTCTTGAGTCTGATAACCAACATAACTGATTACCAAAGTAGCATTGGCGTCAACTGAGATGGAAAAATTACCATCGAAGTCGGTGATTGTACCATTGGTTGTACCTTTTTCGAGGATACTTGCACCAATAACAACTTCACCTGTTTGATCTGTTACGTTACCAGTAACTGTTACACTTTGTGCCATTGCAGTTGTCGAAACGAACAACATCACAAGCATTAGTGCCAAGCCATAGATTTTCTTTAACATAATCTCACTTGTTGTTTAAGGTTTATAAACTATAGTTAATTATAAATAATGTGTACGGACTTTATGTGCATAATACAATATTACACACAATATGCAAAGTTACGCATATTTTATGAATTAACCAATTTTTTTTATTATTTTTTATCTGCAAATCATCAACATTCTCAACTTTCGATATATCAACAAATTAAAAGGCGCAACCACACATAGTTACGCCTTTTAATTTATTGTTATTTATATTTTTTGAAAGCAAAAACATAAAATTATTGATATTTTTTTTCGTTTTTTTTGAAAATATTGCATCAATAATGACTTACTTGACTTTATTTAAAGGGGTTCAGTTATGTACGTATGTTCCGATTTTTTCGCCAGATACGACTTTAACTAGGTTACCTACTGTGTCCATGTCGAAAACGATGATTGGGAGGTTGTTTTCTTTACACATTGTTGTGGCAGTGAGGTCCATAACTTTGAGTCCACGATTATAGATTTCGTCGTAAGTAATTTCATCGAATTTGGTTGCTGTTGGATCTTTTTCGGGGTCGGCTGTGTAAATGCCATCGACACGTGTACCTTTAAGCATTACGTCGGCTTTGATTTCGATACCGCGAAGAGATGAACCTGTGTCGGTTGTGAAATATGGGTTGCCTGTGCCGGCTGAGAAGATGGCTACTTCGCCACGTTCGAGAGCTTCGACGGCTTTGTCGCGAGTATAGAATTCGCCTATTGGTTCCATGCGCACAGCGGTGAGAACGCGAGCTTTAACTCCTTTTGTTTCAAGGGCAGAACTGAGGGCTAGGGAATTAATGACGGTTGCAAGCATACCCATTTGATCGCCTTTAATGCGGTCGAAACCACGACCTGCACCACTAAGACCGCGGAAAATATTGCCACCACCAATAACTATTCCAACTTGAATTCCCATACGTGTGATTTCTGCTATTTGTTCGGCATATTCAGAGAGGCGTTGATCGTCGATGCCGTGTTGTTTGTTGCCCATTAGCGATTCGCCGCTAAGTTTGAGTAGGATGCGTTTGAATTTCATAATTGTTATATTTTTAGTTGTTATATTTTAGATGGACACACAATGAGAGTGTGTATTTTTAGGGTTTGGTGCGGGTAGGGTTATCCTATGAAGAAGGTATGGTGAAGGTTGCTTGTAGTATGCTTAAAATTTAATATTTCCGAGTTCATAACACACACTGAGAGTGGGTGTTTTTGTTTTAAATATTTTGAAGATATTTTTCGGCTTTTTGTAGGTCGTCTGGGGTGTCGATTCCGATGGTTTCGATATGGGTGATGGCAGTTTGAATAGTCAGTCCGTTTTCGAGCCAGCGGAGTTGCTCGAGAGATTCGGCGAGTTCGAGTGGTGTTTGTGTCATTTGTGTTATTTTGCGTAGCACGTCAACTCGATAGGCATAGATTCCGATATGCTTGTAATAGGTTTGAGTAGATGCCCAATCGTCTTTTTCTACACCTCTGAGATATGGTATTACGCTACGTGAAAAATATAAGGCTTGTCCTTGTGGGTTTGTAATTACTTTGGGTGTATTGGGATTCGATAGTGTTTCGTATGTTGTATCGGCAGAGAATGGTTTGATTAGTGTGGCAATGTCGGTTTGTTGATTGTCGAAGCACTGCATTAGTGCGCTAATTTGCTCTTTGGCAATAAATGGTTCGTCGCCTTGTACGTTGACAATAACATCGGCTTCGAGGCCGAAATTATTATAGGCTTCGAGACAACGATCAGTACCAGTTCGATGTTCGGTAGATGTCATTACTACTCTACCTCCAAATTTAATAACTGTATCATAGATGCGTTGGTCGTCTGTAGCTACTATAGCGTCTAATATATTGGATACTCGCTCGTAGACATGTTGAATTACGGGTTTTCCTCCTAATATTGCTAATGGTTTTGCTGGGAAACGAGTTGAGGCATAACGAGCAGGTATTATTGCGAGGAATTTCATATTTTATTTTATTTAATTAAAAGATATACAAATGGTTGTTGTGTTATTTAATTTAATAAACATATGTAACTTGATCGACTACGGTACTTTCTTGACGGAAACGATTGACTGATGTTACGACAAAATTGACTTTTTTGAATCCTTTGTTGTTGATTTGGGTTAAATCTATTTCGGTATTAGAAGTTTTTGTTAATATATTTGCTGGTTCTTCGGTGTTTATTTCGCTTGTTGATGCATCGAACATATATACAACATAGTAGGCAATTTGATATCCTCCATCATCTTCGACAGCATCCCAACGAAGTTTATTGTTTTCGATACGAAGGTTGCGTGGAGCAGCCGAAGCGTTTCCTTTTAGGTTACGATTTTCGGGATTGAGGGCTGGATATTTGTAATAGGTTTGTTGAAGACTATCACAGAGACCTTGTGCATTGCGTAATAGGCCTTTACAAGAGAAGAATACTGCACCACTTGTTGCAGGATGTTTCTCATTCATAGCTAATTGGCGACAAAGTTCGTTTGGACGTTTCCAAGCTTCGACTTTTCCGTGACCTAATGTTGATGCTGAAAGACCTATGTAGAGGTTACGACCAAAGCTATTGTCGCTCCACCATTTAACTAATACTTCGTAGTCGGCTACTTTTTTTCCAATTTCCCAATAGAGTTGAGGTACGACGTAATCGATCCAACCTTTTTCTAACCATAAACGTACATCGGCATAAAGGTCGTCGTAGTTGGTACATCCTGCTTGAGTTGCACTACCATTAATATCTTTGTCTGCGTTACGCCATACACCAAATGGGCTGATACCAAATTCGACCCAAGGTTTTATTTTTTTTATTGTTTTATTTAATTCTTGAATTATGAGGTTGACGTTGTTACGACGCCAATCGTCTTTATTTTTAAATCCACGAGGATGTTGCTCGAATGTTTTATCGTCGGGAAATTCTTCTCCTGCAACTCTGTATGGATAGAAGTAATCATCAAAATGTATGGCATCAATATCGTAACGAGTAACTACATCGGCAACTACTTTATTTAGGAATTTACGTGTTTTGTCTAATCCTGGATTGAAATAATATTGTTTACCATATTTGACAAATAGTTCTGGTTTTTTATGATATAGGTGATTTTCGGATAATAAAGAAATATTATCGACATTGAGTACTCGATATGGGTTGAGCCAAACGTGCACTTCGATTTGACGACGATGAGCCTCGGCAATTGTAAATTCTAATGGATCATAGAAAGGGTCGGGGGCTGTACCTTGTTTGCCTGTTAAAAATAACGACCAAGGCTCTAAATCAGATTGATATAAAGCATCGGCCGTTGGTCGTATTTGAAAAACTATAGCATTGAAATTCAAAGATTTTAGGCTATCAAGAATTTCAATCATCTGCATTTTTTGCGAGTCGGTGTCGAAACAACCGCGTTTAGGCCAATCAATATTAGCCACTGTTGCTACCCAAGCTGCGCGCATCTCATGTTTGTTCTGAGCAAACATAAGGTGAGCACACAAAATAAGAATTGCTAATAATAACTTTTTCATTTTGTATCTTTTCCGCAATAGAATGTATAACCTATTGTATAATTGAACATTACACCCATATTTGAAGTTTTACCATATCCTGGCACGTACCAAACATAGGCTTTGTTGGATGCTGATGTATGTAACAAAGTTTTTAAACGAATAGACCAACCAAGAGTTAGACCTTTAAAAAGATCGACTCGAACACCTCCTACAACCTCGACCCATCCTACATAATCGACATCATGAAAATCACGAACATGTGACGTTCCCCAATATGGGTCATCAACTACTATATTTGATATATTGTATAAAGTAGGTGACATTGCATATCTCACTCCTACAAAAGGATAACATTGGACAGAACGAGATTTGTCGTCATCTCCAAATGGTTTTAATAAATTATAATTAAGTCCAAGTCTAAAAAAAGGAGCTTTGGTGTTATAAACTATTCCTGACATAGCTTCTTTATTGGCTGTTGCATATCCTATCTCAAATATTGGAAACAAACGGCGATAAAGATTTACGTCTAATTGCACTTCGTAAGAACGCGCGTATCCACCTATTAATGAAACGATAGGCGAAGCGACATCGGCATGAACAGACAACCCACGAAATACATCACCTCTGAATTGTTTTATTTTGGGTGAGTCGTGATGCTCTTCTGTTGTTGCTGAAGAACGACTCATACCACCCATTCCTGAAAATTGAGCGACAACCGTTGTGCTTATAAATACAAACAACAATAATATCAAAGTACGGAATTTCATCGTTGATTTAAATATATTTTGATATTATTATTGGACTGAAGATTAACATCAGGAGAAACTACAACAATAGAATCTATACGATTTGTTGTTTGTGCAACACCTACTAACGTGTTAGTAACAATACAACCACACTCAAGCGAAATAAAATCTTCGTTGTTGATATGATAAAAATCTATTGTATCGACTGTTGTTACAAAATTACTATCTAATTCAGTTGTAGTTGTCAACACAAATGAAGAAATTGTGTCTAATTTTTGCAAGGGTATATTGAGTGTTGATGTCTTAACTGAATCATAAATAAGAGAATCTACACCTACCCCATGTAAATCGACAATAATAGGATATTTTTCGGGAACAAATTGCTCGATAGAAGAGTCGAAAACCATTCGATATATTTCGGCCTTCAACGAAAACTTAAGATCACGCAAACATGCATCTCCTGAAGAACAAGAGACTAAAGCAAGAAATAATATGTAAATCCAACAACGTCGCATCAATATTGTTTCAATTCGTTTTTGATATAATCAATTGCCAAATCAATTGGGGAGTTGGTATTTGATGCATAAGCCACCAATAGTAAATTGGCTAACTCCATAGCATCTGATTGAGGTGAGAGTTGGGATGCACAAGTATTGATAAGTTGAGTGAGATTCTCTCGTGCATTAACAACCAATGCCCAGGCCTCACGACTAATATAGATTTGTTGCGACACATTATGGTCATACTCATCGCGCACGGCTTGTAGAAGCATTTGCTGTAGTTGCAAAACTGTCATTCCTGCAAAGTCGAATCGCAACAACAAAGATTTAGGTTCGATGCGTGACAAAAACAAGACTATTCGCTCATAAGCGCGTAATCTGATAGGTAAAACAATATCACTATTTTGCTTACGCCATTCATACACACGTCGTTCTTTTTCGTTTAGAAAGAATCTATTCATTAAAAAATAAACTCCACCAAACACAATTAACGCAGATAGGATAGATGATAATAGTATTTCAAAAAACATAATTAAAATTCTTCTGCAATATGATATTTATTACGTTCTACATTTGAGCGACTAACCAATTCGCCCACAAAGCCAGAAAGGAACATCTGTGTGCCCAACAACATCATTGTAAGGGCAATATAGAAATATGGAGTGTCGGTTACAAGTGGCGCAGGAACACCTTTAGCTAAAGCAATCAATTTAAGCGCACCGACTGCAATAACTGCGATAAAACCAATCAAAAACATTACACTACCCCACAATCCAAAAAAGTGCATTGGTTGTTTGCCAAACTTATCGAGGAAATAGAGCGAAAATAAGTCGAGATAACCATTAACAAAACGTTCTAATCCAAATTTAGAAACGCCATATTGACGTTTGCGATGAATAACAACCTTCTCTCCAATATTTGTATAACCTGCGTTCTTTGCTAAATATGGAATATAACGGTGCATTTCTCCATAAACCTCAATATTTTTAATAACCTCTTTACGATAAGCCTTCAAGCCACAATTCATATCGTGAAGTTTCAAACCTGTTACGCGACGAGCTGTTGCATTATAAATTTTTGATGGTATATTCTTTGTGAATGTATTATCGTAACGTTTTTGTTTCCAACCAGACACAAGGTCGTAACCATCCTCCATCACCATACGATAGAGCTCTGGTATCTCATCTGGCGAATCTTGCAAATCAGCATCCATTGTAATTACAACATCACCTTCGGCACGTTCGAATCCACAAAACAATGCTGGCGATTTGCCATAGTTACGACGGAAACGAATTGCTCGTACGTTTTCTGATTTAGATTTCAAATCTTGAATCACTTTCCAAGAATCATCTGTGCTACCATCATTAATAAATAAAACTTCATAGGTAAATTTATTTTCTTTCATCACACGTTCGATCCAAGCATACAACTCGGGCAATGATTCTGCCTCGTTATAGAGAGGTACTATTACTGATATATCCATAATTTTGAATTGAGAATTAAGAATTGGGGGATAATTTAAGGCTGAAAAATATTTTGTTTTTTCACGATTCCTGCTATCACTAAACCTAATAATAGACCTAAAATAAGATTAAGCCATATTGACTGAAGTGCCATATTAAGCGGTGTCATCATCTCTATTGTTTGCTGATACACCTCGCCACTTATCATATCAGACATCGAGGTATCTTGCAAAACTTGCATTGTTTCGTTTAACTGATTTTGCAAGAAATCGGGTTTTATAAAAGCATAGAATAAATAACGCACCATGGCTGAAATTAAAGATCCATACAAAAAAAGTTGCATAATATACCATAATGCAGAACCATAAGAAATATAGCCTTCCATCACATTTTCACGACAATGCACCGCAAATTTATATGTCGCATAAACGATAATAACGACAAATATATATTGACAAAAAGCTAGACTTTTTATTGTGGTTACAAGGAAGTTAATCGAAAACAATAACCCCATTACTGCGCCAAAATTCATGGCATGACGATTCATATCTGTACCCATATATCCTAATGTAATAAATTTTACAAAGGTAATAATTTTTTTTCGTACTACAAACAATTTAAGAAAAAAAAGAGTGACAAACCATTCTGTTTATCACTCTCTTCTTGAGCCTCTTGTCGGATTCGAACCAACGACCCCGAGATTACAAATCACGTGCTCTGGCCAACTGAGCTAAAGAGGCAAATTTTTATTTCAAAAATAATGATAAACCCTTTCTTGTTTATCACTCTCTTCTTGAGCCTCTTGTCGGATTCGAACCAACGACCCCGAGATTACAAATCACGTGCTCTGGCCAACTGAGCTAAAGAGGCAAATTTATAATAAAAAGGTAAGCTACCTACATCGCACCGCTACAACCTCCTACCCTTGCTACGGTCAAGTCCTGGGGGAGTTCAAAGGGAGCTGGTCGTGTAGGACTTACCGGATGCAAAGGTACAACTTTTTTACAAATTAGCAAGCAAAAAACTGTATTTTTTCAAAATATTTTCACTCTCATCTTTCTTTATTCTAATTATCAAGCATTTAAAAATTTAACACTACTATTAAAACGATTATTATTTCATCCCCAAAAGCATCAAACAGAGTATATATTACACAAAAAATCGCCTCGTAATAGAGGCGATTTTTCGTGTTTTTGCCATTTATCTATGCAAAAATATCATTTTTTCGTCTTTTTAAGTTTAGCTTTCAACTCTTCTATTTCTTGCCCTTGATTATAAATTGTCTTCAACAAAGCATTCAACTCTTCATTTTCAATACTTGTCGGATATTGAGAATTCACTCTTTCAATAAAGTCGCTAAGTACGTTCATATAATTCATAAATGCTTCGTATGGCGATTCATAAGGAATATTTTGAGCTAAAATAACACCATTTGAGTAGTGTTTTGTTGTCATAAAAAAGAAATGAGCAGTGTCTTGCAAACGCAACCAATCGACTTTCAACAAAGGATCAGAACACAAATGTACGCGTTCTGCTAGATTATACAACTTAGTCAAAGCCTCATTTTGAAGATCATTACCGCACCATGCGCTAATATCTTTCTCTTCGTCGGTCCACGACATTGGATAGAGCGCCGAAAGTGTATCTACTGGTTTGAATGTATCAACTATTTTTGATGGTATTGAGAATGTAATACCCTTCTCGATTGCATGATATGGCAATGCTTTAAAGAATTCAAAGATACCAGATTCACGACTATTTAATTGACCGAGTGCCTCATATCCCAAGAAGATATTGAACACCTCTTCTTCAACTGGCGATGCGTTAACCCAATCGATGAATTTTTCTGCTGTAAGCGGATATTCACACCACCCCCATTGTGAAAAACGATAGTTAATGTCGTCACTCAATTTACTATCACGCACAAGCAATTTTGCTTTTGGATTAGCAATACTTGAATATACATAGTGCGAACTTTTCCACCCCATCACGTGTTTTGCATCCTCTATCATAATAGTTTTATAACCCATACGATAAACTTTATCTGCGATATCATCGCTAAAAAGCAACGCTGAGTTGGCAAATACTGTAGGACGTTTACCAAACAACTCTTGAATTTTGTCAGATTGCATTTTAACTTGCATTTCAAATTCATCGTCATTGTAGAGTGCCGCCAATGAGTGACCATAAGGTGTTGCTAGGAATTCTACACTGCCCGTTTTTGCCAATTCTTGGAAACTTTCGATTACCTCTGGTGCATATTGTTGAAATTGTTCAAGTGCAAGACCTGAAATAGAGAACGAAACGCGAAAACGACCATTTGAACTCTTAATCATATCAAGCAACATACGATTTGCTTCAAGATACGATTGATCAACAGCTGAAGCCATAGCCGACTCATTTGCATAGTCGTCATAATAATAGTGGTCGTTGCCTATTTCAAAGAAACGATAACGTTTAAGATTGTATCTTTGATGGACACGGAAACAGAGATTTATTGTTTTCATATATACTAGACTATTAGTAGCGAGCAATGAGTTACGAAACTCTCTTACTCTGCTAATTGTTAATTATTTTATTTTTTAATTATCTACCTAATACTTTATCGTAGATTGCACGAACTTTTTGACCTGCATATTCCCAACGGATTTTATCTATTTCTGCCAACCCATTTTCGCGCAATGACTTATACATAGCTGGATATTTCACAATAGCATGAATATAATCGGCCATTGCATCAATATCCCAATAGTCGGTTTTAATTGCATGATCAAGAATTTCAGCACATCCAGATTGTTTAGAGATGATACTTGGTGTACCACATTGCATCGCTTCGAGGGGCGAAATACCAAATGGCTCTGAAACCGATGGCATCATATAAACATCACTCTCAGCTAACATTTCATACACGTTACGTCCCTTTAAGAAACCAGTGAAATGAAATTTATCTGCAATACCTTTCTTTGCTGCTAAGCGAACCATTTTGTCCATCATATCACCACTACCAGCCATAACAAAACGCACACCATCAGTTGATGCCAACACTCGCGCAGCCACCTCAACAAAATATTCTGGGCCCTTTTGCATTGTGATACGACCCAAAAATGTAATCACTTTCTCTTTTCTTTCTGATTTATGCAATTCATCCACAAAATCCAACGGTTCTACTGCGTTATGCACCGTAGTCACCTTTGCTGGATCTTGATGATATTTTTCTATAACAGTTCGACGAGTCAAATTAGACACTGTAATGATATGGTCTGCTGCATCCATTCCCTCTTTTTCAATTCGATAAACATCAGGATTTACATTACCACGACTACGGTCATAATCAGTTGCATGCACATGAATAACCATTGGTTTGCCACTAATGCGTTTTGCAAAAATACCAGCTGGATATGTCAACCAGTCGTGCGAGTGAATAATATCGAAATCGAGAGAATGAGCCAACACACTTGCTACGGCTTCGTAGTTTCCTATCTCTTCTAACAAGTTATCTGGATAACGTCCAGAGAACTGAATACAACCTAAATCATTAGTACCAATACGATTAAAATCATATTTTATTCCATTACGAAAATGATAATATGTATCAGGGTGCAAAAACGAACCTATACGATTATTTACAAAATCCCAATCTACATCACGCCATACCACTGGCACTGTGTTGGCACCAACGATACGAAGGAAGGATTGATCTTCATCACCCCATGGTTTTGGTATGACAAAAGTGATATCCATATCAGGTTGCATACTCATACCGCGAGTAAGACCAAAACTTGCAGTGCCTAAGCCCCCTAAAATATGCGGTGGAAATTCCCACCCAAACATTAATGCTTTCATTTTATTAGATTTTTTTAGTAACAGGAAGCCAATAAGAAAACTTATCTGCTTATCTCGTTTATTTTTTACAATTATCGTGCATTAAGCATCTCACAATGAGCTTTATGCAGAATAGATGATGCACGCAAAATTTCGGCTACTGACATCGCAAAACTCATTGCACCATGTCCACGGAATGGAGGGTTACCATCATATAATTCAGACAGAGAACCTAATGTAAGTTCTTTCATTTCTGGCTCGAAACCAGCCATCATACGCATAACGAACGACAAACCACTCATTTTGTACACTTTAAGATAAGCTTCGACAAAAGAAGCTGTTGTCCATGGCCAAATTGGTCCATTATGATAGTTACGATCACGTTCTAATTCACCACCAATATACTCTGGACGATACATACCACTCTTAGGACTTATACTACGCAAACCTTTTACTGTAAGCAATTCGCGGGTAACAATATCGACTACTGATTTTTGTTGTTTACGATCTAATGCCGAATATGGTAGTGAAACTGCAAATAACATATTTGGGCGAACTTCAACATTACAATAGTCTCCATCTACATAGTCATAAAGATATGTACCATTCCAAAATTTAGCGATAAAAGAATTGCCCGAAAGCCCAGCTTGATAATCAAACAAATCGGCTTGATTTTCATTATTTTGTGCGGTAGCCAATTCGGCTGCAAATTTAAGAGCATTATACCACAAAGCATTGATTTCAATCACATAACCTGTACGGGGTGTAATAGGCCATCCATTTTCTACGGCATTCATCCATGTTGCAGGTCGCTCTTTGCCATTGGTATACAACAATCCATTATCGTGTACCATAAGATTTGGATGCTGTTGGCGACGAATATAATTAATTATGTCATAAACTAAATTACCATATCGCTCTGCCGCAACATCAATCCCCACTTTTAACGCATATTGTTGTATAGCCCAAACTGCCCATAACAACACGTCTGGAGCATCAACCTCAACCAAACGAGTAGTTGCACGCTCAGCATTCATAAACTCACGTAAAGCCACCTCTCCCCTTCTCATAATCTCATCAAACATCTTATCTTGACCTGCATACAATGTTGCTCCGGGCAAAGCTATAAATTGGTCGCGAGCTCGATACGTAAACCATGGATATCCTGCCAATAAATATGTGCCATCTGAACATTTATTGTAAAATTGCTCAGCCGACACTTTCAAACAAGACAAAAAATCTTCGCGCACAATATGTTTCTCTCTTTCATCTTCAAACAAACGTTTTAATTTACGCGACGACATCTCTTCTGTTCCTGCAGAAAATATCACAGTTTCGCCTTTTTTAATTGACAATTCGAAATAACCCGGAACGAATAAATCTTCTTTGAACGCATAACCTCGCTCTGCTTCTTTTGAATACTCTACTCCGTCATACCAATTTAGTTCCGACACCCATTGCACTTGTTTATTTGTTTGCATTACAAGTTCAGGATAACCTTCGTACATACAAAATGCTACGCCATTATCAGCTTCACGATAGTCAGTACGAGCAGCATTGTTTTTTTCTGTCAACTTATTGACACTCCTAAACGCCAAAAACGGACGCAAACGTAAAGTAGTTGCAGAATGAGCTTCTAAAAGAGTATAACTAACTAAAATACGATTCTCTCCTTCAACAATAAGACGTTCTTTTTGCAAAATCACACCACCAATACGATAGATAGTAGTAGATACTGCACCTAAACGAAACTCGCGAATATACTTATGTCCACGAGGACTATAATAGTCGCCTGCATATTTATGCAAACCTATATTAAACTCCGCTCCATGCTGAATCAATGTTTCATCGCAAGAAGACAACAAAACATGGTTACCTCCAAGTTTTTCAACTGGAACGACTAACAGTCCATGATACTTTCTTGTGTTACAATCAACTATTGTACCACTAGAATAGGCTCCTGCACGGTTTGTACGTAAAATCTCTTTATCCAACGATTTCTCGAGGTTGGTCATCAATAATCTGTCAAATCTTAAATATTCCATATATAGTTTAAGGTTATAAATTCCTAACAATCAATACTTATCATTACATTTCTAAAAATGACAAACAAAACACCACACCACACAAATAATGAATTATGAATTATAGATTATAAATTATATAAATTACGCCCTAAAGTTACAACTTTTTTCTTATATTACAAACTTTTTTTGTGTTTTTTTGTTTTTTTTAATATCACTCTTCTTCAATACACATAGAATATACATAAAAAAGAATAAAAATGCTTTTTCAAAAAAAATAGGGCAACCTCAATAGTTGCCCTATACCAAAGTATTTAAAACGTATATCGTGCACTTGCCGCAATTGCCCAATCAAAGAAATTCCCATAAATTCCGTGTCCAAACATCATCTCATACCCTGGTCGAAAGTCCAAACCAAAAGTAAACGGAGCATCATCTAATGCAAATTCAATACCTGCAATGGCATTAAATCCCCATTTACCAAACACCTTAGAATTGTGGAACTCAGAAGCTAACCCCAAAGACAAACCTCCTCCTACAAAACCACTTATATCACCCCAATTCTCTTCATGAAATGTTTTTTGATAATACAAATTTGGATTAACATGAAAACTCCAATGACGTTCCACCCCATAAACTAATCCTCCATAGCCTACAACTCCAACACTACCTTGAGTAGCCAAAAGACCAAAACCTAAATCGGCTTGCAAGGCAACATCACTAGAAACAAAGGTTTTATAACTAAAACCATTAAAACTACCAACAACAAGACCTACACTTTGTTTATATTTTTGTGCCGATAGACTCATGGTTGCCACCAAGAAAAAGAAAACAAGTATTTTTTTCATAATCCATAAATCTAAAAAACATTACTTCTTCTCTACTTTTACTTGAGGTTTAGCTATAGCATCTCGCATTTGTGTATCAGCCTCAATATTTTTCATACGATAATAATCCATTATACCAAGATTACCATTGCGGAATGCTTCTGCCATAGCACGTGGCACATCTGCTTCTGCTTCAATAACCAATGCTTTTGCCTCTTGTGCTTTTGCTTTCATCTCTTGCTCAAGAGCAATAGCCATTGCTCGACGTTCTTCTGCTCGAGCTTGTGCTATATTTTTATCTGCTTCTGCTTGGTCTATTTGAAGTGCTGCACCAATATTTTTACCTACATCAACATCGGCAATATCAATAGATAAAATTTCAAATGCTGTACCAGCATCCAACCCTTTACTCAATACAAGTTTAGATATTGAATCTGGATTTTCAAGCACTTGTTTGTGAGTTTCACAACTACCAATCGACGATACAATACCCTCTCCTACACGAGCAAGAATGGTATCCTCTCCTGCTCCACCAACGAGTTGACGAATATTTGCACGCACAGTTACACGAGCTTTTGCCAAAAGTTGAATACCATCTTTTGCGACTGACGATACAACTGGCGAATCTATTACTTTTGGATTAACCGACATTTGCACAGCTTCAAATACATCACGACCTGCAAGGTCTATTGCTGTTGCGGTTTTAAACGAAAGTTCAATATTAGCTTTTGCTGCCGAAACTAAAGCATGCACTACACGCACTACATGACCTCCTGCCAAATAGTGCGCTTCAAGATCGTCACGAGTAATATCGACCAAACCTGCTTTATGCGCCTCTATCATTGCATTCACAATTGTCGAAGGTGTTACCTTACGAAGACGCATCATAAATAACTGTATCAACGAGATTTTCACTCCCGATACTCTGGCTGTAAGCCATAAACCAAATGGTACGTAAAAGAAAAAAATACAAAGTAGTATTACCACTAATACGATACCTGCAATTGTTAAAAGTGTCATAATCAAAAAAAATTAGTTATTTCAATAGTTTTATTTAGATTCTACAACCAATACATTGCCCTCTTTTGCAACAACAATAACACTAACATTCCCATCTAAAAATCCGTTGCGCACTTTAGCTTCATAATCTTCTCCATTAACCAACACTTTACCCATCGGTGCAAGACGCGACAAAGTACGACCTTCATCTCCAACCGCCACATTCGACATATCGTAAAGATTATCCGCTTCCAACTCTTTATTCAATGCCATTTTATCTAATGGTCTACCTTTAATAAAATATACAAATGCTGCAATTAATGCAACAACCGAAACCGCAACAACAATCCATCCTGCCATTACACTTATTTTTGCAAAGGCATACCATATTGCTGCGCCTGTAAATAGTGCACCTACTATACCTCCTATTGAGATACCAGGCAAAAAGAAAATTTCAAGAATAAAAAAAACTATTCCCAAAACCACAAATAGTGTTACTAAAAATATATCCATTATTTACTTTTTATTACTTAATGATTTTATCTCTTCTTTCCGAACTTGCAAAATTAACTCATCCAACAATATTTTATATTTCCGCACCTCTTTTTCCAAATTCAATATTTCTTCTCTTAGAATAGTTTTTTCATCTTCTGTTGTTGCAAAGAAATATTTGCGACGATTGTCTTCTAGTTGACTATTCAATGCATCTAAAGCATTACTTGCTTTTTCTAAATCAAGATACATATTTTTAGCCTCTTCGCTCACAAATTGTTCTATTCGTGTATATACAACACCATCATTCAAGAAAAAATTAAATTCTGATTTATCTTGCATAATCATTTCAACATCTTCTTCATCCTTTTCTGTTGTCGTATTCACCTTACGATACACCTTCATCTGCGCAGCCAATCTCTTATATTCTACATCTTCTGTTTTTATTAACAATTTCTCTTTATTTGGAACAAATTCATAAACAACCACAGTATCACTATGTTGATATCTATCAGTTGCAAACCACCCCACATTCGACATTTCATCAAACACATAAAAATAATCGTTCGCCGGAGAATTAAATGGCATACCTATATTCACTGGTGCAGAATAATCTTCTATCGTAGTACTATAACGAGTCAAAAAAATATCATATCCACCCAACGAATTATGCCCTTTTGATGCAAAATATAATGTTACTCCATCAGGTAACTCAAATGGATAATTCTCATCTTCACTAGTATTCAATACTACAGACAAATCAGAAGGTTCACTCCACCCACCAAGCAAACGATATGACACCTTCAAATCTAGTTGATCATCACCTATCTTATTCGCAAATATCATCTTATCACTACGACCAGTATAGTATACCATCTGTATTTGCTCTAATGTATCACCTAACATCTCATTGTATAGTGCCAATCTACCCAAATCACGTGGCAAACTATATGCCGACAATATATCTGCTTTATGCACTTTCATACTATCTATAATAGCTATATCCTCCACTCTTTCAATCATGCTTGCACCTAGATTGGACTTAAATAATTTGTTATTATACAAATTCAACAAACTATCACTACCACCTTCTATATTTTCTATATATTGAGAAAACGCCATCGCTGCATCTTCAAAACGATAATCAGCAAAATATATCTCACCTAAATATAAACTAGATTTTTTTATACCATTCTCTACTGTTATCTCAAATAGTTTTTCGGCTTCATCATATCGCCCTAATTCAAACAAACAACGAGCAGCTTTATATTTCAACAAATTATCTTTCGGCGAATGGTTCATTAATTTAACATATACATCATACGCCTCTTTATATCGCTTCTTATTGAACAAAAACTCCCCATCTCGTCGTGTTTGAGCATATACCTCGACACACAGTATGCAATGCACAATGCATAGTAATAATATATATATTCTTTTCATTATCAACTTAATTTCTACTAAAACAAATAAACAGCCCCATCATGCGCTGCAAATGTATTCTCAAATATTGCTTTTGCTTCATCCAAAAAAGGCTTTGCATTTGTATATCGAGCCGAATAATGTCCAATAATCAATTGTTTTGCTTCTGCTTTCTTTGCCAAAGTAGCAGCTTGCGCTGCACTACTATGCAAAGTTGCTTTTATTCGCGCTACATCTTCCGATAAAAATGTTGCCTCATGATACAAACAATCCACTCCATGTATCAATTCCAAATGTTTTTCGATATATGCTGTGTCCGACATATAAGCAAATCGTTTTGGTGGCGTAGGATCTGTTGTCAATCTATGATTAGGCACTACTTCTCCATCATGAGTAACAAAATCAGCTCCTGCTTTTATTGCTCTATACTGCACCATTGGCACTTCATATGCATCCAACATCTTCTTTATCAAATGGCGTTCTGTTGGTTTTTCTTCAAACAAAAATCCACTCGATGGCACTCTATGTTTCAATGGCAATGTGGTCACTTTAACACTTCTATCATCATATATCACCTCACTTTTATATGGTGCAAATGGTTCAAATTTTACATCAAACGGAAATTCCGAACAAAAATACCTAACCTGTGGTGCAAGTAATCCCTCAAGTTCCGGATGCGAATGAATAGTAATATCTGCAGTACGTCCAAGCATGCCAAGTGTTGAAATCAACCCAATCAATCCAAAACAATGATCTCCATGCAAATGACTAATAAAGATATGGTTCAATCGTGCCGTATGCACACAATTTTGTCGCATCCTTATCTGCGCACCCTCACCACAATCAATCATAAATTGCTTATTCCTCATCTCCAATATCTGCGACGTATGAAAGGCATCACCCTTTGGTAACGCCGATCCCGATCCTAATATTGTCAATTTCAATTCGCTCATTTATAGACTTATAATTGCAAATAGCGAGTAACAAAATCTATTCCCCTCTAATAAAAAAAAATCATTATTAACTTCAAATCCAAATGGCAACCAAAAATAATTAAACCATTAGACTAAAAAATTATGAATTCTGCATTACCAAAACCCACGCATCCGGAAATTTTTCTCTAATTTCTTCAATTTTATCTTTTGCCTCTTTATAGGTATCATATGTCATCAACAAAACACGATACATACCCCTATCATTTTGCACTAATATTGGCTCATATGCCGGACGCATCTCTGCTTGTAGTCTAAGTGCATTATCTTTGTTTCCAAACGAACCTATCACAACATGATATTTTTTTAGTACCACATTTTTTTGTCCCTCTACCACCTCAAATTTCTCTGCACGAGTCACCTCTTTCTCTTCTTCTACTACAGGTCCAACTTCTTGAACTGGTTGTGATTTCACCTCTGGCACTGGCACAAATGTTGGTTCTTCTACCACATCCAGTTGTTTTACCTCTTCTACTTGCTCTGTCTGACGTTCAACTGGTATAGGTATAGGCGCAACTTCTATTTTTTTCTCAGTTTGTTTCTCTAATTCTTCTACAGTTATACGTCCTTTCGCACGCTGATACGCACCAGACGCATATTGTATTTTACAACTTGTAACTATCAGTACCACAAATACTACAAACAAATAAATTATTGCTCTTGATTTCATATTTTTCTTAAGTTTATTATATCGTGCAAATATACTTATTTTTGTCGAAATAACAAAAAGATTTTCATATTTTTTATTTACCTATTTTTTCTTATTTTTACTACTCTTTTTCAACTTTAATTAGTAACTTTGCAACGTTTTTTGTACTATACAAAACAAAACATTATCATCACAACAAACATTTCAATAAATACAAAATGAATAACAACCATAAATCTCACCTTTTCACAGGTAGCTATTGGGCTATATTAGGCGCTAATTTCATGCTTTTTTTCGCCTTCTATCTCATCATGCCCATCCTTCCTTTCTACCTAAAAGAGATTTTCAACACTCCTAATTCACTTATTGGTATAATATTGGCATGCTATACCGTAGCTGCCCTCACCATTCGTCCCTTTGCTGGATATCTACTCGACGCCATGGCTCGTAAACCGCTCTATGTTGCCACATTCTTCTTCTTTGTCCTATTTTTTGGTGGCTACATAGTTTCCATATCGCTGTTTATGGTCATCATTGTCCGTGCCCTACAAGGTCTGATGTTTGGCATCGTCACCGTTGCCGGAAACACCGTAGTCATCGACATCATGCCATCCGAACGCCGTGGAGAAGGTCTTGGTTATTACGGACTTGCCAACAACATTGCGATGGCATTTGGCCCTATGGTAGGTCTTTTTCTTCACGACTATTTCTCATTCAACACTATCTTCGCTATAGCTATCCTCACTGGCACTATAGGTCTCATCCTTGCCTCTTGCGTACGCACAAAACAAAAACCTCCTGTCAAACGCCCTCCTATCTCTCTCGACCGTTTTCTCCTCATCAAAGGTCTACCTGCCGGACTTGCTCTACTAATGCTCTCTGTGCCTTACGGCATCACATCTACCTATATCGCCGTCTATGCGCAAGAACTAAATCTATCTATCTCAAGCGGACTCTTCTTCACTTTCATGGCTGCAGGCATGATGGCTTCACGCATATTCTCAGGCAAATTGGTCGATCGTGGCTATGTATCACAAGTCATCTCTGTTGGCATCACAATCGTTCTCATATGCTACTTCGGACTCGCCGCATGCCTCCCTATTAGCCAACACTTCCCCGGTGCTCTCAGTCTCATATTCTGCACCATAGCTCTATTCGTCGGCATCGGTTTTGGCACAATATTTCCAGCCTACAACACCCTATTTGTCAATCTTGCCGAACATAACCAACGTGGCACTGCCAACTCAACCTACCTCACATCTTGGGATGTCGGAATTGGTTTCGGACTTATTCTCGGTGGCATAGTCTCACAACACACTTCTTTTGCCTACGCCTACCTAATCGGCGCCACCCTATGCGTCATCTCTGCTATCTACTTCACCCTCTACGTCGGCCCCCACTACAACCGCAACAAACTCAGATAGTATATTTTATACATAAGTACAAAACTAATTTGCAGGCCTACAAATTATAATCTATATATATAACTCTACTAGGATAACTACTTTTTCAAGTACAAGCCCTAAACCACAAAAAAAAAATTACTAATTAATCTTTGCTAATTACCAATTAATCACAAGGCATGTACTTAAAAAACAAAAGTAACCTATTAAAACTATTCAAGTATAAAAGACTTAATTATCCCATAAATATATTCTGTACTTATGTTAAAGTAAAAATCTAAAATATGAACTTTCTAAAAAACTGGACTCTCCCCATTGCCATGCTCGTCGGAGCCTTAGGCTATAAAGTGATGGGATATCTCTCTTTCATCACTCCATACCTCATTTTCACAATGCTTTTGCTCACTTTCAGCAAAATCTCTCTCCGCGACCTCCGCCCTCGCCTCTCTCACCTCTATCTTCTCATCATCGAAATCATCGGAGCAATAGCAGTCTATTATCTCTTAGCCCCTTTCGACCCGATTGTCGCGCAAGGCATGATGATTTGCATCATCTGCCCTACCGCCACAGCTGCGGCTGTCGTAACTGGAAAACTCGGTGGCAACGTAGCAAGTATTACCACCTACACCCTCCTCTGCAACATCGCCGTAGCATTCGTAATTCCAGTCCTGTTCCCTATCATTGCTCCATCTGCAAACCACACATCATTTTTGGCTGCATTCTCACACATCATGGGCAGAATCTTCCCTCTCCTCATCTGTCCATTCCTACTCGCTCAACTAATTCGCCTAATATCGCCAAAAACAAATGCCAAACTCACCTCTATCAGCGGCTTGGCATTCTATATGTGGGCTATAGCACTCACCATTGCAATGGGTATAACAGTACGTTCACTCATCGAAGAACCTACCGACACTCACACCCTCATTCTTCTCTCCTTAGGCTCTCTTATAGCCTGTTTATTCCAATTCTTCTCTGGAAAAGCCATTGGCAAAACCTCCAACGACACTATTGCTTGCGGACAATCTCTCGGACAAAAAAACACTATCCTCGCCATCTGGATATGCTCCGCATATCTCAATCCCATAACTGCTCTAGCTCCCGGACTTTACGTCATTTGGCAAAACATTTTCAACTCAACTCAGCTATATCTCAAACAACACGAGAAATAAAACCAAAACACCTACTATCTCTTAACCGAAAGTTCTCCTTCATCCGAAATCAAAAGATCTGACTCTGGAAAATCAAGCAAACTGAGATTCTGAATCTCCTTAACAACCAATTTCTGCGGATCTAGTTTAGGTCCAGTTCTAGTTGTTTGTCTAGCTGCCACTATATCTCCGCCAAGAAATTTACCTTCTGATGTCATACGAACCCTAAGTATTGGTGCATATCCACAACGACCCTTAATATTCATCTTATAAGGTGTACAAAAATTTCCCAACGAATAGGCAATCAACTTACCTTTATATAGTTCCATTGCGCGAACAACATGTGGTCCATGACCAAAAACAAGATCTGCACCTGCATCAACACAAAGATGCGAAAACTCATAAACATTACCTCGAGGTCCACCACCAAACCACTCATCATTACGTGTCACACGAGTAGCTGCACTACCCTCTGCTCCTCCATGATGCGATACTATAACAATATCACAATCATAATCATTACGCAAAATCTGTATATTCTTTCTTACAAGATCATAATCATCAATGTTGCACATCGCAATAAAAGGGGCAAATGCGCAAAAACCATATCGTATCCCATTTCGCACAACTACTGCCACCTCGGCTCTATCTTTTAATCCTGCATATGCAATCCCCACTTTGTCAAGAGTTGCCATAGTCGACACAACACCATCCTCTCCAAAATCACGTAAATGATTATTTGCTATAGACAAAAAATCAAATCCTGCATCTACAAAATGATTTGCATATCGCTCTGGCGAACGAAAAAAATAAGCATATTTGGGATCTCTAACAACACGACACTGTCCACCTTTATCCAACAACAAACATTCAAGATTACCAACTGCCAAATCTGCACTCACCAAAAAAGGTTTCACTTCATCAAAAAGATGAGCCCCATCATGCACTGGTAAAAGTGGTGCTGAATCTGGATAATTTACACCCAAAACCATATCACCAACACAAGCAATTGTCACCTCTTGCACAATTGTCGATGAATCTACTAATGTAGTTTTATGAATATTACAACTATCTAAAGTCTCATCTGCTATTGGTTGTTGTGCCCCTGTTATATGTGGATAAACGAATATACAACAACAAAATGCAAATACAACAACTATACAATAAAAAAATGTTTTCATCATAAACAAAAATATCAAATCGTAATAACAGAATACCCTTCTATAATCAACTTACGCACACTCGGATGTTTCTTATACTCCGAAATCAACGGAATCCCTGCCTCTTTCACGTGCAATCCTTGCTTAAATCCCGCTGTGCAATACTCACATGCTCCTGTAATATAAGGCTTCACCTCCATATATATCTTATGCAACGGATGCTCCTCTTTTTCCAATTCTGCAATCCATTTAGTACCTGCGCCTGAAAATATGAATTTAAAATCATCATCATTTTCCAACGCCTCTTTTGCCATCATAAAAGCATTCGACATACGACCCAAATTCTCAAGTCTATCAGTGTCACACAACACAAATAATGCAATTTTCATAACAAAAACAAATTAATAGTTTAACACAATAATATATTTCACCTCTCTCCCCTCAAAATCCATGCCAATTCTTCAATAAATAATCATAAACCTTCATCCAAATAAGAAATAATTACAAATTATTATTAACCGAAGGTCTTTGAACCGTTAGGTGAAAAAATTATGAATTAATTTCTAATTCTCCAAAATTCTGGATAAAGATTATTACACCTATTCCCTATATTTTTCACCCATCCAAGTGGCAATCCTCCATATGTAACAAGCACAAATCCTCGTGGCGCATCTGCCAGCACTATTGCCTCTTTCCTTAAAAACGCTATTGCCTCTTCGTACGACAACTCTACCTCTGGATAAGCCCCACGTTTATATACTTGCGACAATGCCAATGCCGCCTGCGGTATCAAATCTTTTCCCTTCTGCTCATACATCTGTACTCCAAACATCAACACATTCAACACCTTACGACACTCTTCCACCAAATCCACCCTCTCCTTCTGCACTGCATAATACCTACCCTCACTCTCCACAACTCCATATTCTCCCCTCAACAAATCATCAGTCGTAAATTGAATATTAAAAGTTGAATTCTTCGCCTTCTTATCCTTCCTCTTCTCGCTCTTACTCTGTAATCTGTCATCTGTTATCTGTTTTCTCACCGCCGCCATAAACAATCCCTCGCCTCTCGTCTTATGTGGCAAAAATCTATATCCTCTCTCTGTCTCTGTTATCATCCAATCCTCGCCTATCTGCAATGGCAAATACTCTGCCTCCATCTCATCTATCAACCACTGCACTTGCTCTTCATTCTCATGACTATTAAAGGTGCATGTACTGTAAATCAACACTCCCCCTGGCTTCAACACCTTCCATGCCGACTCCAATATTTCTCTCTGTCTCTCTACGCACATCTCCACATTCGCAGGGCTCCACTCCTCTCTTGCTCGCTCATCTTTCCTAAACATCCCCTCGCCCGAACATGGCGCATCTACCAATATCGCATCAAATCTGCTCCTCAATTTCTCGAAATGTCGCGGTGCATTGTTTGTCACCACACAATTCGGCGCTCCCCATTTCGTTATATTCTCCACCAACACATGCGCTCTTTGTGGCACATACTCGTTCGACACCAAAAATCCCTCTTCCGACAAATATTGCGCTATCGCTGTCGATTTTCCTCCAGGCGCTGCACACATATCTAGCACAACGGCATCTCTCTCAACCAATTGCTCTAATGCCTGCCACACAAACATCGACGATGCCTCTTGCACATAATACGCCCCTGCATGAAACATCGGGTCGTACGTAAACTTTGGTCTCTCCGACAAATATCGCCCCCACTCACACCATTTCACAGCCACATGCTGACCATCTAGTATCGACTGTTGACTGTCGACCGTTGACCGTTGACCGTTAACTCTAACACTCACCGACGGCTCTTCCGACAAAGCCTCCACAAATGCATCCCACTCGCCATCGCCTATCACTCCTCTCACCATCTCCTCAAATCCCGCAGGCAACAATATTTTATCTTTTTCTTCCATCATAATTACTCCTTATTAGTCATGATTTTTGCTATGCTCATCACTACAATTCTGCTCTAAGCCCTTCTACCTCTTCCGACAATAGTTCCCATTCATACATCTTCGCGTCGAGCGTATGTTTCACCTGCTCATACTCTTTCAACAACACTTCACTTGTCTCTCCCTCTGCAAACTTCGCCTCTATCTCTCCTATACGCTCCTCTGCCTTCTCTATATCGCGCTCCAATCCCTCTATGTCTCGCTCTATCTTGCGTATTTTCTTCGATACTTCTTTGCGCATCTCATAATTTATACGCCCCTCCGACTTCTCAACTACCGAAGCACTATCAACCGCCAACGATTGTCCGTTAGATACTGTCTGTTGACTGTTGACTGTTGACTGTTGACTATCTGCTGTCGCTCTCAAATATTCATCAATGCCGCCAAGGTGTGTCTTCACCTTTCCGCCTCCGAATTCATACACTTTTGTCACCAATCCATCAAGGAAATCCCTATCGTGCGACACCAATATCACTGTTCCATCAAATGCCTGTATCGCCTCTTTCAACACATCTTTCGACCTCATATCCAAGTGGTTTGTCGGCTCGTCAAGTATCAGCAGGTTCACTGGTTCCAACAACAGTTTTATCATTGCCAATCTACTGCGTTCTCCACCCGATAGCACTTTCACTTTCTTCTCCGATGCCTCGCCTCCAAACATAAATGCGCCTAATATATCGCGTATTTTTGTGCGAATATCTCCCACTGCCACATAGTCTATCGTGTCAAACACTGTCAAATTCTCATCCAACA
>JAZRCE010000036.1:0-21491 GCA_045635445.1 Candidatus Aphodosoma sp.
AAAGGCATGTTTAGCCTCAGCATCGTCCCATTTGTGCAATTTAATGCTACAATCTTCAGCGATAGGACGATTGATTTCGATAATTTCACCATTTACGCTCGCAGCCAAAATATCGTTGGCCAAACGAGGCGAAATCGACTCAGCGATTTGAAAAGCAGTGCTACCAGCGGCGTACTCACGTACCGAACCGTCAGGAAATGTTACTTTAATCATAAAAAATTTAAAAGTTGAAAGTTGAAAGTTGAAAGTTGAATAACACTTTAAATTACATCAATAGTAAATAAAAATCTCAAATTTCACATTTCAAATTTCACATTGTTTTTAGTGTGTTAAAGGTGGCTCCCGACCCCTCCATACAAGCGAACGAATCTACAAAAAGAACCTCCCACAAAGTTATTCGTAACAGAGGGATAACCTATTTTGCTACGAAATTGCAAAGTTACAAAAATATTTTAATATAGCAATAATTCTAAACTAATTAATTTAAATTGTCAAATATTATTTTTTCACACAAAGATAAATTAAAAAAGAGAGTTGAAAAAATAGGCTTAGGAGGTATGGTACAGGTAGGGTTATCCTATGAAGAAGGTAGGGAGAAATATGGGTAATGGCAAGAAAAATATATGAAAATATGGATAAAAATTGTGCTTAGAGAGGAGTTGAAAAGAAATGATATAAGTTTAAAAAATATGTATTGGGGTATTGACTTTGGTGAAAAAATTTTGTATCTTTGTAGGGTATTTTAATTATATAAATAAATTGTGTAAAGAGTATGGCAAAAGTTGATTTGAATTCTCCGTTTTTGAATATTTCGGGAAAAATTAATAAGAAGGACGATGTGGTTTATCGCACTCGCAATGGCAAGACGTCGCGATATAGGATGAATGTGCCGGTGTTTGGTGGCAGCGATAAGCAGTTGAGTCATCAGGAGTTGGTGAGAGAGGTGAATAGATTGGTGTCGGAAGAGTTGAAGATTGAGGAGAGGAAAGTGTATTGGCAATCGGTAGCTGAAAGTGAAGAGAATAGATATAAGACGGCAAGAGGGGCTGCGTTTGCTTATTTTTTGGCTAAACTGAAGGGTTGATTTTTATTTTTTTTGTTTGTTGATGTTGGTTTTGGAGTAATTTTTTTTAGCTTGAATAAATGCAAAAAATGGGATAAAATATTTGAAATTGTTTTTTATATAATTTTTTTTTTGTATCTTTGCAAGTTATTCAAATTTTAAGATAGAATTTCAAAAATTTTAGGATTGTTTTATGGATTTTAAATTATTACATACGGATCCCTACTCTTCTGCTCGTGCTGGAATTATCGCTACAGACCATGGAGAGATAGAAACTCCTATATTTATGCCTGTAGGCACTGTGGCTTCGGTAAAAGGTGTACATATTAAGGAGGTTAGAGAAGATGTTCAAGCTCAGATTATTCTTGGTAATACGTATCATCTTTATCTACGTCCTGGACTTGATATACTTGAAAAGGCTGGTGGTTTGCATAAATTTAATGGTTGGGATCGTCCTATTCTGACAGATAGTGGTGGTCTTCAGGTGTTTTCGCTTGCTGACAACCGTAAACTTACGGAAGAGGGTGCTATATTTCGTTCGCATATAGATGGTTCGAAACATTTTTTCACTCCTGAGAATGTGGTAGATATTCAACGTACGATTGGCGCTGATATTATGATGGCGTTTGATGAGTGTACGCCTGGCACAGCAGACTATAGATATGCGAAGAACTCGATGGAGCGCACACATCGTTGGTTGAAACGTGGTCTTGATCATTTTGATGCTACGCCAGACAAATATGGTTATAGGCAAACATTTTTTCCGATTGTGCAGGGTTGCGTGTATCCTGAATTGCGACGTGAATCGGCTAAATTTATTGCAGATCAGGGTCGTGAAGGTAATGCTATTGGAGGTCTTGCTGTAGGTGAACCAACGGAGAAGATGTATGAAATGATTGAAGTGGTTAATGAAATTTTGCCGAAAGATAAACCTAGATATTTGATGGGTGTGGGTACTCCAGCAAATTTGCTTGAGGGTATAGAACGAGGTGTTGATATGTTTGATTGCGTAATGCCTACGCGTAATGGCAGAAATGGTATGTTGTTCACTCGCAATGGTATTATGAATATGAAGAACAAGAAATGGGCTGATGATTTTTCGCCGATTGATGCTGAAAGCGATTGTTTTGTTGATATTCAATATTCTAAGGCATATCTTAGACATTTATTTGTGAGTCAGGAACTTCTCGCTATGCAGATTGCTTCTATTCATAATCTTGCATTTTATTTGTGGTTGGTGAAAGAGGCTCGAAAACATATTATTGCAGGAGATTTTCACACTTGGAAACCTATGATGCTTGAACGCGTCACTCGCAGACTTTGATATATTGCGCAAAGTATGGTTGATATATCAAATTGAGGTATGTTATTGGGTTAATCTATAAATTGTTTTTGATGTTAAAACGAATTGATTTATATATAATAAAAAAATACTTGGGTACATTTATCTTATCTATCGTGTTAATTATTGCGATATCTATTGTTGTGGATGTTTCAGAAAAGATAGATGAGTTTATGGAAAATAATGCTCCTCTTGGAAGTATTATTTTTGATTATTATCTTAACTTTATACCTTATTTTGTAAACTTATTTACTCCTCTATTTGCATTTGTGTCGGTGATTTTTTTTACATCTAAGATGGCTTATAATAGTGAGATTACGGCTATACTTGCTGGGGGTGTGAGTTTTAATAGGATGTTGCGTCCATATGTTATATCTTCTGTTTTGATTGGTATATTATCTTTTGTTTTGGGTGGGTATGTTATACCTCCGGCGAATGAGGTGCGACTAGATTTTGAAGATAAATATATAAAAGCAAATAAGTCGGAGGTTGCGCGAAATATACAAATGGAGATAGAACCTGGGGTTATTCTTTATATAGAACGATATGAAGAGAATTATAATAAAGGTAATAAGATTTCGCTAGAACGGTTTGATGGAAAAACTTTGGTTAGTAGAACTACTGGTAGCACTATTGAATGGAATTCAAATGATTCGAGTTGGACTATTAAGCAATATTTAACACGCAATTTTGATGGTATATATGAGACTATAGAAAAAGGTAGTAGGCTGGATACTACATTGAATATTTATCCTTACGAATTTTTTATCACTGGAAATCTTGCGCCTCAAATGACGAATTATGAACTTAAGAAACATATTGCTCGTCAGGAAGCGAGGGGCATGGGTAACACTCAGATGTTTAAGATTGAATATCACAAACGTTATGCTACGCCTTTTGCTGCGCTTATATTGATGCTCATTGGTGTGTCGTTGTCGTCGAAAAAAATACGAGGTGGCATGGGGTTGCAACTTGGTATTGGTATTGGTCTTAGTGCTTTGTATATACTTTTTACTACTATTTCTAGTATGTTTGCAGTTAAAGGTAACTTGTCGGTTATAGCTGCTATATGGTTGCCTAATATTATATTTCTCATAATTGGGATTGGTCTATATTTTAAAGCTCCTAAATAGTTATTTTTTTTTGAAGTAAAGCGATGGACTACATATCAATCATACAACTACTACGCAAACACCCTTTAACGAAAGATGTTGCTAAATGGGTGAAATCTAAATCTCAAAGTTTGCAAATCAATGGATTGCAGGCTTCGGGTAAGAGTATGATGATGGGTGCTATATGGCAAACAACTAAGACTAAAATACTCTATGTAGCCGAAGATGCTGAATCGGCTGCTTATTTTTATAATGACATTAGTCGTGCGATTACGACTAATCAGTGTGCTCTTCTACCCTCTTCTTATAGAAAGTCGCCTAAACATGGTGCTATTGACCTTGCATCTGAAATTATGCGTACAGATGCGCTTAATACCATTTCTAATGGTAGCGAGTGGTTTGTAATTACTTCGCCTGAGGGAATTATTGAGCGTGTAGCTCCGCAAGAAAAACTTCGATCACATCGAATTACAATCAGCAAGGATGAAGATATTGATACAGAATTACTTATACAAACACTTAATGAATGGGGATTTGAATTAGTTGAATTTGTTTACGAACCTGGTCAATATGCGCAACGTGGTAGCATTATTGATATTTTTTCGTTTGCTAATGAGCGCCCATATCGTATAGACCTTTGGGGTGATACTGTTGAATCGATACGTTTATTTGATATAGAGAAACAATTGTCGGTTAATGAGGTCAACTGCATAGATATTCTACCTAACATTTCTTCTAAAGGCGATAAAGAGTCTATCTCTATCTTTAATTTTTTGCCTTCGGATACTATCATTTGTTGGGCCAACCCTACTCTTGCTATTGATAGGATTAACCAAATATACGACGATACGCTTGTCAAACAAAATAGCGAGCGCCATATTGCCGATTTGCTCAACATCCTAATTAATGGCAATATTGCCAAAGAGCAAATTGCTAGGTTTAAACAGATAACTCTCAAAAATAGTTCTCTACATAATTCTCAACTTACAACATTCAACTTTAATCAATCGGTTCAACCGATATATCACAAGAATTTTGACTTAATTGCCGATTCTCTGCGTTCGTTCATCAATGATGGTTATGCTATTCACATCTGTTCTGACTCGAAAAAGCAAACTGATAGGATTGCTGCTATTTTTGAAGAACGTGGCGACAATATACATTTCACTCCTATAGAAGGTACTATACACGAGGGGTTTGTCGATCATGACCTCTCGGTGTGCTATTTTACTGACCACCAAATATTTGACCGTTACCACAAGTTCTCTCTTAAATCTGATATTGCTAAGGCTGGCAAGGTGTCGATGACTCTTAAGGAGATAAATCAGTTACAAATAGGTGATTATGTGGTACATATCGACCATGGTATTGGCAAATTTGCTGGTCTTATGGTGACTGAAAACAATGGTAAACGCCAGGAGGTTATCAAACTAGTGTATCAGAATGATGATGCTATTTTTGTATCAATTCACGGGTTGCATCGCATATCGAAGTATAAAGGTAAGGATGGCGAACCTCCTAGGATGAACAAACTTGGATCTGGAGCATGGGAACGTTTGAAAGAACGTACTAAGGCTAAAGTTAAAGACATTGCTCGCGACCTTATTATGCTATATGCTGCACGTAAGGCTGAAAAAGGATTCCAATTTACACCAGATACGTATCTTCAACATGAACTAGAGGCTTCGTTTATCTACGAAGATACTCCTGATCAGGCTCGCTCTACGGCTGATGTTAAGCGCGACATGGAATCGTCTTTGCCAATGGACCGCCTTGTGTGTGGTGATGTTGGTTTTGGAAAGACCGAAATAGCTGTGCGTGCGGCTTTCAAGGCTGTCACCGATAGTAAACAAGTGGCTGTGCTTGTGCCTACTACTGTATTGGCTCTACAGCACTACAAAACTTTTAGTGAGCGTCTTAAAGAGTTTCCTTGTCGAATTGAATATATCAGTCGTGCTAAAAAGACAAGCGAGGTGAAACAAATTCGTCAAGATCTTGCTGATGGTAAAATCGACATTCTAATTGGAACCCATAAAATCGTTGGCAAAGATATAAAATTCAAGGATCTTGGTCTATTAATTATTGATGAAGAACAAAAATTTGGCGTATCGGTTAAAGAAAAACTTAAGGCTCTCAAGGTGAACGTTGATACACTAACTCTCACAGCAACACCTATACCTCGCACACTTCAATTCTCGCTTATGGGTGCACGCGACCTTAGCATTCTTACAACTCCACCGCCTAATCGCTATCCGGTTGCGACTGAATTGTGTACTTATGATGATGAGGTTATTCGCACGGCTATTACCGATGAAATAAATCGCAATGGACAGGTGTTTTTCATAAACAATCGTGTACAAAACATCCATATAATAGAGCAAAAAATACGCTCTTTGGTGCCCGATGCACGTGTTACTGTGGCTCATGGTCAAATGCCTACAAATCAACTCGAACAAACTATCATCGACTTTATTGACTACGAATATGATGTTTTGATAGCCACTTCGGTCATTGAATCAGGTGTTGACATACCTAATGTCAACACTATCATTGTCAACAATGCCCACATGTTTGGTCTTAGCGATTTACATCAACTTAGAGGACGTGTTGGACGTAGCAATCGCAAAGCTTTCTGCTATCTCATTGCACCTCCACTCAATATGCTCACGTCCGATGCTCGTCGCCGACTACAAGCTATCGAAACATTTGCCGAACTTGGATCTGGTTTTAATATTGCTATGCAAGACCTAGATATACGTGGTGCCGGCAATATTCTTGGCGCAGAACAGAGTGGTTTTATCACTGATCTTGGCTATGAAACATACCAAAAAATTCTAAATGAAGCACTTAGCGAACTCCGAGACCAAGAATTTAGTCAACTATTTGCCGATCGTAGCGACACTAATACGAACTTCGTAAATGACTGTTTTGTTGAATCGGATATGGAGCTCATGCTGCCTAATTGGTATGTAGAATCTCAAACTGAACGTATTGCTCTCTATCGTGAATTAGACAACATACAAGCCGAACAAGCTCTCACCGACTACTGCACGCGACTCACCGACCGTTTTGGTCGTATACCCGACGAGGCTAAAAATCTTATGACTATGGTGCGACTACGCTGGATTGCGCAACGTTATGGTGTAGAACGTCTATTACTTAAGAATGGTAAGATGAATGCCTATCTCGTATCGAATTCTCAATCACCATTCTATTCATCTAATGAATTCAACAGAATGCTACAATATTGTTTTAAAAATGCTCGTCGTTGTGCATTGATTGAAAAAGCAGGCAAAAATATTATACAAATCAATAATATACCTTCTGTTGAAGAAGCCTATAATTTATTTCAAGAACTGAATATAGTTAATTAGTAATCGGTAAAATATTCTCTTCAACAACGGAGATACACCAATGGTAATTGAAACAGCGGTGTAACCGAAAGTACTAAAAAAAAGTAGATTTATAGATAGCTATAAAAAAGGCTGATTAACACTTGTGTTAACCAGCCTTTTTGATTAAAAAAAAACACATTATCTCAAATCATTTAACTCAACATTCGGATATTTCGCAATATCAAAAACAAAAACAGAATCATCAACCTCACATTTATTAATCAAATCTAAACAAATAGAAACCTTATTCCCATTATTCTGAAAAACAATTAAACTTGATGGTAAATTTTGTTCATTCAACTGTAATTCCACTTTGAAATATTCACTTGTTTTTGGTGTTTTAGGATAAAACATTATAACATTATTCTCACCACTCGATATCCGCTCTGTCGCCACATAATGCTCAATCATTGCTAAAGGATTAACTTCGCGCAACTCTTCTGAAGTTGGTTCTGTAATCGACACCTCATTGTATTCCGACAAATAAACCCACTGAGTTTTTCCATCATACTTAGTCTCATTCCCCGACAAAATCATATGAAACTTACTACCCTTTATAATCAATTCTCCCGACTCTTTAGTTACACTTTCGGTCTGAGCATCATATATCAATAACGAAAACCGACTCTTATAAGCCGACCGTTTCATCTCCGACACCGCTTTTTTCACTCGACGTTCAGCCTCACTATTATTCTGTGCACACACCATTATAGGCACCAAAACCAATAATATCACCAATATTTTTTTCATAATTCTATACATTAATATTATTTTATCTTAACGAAGAAAGCAAATTCTCAAGTTCTATCTCTGTAGCTACAAGCACTTCACGTGGTTTACTACCACGAGCAGGACCCACGATACCAGCCACTTCCAATTGATCCATAATACGACCCGCACGATTAAACCCAATCTCATATTTACGTTGAATATTCGATGTCGAACCCATTTGCGATGCCACCACATATCGTGCAACCTCTTCGAAATAAGGATCACGTTTAGTCAAATCAACACCCGATAAATCCTTATTCTCACCCTCTGACATTGGCGGTTCTGGCAATTCAAATGGAGCAGGATATCCTTGTTGCTCACTAATATATTCCACCACATTTTCAACTTCTGGAGTATCAACAAACGCACATTGTACTCGCACAGGTGCATCACCTTGTAAATACAACAAATCACCACGACCAATCAATTGTTGAGCTCCCGATTGATCAAGAATAGTCTTAGAATCGATACCACTCGACACCTTAAACGCCATACGAGCAGGGAAATTGGCCTTAATCACACCTGTAATAATATTCACCGACGGACGTTGAGTTGCCAATATCAAGTGCATACCTACTGCACGTGCTTTCTGGGCAATACGTGCAATCGGGGTCTCAACCTCTTTACCCGCAGTCATAATAAAATCACCAAACTCGTCAATAATAATCACAAGATAAGGCAAATACTTATGACCCTTGTATGGATTCAAACGACGATTTATAAACTTCTCATTATACTCTTTAATGTTACGCACATTAGCATCCATAAGCAGTTTATAACGATCTTCCATCTCTTGCACAAGCGAATTGAGAGTCGAAAGCACTAACGATGTATCTGTGATAACAGGAGTTTCAGCATCAGGTATTTGTGCCAAAAAATGTTTGTCTATCTTGCGATACATACTAAATTCCACCATCTTAGGGTCTACCAACACAAATTTCAATTGCGAAGGATGCTTTTTATATAACAAAGAAGTGATAATAGCATTCAATCCAACCGATTTACCCTGACCCGTAGCACCAGCCACAAGCAAGTGTGGTGCCTTAGCCAAGTCAAACATAAATACATCATTCGTAATCGTACGACCCAATGCCACTGGCAACTCCATCTTAGACTCTTGAAATTTCTTCGACGCTATAGTAGCATGCATCGACACAACCTTAGGATTTGCATTAGGTACTTCAATACCAATCGTACCCTTGCCTGGCATAGGAGCGATAATACGAATACCCGTAGCCGCAAGCGACAACATAATGTCCGACTCAAGATTTTTAATCTTCGAAATTCTAATACCTGCATCAGGCACAATTTCGTACAATGTAATGGTAGGACCAATAGTTTCAAAAATCTTTTGTACCCCAATGCCAAAATTCTTAAGCGTGGTAATAATCTTCACTTGATTAGCTTGTTGCTCCTCTTTAGTGAGCGTAATAGTCTGATTAGGATACTCTTTCAACAAATCAAGCGTAGGATATTTATAATAAGAAAGATCAAGCGTAGGATCATATGGTTCTAAATTCTCATCTAATTTCTCACCTTCCTCTGCAACATTAGACTCAATCACTACACCACCACTATTTTTATTCTCATCATCCACATTCACTAACTCCAACTCCTCGACATTCACCTCTTCCGAACTAACAACATCTTCAACCACCTCCTCTGTCAATTCCTCAATCTCCTCAACTATCTCTTCATTATTCTCCACCTCTTCAGTTACAATCTCAACACCCTCAAGTACCTCCTCAATCAACTCCTCAGTCAACTCCTCATCGGCATTAGTCTCACTCATCATAACTTCTTTATTATCCTCTACATCAACCTCATTTTCATCCATTTTCGAATCTTCCTCCTCCAAAACATCACTTTCAAGCGAAGGATTCTTTTTCACTTTCGGAATAAACAAATTCTGTATAGCCGGTATCGTTGCCGAAAAAGCAAAACATGCAAATACCAAAAACGAACCAATAATCACAAAAAACGTACCCGGACCACCAATATTTGTCTTCAAATAATCCGATAAAAAAGCACCATAAGCCCCACCAATATTCACCCACGACGTAACAAGAAATCTACCAAAAAAGAAATCAAACATCAACGGAGCCCATACAACAAACAATAAAGGAAACAAAACCCATTTCCACAACGACTGAAACGTAAAACCAAGCAGCTTCACCGACCAAGCAAAAGTAATAAACAACAAAACAATAACCGATACACCAAACCCCTCATTTATCAACCAATGAGCAATTAATGCACCATTCACACCAGTCCAATTCACTATCTGCTTCTTCATCTCATCTCGCGACAAACTATCAGCTAACACAATACTCTGATCCGCCCCACCCGTCACAAAAAACGACACCAATGCCAACAAAACATACAACGATGAAAAAAACATCACCACACCAAGCGCAAAATGAAAACGCTCATCTCGCAAAAACATCATAAACTTACTCGGTTTATTTACCTTTTTTTCTTTACTCTCTTTCTTTTTATCTCCTTTCATAATCTATAAACTATTATCTATTATCTGTAATCTAATATATAACGTGCAAAGTTACAAATTTATTTCCATATCACCATAAAATAATTCACTTTCAATTTACACAACTTATTCACAAAATTAGGAATACAGCGCACTAAGTCCGCCTGCACAAAATCATCTTTTTTTAGTATATTTTAGACCAAATTTGACAAAAACACGAATTTTTGCTCAAATAAACACCAATAAAATCGATAAAATCCACTCCTTTTTTCATAAAAAATCCCATTTTTACAGTGAACAATGCCAACATCTTGAAACAATCACAATCCCCAATAGCATAAAATGTATCAATTACGATGCATTTACTTGTTGCATAGAATTAAAAAACATTGTTCTACCATCTAATTTAATCTATATCGAGTCACAAACTTTTGCTTATTGCACATCATTACAATCTATTTCTATCCCCCCTCCATCAATAAAGTCTAATCCATTCACAGTAGAAGAAATTAAAGTACCAAAAGAGAGTTTAACTAAATACAAACGTTCAAACATTTGGAAAAAATTGCTAAATATACCCCTATTAATTAAAAAAATAGAGTTATCTTTGCAAAACAAAATAATACACACTCACAGTGTGTGTTATTTTGCCCTACCTTCAAGCAAACTGTGCCATAGAAAACATTCATAAACCAACACACACTCACAATGTGTATTCACAGACAAAAAACAGACTAACTATGACCCAAAAAGAACGATACAACGGCGTATTACAACATTTCATCGACACCAACGCAAACGACAAACCAGAACTCATCTACCGCGACGAATTTTCGCTTCTCGTCGCTGTCATTCTCAGCGCGCAATGCACCGACAAACGCGTAAATATGGTAACCCCATCCCTCATCGATGCCTACCCTACAGCCCAAGCCATGGCAAATGCAACAATCGACGAAATATACGAATACATCAAATCCGTATCGTACCCAAACGCAAAGGCACGCCATTTGCAAGGTATGGCACAGGCGCTTATCGAACATTTCAACGGCATAGTACCATCAACTACCGACGAACTCACCACTCTACCAGGCGTAGGACGCAAAACAGCCAATGTCATCACAGCCGTCTGTTTCAATCAACCAACTATGGCAGTCGACACCCACGTCTTCCGCGTAGCCAACCGCATCGGACTTACCAACAACAGCAAAACTCCCCTCGAAACCGAAAAAACTCTTATTCGACATATCCCAGAAGACCTCGTGCCTCGTGCGCATCATTGGTTAATTTTGCATGGTAGGTATGTATGCACTGCTCGCTCTCCAAAATGCGCTGAATGTGGCATAAAACAATTCTGCAAATACTATTCACAGCACAACAAAGCCTAAAACCCTCTATATTAACACAAAAAAGTAGCACCGAAAATCAAATTCGATGCTACTCTTTTTTTTAAAATTATACCAATATTGATTTATTTAATACGCAATTTATACACCTCAAGCAAACGTTTCAAATCATCCACTTGCTGACGAAGCTGACGACCACGGTCCGTATCCCTCACCATCATACGCTTCGTATCAAACTCAACCAAAAAACGCGTACCCTTAATATCAACACCCTGTTCAATAGCCTTTTGACGAGATTCGAACGGCTCATGTTGAACCAATTGCATACCATGGGAATTAAACACAAGAGTATAACCAGCAATACCTGTTTCATCATGATACGGACGAGAGAAACCACCATCAATAACCAACACTTTACCATCGGCACGTACAGGCGACTCACCCTTAATTGTCTTCACAGGCACGTGACCATTAATAATATGACGATGCTCACCAATCACACCAAACTCATCTAAAATACGATCACAAACCTCCGAATCGGTACGAAGTTTGTAGTATGGACCTTGAATCTCCTTTTGAGGCTCCTTATCACTCAACAAATAACGCTCAAAATTAGCCATTTGATGCTTATCGAAAGATGGAGAATCAGGACCAGCCCACCAATACCACATATAGTCAAGCGCAACTTGATACTCCTCCCTATCCCTACAAGGAAGACACGCAATACGAATCAAACGATCAACTTCATCAAGATAAGCCTTACCCGACAATGTCTTACCACAAATGTTTATAGATCGGAATGTACCATCAGCATTCATCGGCACAGAGGCATGGAACAACAAATTACCATTACATACCAAATACATACTACCCTTATCCAACAACAAACGAAGATGCTGAGCCAACTTCTGACTCGCCGCAAACGACTGACACAACTTATCCATCAAATCACGTTCACCCGCAGTGAGTTCATACGGATTATCTTTCGACACAGTCGGGAAAATAGAATCCTTCATCTGATACTCCACACCATCAATAGTCACCACACCACGCTCTTGGTCAACAAGATGCAAACGATCACGAAACTCCATTTTCCACTCAGGATTACGCTCAAAAAGCGAATGCTCAAGCTTCCACTGAATAATCGAAATAGCCTTATGCATCTGCGAAATCAAACGCACATTACGCTCATCATAATTCACATCAGCATACTTCAACTTCGGAATATAAGGCGTACACGGATCATTTTCATACACCTCCATAGCAAACGTCGCAAGCGGAATCATATTAATACCATAACCATCCTCAAGCGTATTCAAATTAGCATATCTCAACGACAAACGAATCACCGTAGCAATACAAGTCTCATTCCCCGCAGCAGCACCCATCCACACAAGATCATGATTACCCCATTGAATATCCATATCATGATACTGACTAATTTGATCAAGAATCAAATGCGCACCCGGACCACGATCATAAATATCACCCACCAAGTGAAGTCGATCAATCACAAGACGCTGAATCAACGTACACATAGCAATAATAAACGCATCCGAACGCCCATTATCAATAATACTACGCAAAATAGCATGCACATAAGCCGTCTTATTCTCATCATCCTCACTCTCATGCATCAACTCCTGAATAATATACGAAAACGCCTCTGGCAACGTCTTACGCACCTTCGAACGAGTATACTTCGACGACACCGCACGACACACACGCACCAAACGTATCAACGTAATATTATACCATTCATCAAGATTATCCTCCTCCTGTTTAACAATTTCAAGGCGCTCTTTAGGATAATAAATAAGCGTGCAAAGGTCATGCTTCTCCTTCTCACGAAGCTCCTTACCAAACTCATCATTCACCTTGCGCACTACCGCCCCACTAGCATTACGAATTACATGGTCAAAAGCCTCATGCTCACCATGAATATCCGACAAAAAGTGTTCTGTCCCCTTAGGCAAACTAAGAATTGCCTCAAGATTAATAATCTCAGTAGCAGCTGCTTCAATAGTAGGAAACATCTTACCGAGCAACTCTAAATAACGTTTTTCCATCAAATATCAGATTATTGGTTAGATGCCACAAAGTTAAACATTTTTATTTATAATAACAAATTTTATCACATCAATTATTTAATAAAATTTAAAATCATGCATTTTAACATTAAAAGTAGTTAAATATAACACTCAGATGCTTATTTTTAGTTAAAATAAACAACAAACAAGCAAACTTTTCGTTAACTTTGCAGTCTTAAAAAACAAAAAACAAAAACTAAACATTGATACTACTATGAAAAAATTCATGTCAACCATCGCATTTGCGCTCACCATCGTAGCCACAAGCGCACTAACTAGTCTCGTCGTAACCAAAAGCGTCGACCACTTAAATTACAACCCTCAAAAAACCGAAAAATTATCATCACCAGTACAATTCACAAATCAAGCTAGCAACCACCCACCTATTCCAGCAACCGACTTCACCCTAGCTGCCGAAAAATCAATCGAAGCTGTCGTACACGTAAAAACAAAAATCAACCTAAACAACCACTACCCAACAAACATCGACCCATTCTTCGACTTTTTCTTCGGTCGCCCATCCACTCCACGCGAACCACAATATCGCGAAGGCTCAGGTTCTGGTGTAATCATCTCCACCGACGGCTATATCGTCACCAACAACCATGTCATCGACAATGCCTCATTAGTAGAAGTAACACTCAACGACAAACGCAAATTCGATGCTCGCGTCATTGGCACCGACCCCTCTACCGACATCGCCCTACTCAAAATCGAAACCGACAGTCTACCCATCATCCCATTCGGCAATTCCGACAATCTCCGCATTGGCGAATGGGTTTTAGCCGTAGGCAACCCCTTCAATCTCACATCTACCGTAACGGCAGGCATCGTTAGTGCCAAAGCGCGAAATATCAACATCCTCAACTCCGAAATGAAAATCGAATCATTCATTCAGACCGATGCCGCCGTCAACCCAGGCAACTCAGGAGGAGCATTGGTCAACACACAAGGCGAATTAGTCGGCATCAACACCGCCATAGCATCACAAACAGGTTCTTATTCTGGCTACTCATTTGCCGTACCCACATCCATCGTAAGCAAAGTCGTAGCCGACCTCAAAGAATACGCCGTCGTGCAACGTGCCGTACTTGGCATACAAATCACCGACATCACCGACGAACTTGCCAAAGAAAAAAATCTAAAAACCCTAAAAGGCGCATATGTCGTTGACATACAAGAAAACTCATCTGCCGCAGACGCCAACCTACACAAAGGCGACATCATCACCGCCATCAACAACCAAACAATCAATTCTGTTGCCGAACTACAAGAACAAGTAAGCCGTTACCGTCCAGGCAACGACATAAAAATAAACTACATACGCAACAATAAAGACGAATCAGTAATCGTAAAACTCAAAAACCGTTCAGGCAACACAAACATAGTAAAAACAACCGACAATTCCATCCTTGGCGCCACATTCAAACCCGTAGACAAAGCAATTGCCAACCACTTCCGACTCACATCAGGTATCCAAATTGCTTCTATCACCAAAAATGGAACATTCGACAAAGCAGGTCTAAAAAAAGATTTCATTATACTAAAAGTCAACGGACAAACCATCTATACCGAAAAAGACCTCACCTCTATCGTCAATCAAACCATCAACGCCTCCGATCACGACCGAGCCCTCTTCATCACCGGAGCATACACCAACGGCGAAATTGCTCACTTTGCAGTCAAGCTAGAATAAAAATATCTCAATATCAACAATTTACAACAAAATCAATTCATCACTTCATTTTTTTATCAAAAATCTTGCACACATAAAAATAAATTTGTAATTTTGCGTGCTTAAATTATATCTATAGAATGAGACAACTAAAAATTACAAAATCGATTACCAATCGCGAAAGTGCATCACTCGACAAGTACTTACAAGAAATTGGTCGTGAAGACCTTATCTCTGTAGACGAAGAAGTAAAGTTGGCTCAACGAATCCGTAAAGGCGACCGCGCAGCACTAGAAAAACTAACCCGCGCAAACCTACGTTTCGTCGTTTCCGTTGCAAAACAGTACCAAAATCAGGGGTTATCACTACCCGACTTGATTAACGAAGGTAATTTAGGCCTAATTAAGGCAGCCGAGAAATTCGACGAAACTCGTGGTTTCAAATTCATCTCTTATGCTGTATGGTGGATACGTCAATCTATTCTCCAAGCTTTGGCAGAACAATCGCGTATCGTTCGTCTTCCACTCAACCAAGTGGGTGCGTTGGGCAAAATCAACAAAGCATTGTCTAAATTCGAACAAGAAAATGAGCGCCGTCCATCAGCTGAAGAATTAGCAGAAGAACTCGACATTCCATTCGAGAAAATCTCAGACACTATCAAAATCTCAGGACGTCACATTTCTGTCGATGCTCCTTTTGTCGAAGGCGAAGACAACTCTCTTCTCGACGTATTGGTAAACGACGATTCACCAATTGCCGACTCTACTTTGATTAACGAATCTCTAAACAAAGAAATCGACCGAGCTCTCGAATCTATGCTTGCCGAACGCGAACGCGACATCCTAAAAATGTTCTTCGGCATTGGCACACAAGAGATGACCCTCGAAGAAATTGGTGATCAATTTGGACTTACTCGCGAACGTGTGCGTCAAATCAAAGAAAAAGCCATTCGCAAGTTGAGAAACAACAACAAAAACAAACTTCTTAAGGTGTATTTAGGATAATAATTCTAAACAATTACACAACAAATAACTGAAAGAGCATTCCACCAAAAATGCTCTTTCTTTATTAAATAGTAAAATCATATTCTTAATTTTATTGCCAAAGGCTCAAAGACTTTCAGTTCTTAATTTTATCGCCAAAGGCTCAAAGACCTTCAGTTCTTAATTGTCTTGGATTTAAGCAAAAGCTCCATATCAAAACTACTTTGGTACTATTCACTACCATCGTTAATAGGCACATTGGTCAATGCGCTCTACAATATCATCGACCGCATCTACATCGGTCAAGGTGTTGGTGCACTTGCCATATCGGGCTTAGCTCTTACGTTCCCTATAATGAATCTACTCGGTGCATTTGGTATGCTCGTAGGACATGGTGCAGCTGCACGAGTTTCGCTACTATTAGGTAATGGTAAAAAAGAAGAAGCAAATGCCATATTACCTAATACATTTGCTTTATCATTATTTTTCTATCTAATTATCAGTTCACTGACATTCATTTTTCTAGAACCCATACTCTATGCATTTGGAGCATCCAAGCAGACTCTACCCTATGCAAGCGAATATCTCAAAATAATTATTCCCGGACACATATTCACTTCGTTGAGCTACGCCTACACCAATATTATGCGCGCATCTGGTCATCCTATGATAGCCATGAACACTCTCATAATGGGTGCCCTACTAAACGTTCTACTCGACCCAATATTCATCTTTTGGTTCAACCTTGGCATCAAAGGTGCTGCATACGCCACCGTACTCTCCATGTTTATCTCCTGCGCATGGATCATGCACTACTTCTTCCGCAAAGACAACACACTCAGTTTTAGATCAATAGTCAACAGTCAACAGTCAACAGTCAAAAACAATAATAATTGTGCGTTTTTCGCTAAAGCTCAATACCGTTGGTTAAGCATTATAAACTATGCAATAATTAAATCAATTCTCAGCATCGGTCTCTCATCATTCCTACTCCACACAGCCACCTCTTTGGTCAATGTACTCATGAATCACACACTACAAATTCATGGTGGCGACCTAGCAATCGGCGCATTTGGCATTATCACATCGTTCACATCACTTATAGTAATGACAATAGTAGGCATGGCGCAAGGTATGCAACCTATTGTTGGATACAACTATGGTGCAGGACACTACGACCGCGTCAAAACAACACTAAAATACTGTATTTCTATTGCCACCATTATCACCACATTAGGCTGTATAGCTGCTCTAATCTTTCCACACTATATCGCCCGTATGTTCACCGTCGACACCAGTCTCATCAACATCACAGCTAGTGGCCTATCAATATACGCATCAACATTCTTTGTTGTAGGTTTTCATATCATCGTGACCAACTATTTCCAAAGCATTGGGCGTGCTGGAGTATCCATTTTCCTATCTCTTTCACGTCAAATTCTATTACTCATACCATTCATCTTGCTATTCCCACCTATTTGGGGACTCACAGGTGCTTGGATGGCACAACCCGTATCCAACATAATATCGGCAGCAATAGCTATTGTAATACTATCCTTACATCTAAAAAAACTATGACATACAGCATCTTAAACACTTTAATCGACACCACATCGCACAAAATAACACAAGATGGCAAACCTATAAAATTAACACATATTGAATTTGAATTATTACTCTATCTTGCCCAACATGCCGACAAACTATGCACGCGAGAAGATATTCTAGATAATGTGTGGGGTCAGCGATTTCAGTACGATACAGGCACCGTCGACGTACACCTACACTCATTGCGTCGCAAGTTAGGTTTTGAACGTAAACATCCAATAGAATCTATCCGCAATATCGGCGTCATACTACACACTACACCTAAAAAACAATCCTATAGTCTGAATATCCAAGATTTTACCATTCAATGGATTAAGGCTCACGAAGCAGATTTCGACGCAAAACACCTCATTCCCCATCTGCATCTCGACCCATTTGTCAGCGAAATCACCCTATCGCCTAAAGACTTACATCAAATGCTCGACGGCATCCTCAATGTGCTTCTACCAACCTCCCAACCGGGCATTATCTGCATAAAATCACACCTAAGTTGCACACATTTCTCACTCATATTGGATATAAACGGCACTATCAACGAACTCCGAATACCTATCAACGAATAATTATTTAAGTTAGATTTAAGCAAACTTAAATCAAAAAGCAATATCTTTGTCGCAAAATTACAAAAACAAACAATATGCGACAAAGATTATTTTTTTTATTACTTATTTTCAGTACAACACTATTTGCCAAAACCGATTCGACTGCCATATTCCAAGGCTATAGCGGAGGTATGATGGTGCATGCAGGAGGCTTATTTGGCGAGAATCCTAATGCCGTATTGCCATCAGGCGAATCAATTTCCTCACAAGGACTTACTTGTGGCATTGGCGGCTCACTACGAATCAATCTGAAAAAGCATTTACGTGTTGGTTGCGAAGGTTTTGTTTCTACAATGAATAGCAATTTCACCAATAAACACAACGTCTTACAACCAGGCAGTTACATCCGCACAGGATGGGGAGGCGTATTAGCCGATGCATGTTGGCGTGGCGAGAAAGTATGGCCCTATATTGGTGGTTCGATAGGTGGAGGAGCTATGCATTCGCTTATGGTAGTCGATGGCAATCAAGACGATTGGACTCCCGAAAACTACACTATCCTCAACAAACAGAGCTTCTTCTACGTTGGCCCATATGCTGGTATCGATGTGTGTTTAACCAAACGCATCCACTTCACTTTCCGTCTCGATTGGATGATGGCTTTTGCTCAAAAATCAATACTCTTGCCAACAGGTCCTCGTTTGTATGTTGGCTTTATGTTCTGTCATTAATAATTAGAGAAAAAAAACAGTTAAATAATTTGTTACTTTACAAAAAAAATACTACCTTTGCGTGTTAATTACATTATCCGCAAAAAATGGAGTCTCCTAAGTTCGATAATATATATCAAAAAATATTAGACCTACGCGAGAAGCATATCAAAGATAAACAATTCATCTTGATACTTGCTTTCATCACAGGCCTTGGCTGTGCGTTAGCAGCTTTTCTCCTAAAAAGTTCTATCCACTTTGTGCAAGATATCGTCAAATCGTTGATGGCCAACGACTCGCTCAACTATTGGTATCTTGCTTTCCCTGCTGTAGGTATCATCATAGCGTCGCATTTCGTCAAATATGTGGTGAAAGACGACATCTCACATGGTGTAACCAAAATTCTCTACGCTATTTCGCAACACAAAGCTATCATCAAACTCCACAACTGTTGGTCGTCGATAGTTGCATCGAGTATCACCATTGGTTTTGGTGGTTCGGTCGGTGCCGAAGCACCTATTGTGCTTACAGGTTCGGCCATAGGGTCTAACCTCGGACAATTTTTCAAACTCGACCAACGCACTCTCATGCTTCTCGTGGGATGTGGTGCTGCAGGTGCTGTAGGAGGCATCTTCAAAGCCCCTATTGCTGGCGTGGCATTCGTTATGGAAGTGTTGTTGATGGATCTCACCATGACCTCTATCGTGCCTCTGCTCATTGCTTCGGTCACAGCTACGGCATTCTCTTACTTCTTTATGGGTAATGAGGTTATGTTCCATTTCGACAACTACGCACCCTTCACCCTCGACCGCGTGCCATATCTCATTTTGCTCGGCGTGGTGTGCGGACTCATTTCGCTCTATTTCACTCGTGGCATGAATTGGCTCGAAGGCATTTTCCGTCGCCTCAAAGTTCCGTACAAAAAAATATTGGTTGGTGGCTTAATGCTAGGTGTTCTCATCTTCCTCTTCCCTCCTCTCTATGGCGAGGGCTACGACACCATCAACGCCCTTCTCACAGGCGAATGCTACAATCTTTTCAATCAATCACTTCTTTATGAGCATCGTTTCGAAGCATGGGCTATAGTACTATATCTCTCATTGATTATTTTCTTCAAAATATTTGCTTCGGCAGCCACTAATGGTGCTGGTGGTACAGGTGGTATCTTTGCACCATCGTTGTTTGTTGGATGTATCACGGGTTTCGTAGTTGCCGAAGGATTGAATATAGTAGGACTTCCTGTGCCTCACCAAAACTTTGCCTTTGCGGGTATGGCAGGTCTCATGTCGGGCGTAATGCATGCACCGCTCACAGGCACATTTCTCATTGCCGAACTCACAGGCGGTTACGACCTATTCATGACCCTCATGATCACTTCCGTTATCGCCTACCTCACTATCATCGTGTTCGAGCGTCACTCGCTCTATGCTATGCGTCTTGCACAAAAGGGCGAATTGCTCACTCACCACAAAGACCGCGCAGTGCTCACCCTCATGAAAATGGACAACGTAATCGAAACCGACCTCTCTATCGTTACTCCCGAAACAACACTCGGACAGTTGGTAAAAGTAATTTCTAAATCCAATCGCAACCTATTCCCTGTTGTAAATCCTAAAACACAACGATTCGTAGGCATAGTTTCGCTCGACGAGGTGCGCAACATCATGTTCCGTCCCGAACTCTACGACCGCTACACAGTGCAAGAACTCATGAATATGCCACCTGCACGCATCGTGGTCAACATGCCGATGGACAAAGTGATGGACACATTCGAAACCACAGGCGCATGGAATCTCCCTGTAGTCGACGAACAAAACAAATATATCGGATTCGTATCCAAATCAAAGATATTCAACACCTACCGCAAAGTGCTCGTTCACTTCTCGGAAGAATAATTTTTATTAAACAAAAGTATATAAATTACTGTTTTTATAAAACATGTCTTTATTTTGCCAAGATAAAACTTTTGTTTTAACGAGGCAATATGTAATAAGAAATTAATATACAATATTATACTTAACAACATCAGAAAACATACATAAACAAAAATTTTGTTCTTATGTCATTCTGTCTAAAAAAAAGTAAATTATGGCTAATCGTAGAACTCTCAAAAAACAAATCCGTGCTATTCTCCGACAATTGATGGACCAATGTATCATCTGCAACCTCGTGCTTCCTAAATTCGACAACACAACTCTCGACACATTTGCTGCACGCATCATCGAAATCAACGACGAATTCATCGCACGTGCCAACCACCCAGAGGGTACTAAAGACCGCAAACGCACAAAACAATACTACTCTGCTCTTGTTCAAGACTTCAACAAAGCTACTCTCGAGCTTATCCAAGACATGAACAAAATCAGCGA
>JAZRCE010000037.1:0-6703 GCA_045635445.1 Candidatus Aphodosoma sp.
TCATCAATATCCCTTCTTCTAAATTAAGAGCTTTTTCGATTCGAAGCGAAAGTGGTGTATTCATTGATCGCTTGCCACGAATAATGGCACTTAATGTTTGAGGATGTTCGCCTATTGATTCTGCAAACTTACCACTCTTTACTTTTTGCTTATCCAACTCGTGCTGTAAAAACGCACCTGGATGCAACCCCTTTAATATATCTATTTTATTATTCATAAAAATAAACAAATTTGTTTAGATTGCAAAGTTAATCATTTTTTTGTTAATACACAAAATTTAAAACATATTTTGTTGTTTTTTGTGGCATTCGTCCGAAAAAGTGTGGTGTTGGAGCAATTATTCGTCGCAAAAAATGTAGTGTTGGAGCAATAATTCGTCAAAAAAAATGTAAAATGTTTGGTTAATTGGTTTAATTTATATCGATGATAAGTTGGTTTTTGTGTTTGTGTTGTGTATGTGAAATATTTTTTGTAAATTTGCACTCTAATTGTCTAATTGTGCTCGTATGATACATCATATACATGTAAATTTGGCTGAACCAGCTGAATATGAAAGCATTAAAAAAGAGGGTGGCGAAAATCAGAATTTTGACGAACTAATCAAATCTGCTGATTTTCCAGAAGATTATGACCCTTTCGACGACGAAATGCTCGATATGATACCGTAAATTAGTTACTAGTTACTAGTTAGTAGGGACGCTTGGCTCAAGCGTCCGCGCGAGCGAAGCGAGTCCGTAAACCGTTGACCATAGACTGTTGACTGTAGACTGTTGACTGTTGACACGAACAAAGTGAGTAACTTTATAAAAATACTAAATATCTAATCTAATTTAAAAAAGTATGAAAAAACTTTTTTCTACCTTGGCACTCATAATGTGCCTCGTATCCATGACATTCGCTCAAATCCTTGAGCCTGTTAAATGGGATGCTCAAATTAAAACAGAGGGCAAAAGTGCTGTAATCACTTTTACTGCTAAAATCGATGACACTTGGCACATCTATGGTCTTGAAGAGACTGATAAAGGCCCTATCGCTACTAAAGTCGATTTCCACAAACTTGTTGGTGCTGAACTCGATGGTAAACTTGAAATCAAAACTGAAGCGCACACTATCTTCGACAATATGTTTGAGTGCGAAATTACTTCGTTCGAAAAAACTGCTGTGTTTGCGCAAAAAATAAAAATTACTGACCCTAATTGGGGCATCGGTGTGGCTGTATCTGGTCAAGCTTGCTCTGAAGTAGTCGGTTCTTGCCTCCTTTTTGGCCCTTATAACTTCGCTTTCGGCCCTAAAGCTAACGAACCTATGCCTATCGCTGAAGTTGCTGATACTAAAGCTGCTGATGCTAAAGCAACCGAAGTCGCTGAAAATACTGTAGCTGCTACTGAAACTGAAAATGCTGAAACTGTTGATACTACTGCAGTTGCAGAAACTAAAACTGAGTCTGTAGCTGAAGCTGCTAACGACATCTATACTCCTGTTATCGATGAATTGAAAGCTTTCGGTGAAACTACCGATACTTCTAGCTCTTCTTTGTGGGCTATCTTTATCCTTGGTTTCCTCGGTGGTTTTGTGGCTTTGTTCACTCCTTGCGTATGGCCTATCATCCCTATGACTGTTTCGTTCTTCTTGAAACGCTCTGGTGATAAAGCTAAAGGTCGTCGCGATGCTTTCACTTATGGCGCTGCTATCGTTATCATCTATTTGGCTCTCGGCCTTTTGGTAACTGGTATATTCGGTGCTTCGGCTTTGAATGCTCTCTCTACTAACGCTGTATTCAACATCATCTTCTTCTTGATGTTGGTGGTGTTCGCTGTATCGTTCTTCGGTGCATTCGAAATCACATTGCCTGCTTCTTGGACATCTAAAATGGATGCTAAAGCTGAAAGCACTACTGGTTTCTTGTCTATCTTGTTGATGGCATTCACTCTTGTGTTGGTTTCTTTCTCTTGTACTGGTCCTATCATCGGTACTTTGCTAGTTGAAGCTGCTCAAGGTTCTTGGTTAGGCCCTGCTGTCGGTATGTTCGGTTTTGCTATCGCTTTGGCTTTGCCTTTCACTATCTTCGCAATGTTCCCTTCTATGTTGAAATCTATGCCTAAATCGGGCGGTTGGTTGAACTCTGTAAAAGTGGTTCTCGGTTTCTTGGAACTTGCTCTCTCTCTCAAATTCTTGTCGGTTGCTGACTTGGCTTACGGTTGGGGTATCCTCGACCGCGAAACTTTCCTTGCTTTGTGGATCGTTATCTTCGCTTTGCTCGGTATGTATCTCCTTGGCAAAATCACTTTGCCACACGATGACCAAGTAGAACGCATCGGTGTTGGTCGTATGATGTTGGCGTTGATTTCATTCGCTTACGCTATCTATTTGGTGCCTGGTCTTTGGGGCGCTCCTTGCCACTCTGCTGCTGCTTTCGCTCCTCCTTTGACTACTCAAGACTTCAACCTATACGAAAACGAAGTGCACCCTGATGCTCACGACTATGAAGTGGCTATGCAAATGGCTCAAAATGCAAACAAACCTGTATTGGTTGACTTCTCAGGTTTCGGTTGTGTGAACTGCCGTAAAATGGAAGCTTCGGTTTGGACTGACCCTACTGTTGCTAAAAAATTGCAAGAAGATTTCATCCTTGTTACTTTGATGGTTGACGACCGTACTCCTCTTGCTAAACCTTTCGTGGTGGTTGAAGATGGTGTTGAGAAAACTTTCACTACTGTTGGTGAGAAAAATAGTTACATCCAACGTCACAAATTCGGTGCTAACGCTCAACCATTCTATGTAGTACTTGACGCTGAAGGTAACCCAATGAATAAATCGTATGCGTTCGATGAAAACCCATCTAATTTCATTGAATTCCTTAACACTGCAATGAAAAATTATAAAAAATAATTTTTGAAAAAATCCTCGCTAATCGTAGCGGGGATTTTTTTTATTGTAGGGACACTCGGCTCGAGTGTCCGCACGAGCGAAGCGAGTCCGACCGTAGACTATTGACTATAGGCTGTTGACCGTTATCACGACCACATCGAGTAAATTTGTTTATATGAATTTTTTTTTATAAATTTGCAAACCAAATTAAAACTACTAACTAAAAACTAGTAACTAAAAACTAGTAACTAAAAACTAGTAACTAAAAACTAGTAACTAGTAACTAATTTAAATTATGTTATTTGCATTTGGAATAAAAGATATCATTGATATATTATTGGTGGCTATTTTGTTGTATCAAGTCTATAGATTGATGCGTAATACAGGAGCCATTAACATCTTTTTGGGTGTTATGATGATTGTGATTTTGTGGTTCTTGATTGTTAAAGTCTTTAAATTGGGACTTACAGGAGCTATTCTTAATCAAGTTATCAGCGTGGGTGCTATCGCTCTTGTGGTTTTGTTTCAAAACGAAATCCGTCGTTTCTTGCTGAAACTGGGCTCGAAAAGTAATTGGAAATTCTATAAGTATATAGCCAAAATTGTGAAAAGTAATAGCCATAAGGAACAACGCTTGGCTTTCCCTGTGATGAAATTGGTGTTGGCTTGTCGTAACATGTCGCGCACGAAGACTGGTGCGTTGATTGTAATCGAACGTATGGATTCGTTGAAGGAGTATATTGATAGCGGTGAACAGATTAGTGCTGATATAAATACTCGTTTGATTGAAAATATATTCTTTAAAAATAGTCCTCTTCACGATGGCGCAATGGTTATCGTGGGCGAAAAAATTGTGGCGGCAGGGGCAATTTTGCCTGTGTCAAAAAATCCGAATATCCCACGTCATCTCGGACTTCGTCATCGCGCTGCTATGGGCGTGAGCGAAAAAACTGATGCTTTAGTTATTATAGTTTCTGAAGAGACTGGTACAATTTCTATGGCTGTGGATGCTGCTTATAGACTCAATCTTACTGCCGAAGACCTCGAACGTAATCTTACGGAGTTACTAGTTAGTAGGGACACTCGGCTCGAGTGTCCGCAATAATCAAGAGTTTTTGTAGGGACATTTGGTTTGTAGGGACGCTTGGCTCAAGCGTCCGTAACAAGCGAAGCGAATAATTATTGCGATAAGCGAGAGCAATAGAGTTTACTCTAATTGCCGAGCAAAGCAATAATCACGACCAAAGGGAGTAATTCTTAATTCTTAATTTTTAATTCTCAACATATGGAACAATTAAGAAATGCTGGTTTTGCAATAACCATTTGCGATAAGGATGGTAAAATCCTCGATATGAATGCTCGTTCGAAACAAACATTTGCCAAATATGGCGACATAATTGGTCATTCGTTGTTTGAATTTCATCCACCTCGCGCAGCTGAAATATTGCGAGGACTCCTCGAAAATCATAATGTAAACGCTTACACTATCGAAAAAGAGGGCTTACATAAACTCATTTATCAAGTGCCTTGGTTCGAAGAGAATGGTGACTTTGGCGGATATGTCGAACTTTCTCTCGTAATCCCAGCAGAAATGCCTCACTACGTTAGATAGTTATTTGTACGGGCACTCGGCTTGTAGGGACGCACGGCTCGTGCGTCCGCACGAGCGAAGCGAGTCCGTCGACTTTTTGCGATAAGCGAGAGCAATTGAGTTTACTCAAATTGCCGAGCGTAGCAAAAATCACGACCGAAGGGAGTAATAAGGAACAAGGAGTCCCGAAGGGACGACAGACTATAGACGGGGGTGTCAAAATTGCGAGTAAGTGAGAGCAGAATTAAGCTCGCTTAAGTTCTGCCGAACATGAGCAATTTGGACGTAGTCAACCCCCGGTGGATGACCCACCCACCACAAAACCCCGTAGGGGTGACAGAAACGGATAATGATATAATAAAAAAAGGATGATGTTTCACACATCATCCTTTTTTATTTGATACAAAATTGTTATTTTGCAGTCCAATAGCAACGTTTTGGAGAGACGATTTCGCCCTCTTCTTTGAGTTGTTTCATTGCTTTGTCAACAATTTTGCGGTCGAGACCTGAAAGTTCTGCTACTTTGCCAGCGTTGATTGGTTCGCCTGCAGCTTTGATTGTTTCTAATACTTTTGCTTTTTCCATAATATTTATAAAGTTGAAAATTGAAAGTTTAAATTTTGCGAAATAATGAATTATGAATTATGAATTTGAATTATGAATTTGAATTGGGTATAGTCCTCGTTCAGCAGCGATTTTGAGCAATAGTTCTTTGGCGGCATCGTGCTCGTTGGGGATTATACCATCGAGGATGGCATCTTTGATAATAGATTTCATTTCTCCTATTATGTTAGATGGTTCGATGCCGAAGATCTGCATAATTTCGAGTCCGTCGATAGGTGGTTGGAAATTGCGGATGCGGTCGCGCTCTTCGAGTTCTTTGAGTTTGACGCGTACGAGGTTGAAGTTATCTGAAAAACGCTTGACTTTCTCGCGATTGGCACTCGTGATGTCGCACTCGCACAATAGCATCAATGAATCAATATCATCTCCCGCATCGAACAATAGGCGTCTTACTGCCGAATCTGTCACCTCATCTTCGCTGAGTACGATAGGGCGCATATGCAAATCTACCATCTTTTGCACGAATTTCATTGGCTCGCCGAGTGGCAATTTCAATCTTTTAAATATACCTGGCACCATGCGTTGACCTAGATAGTTGTGGTTGCGGAAGGTCCAACCATGGAGGTCATCCCATTGTTTGCTGGCAGGTTTGCCTATGTCGTGAAGTAGTGCACCCCAGCGAAGCCATAGGTCGTCGCTACGTTCGGCTACGGAGTCAAGCACTTTGAGCGTATGCAAGAAAACATCTTTGTGAGCTCGCTCTCCTCGTTTTTCTATGCCTTTGAGCTTGTCTAATTCTGGAAATATTTTTGCTAACAATCCAGATTGTTCCAACAACATCAATCCGATCGATGGTTTTGGTGAACGCATTATTTTGTTTAATTCGTCAATTATGCGCTCTTTTGTGATTATCTCAATCCTGTTGCAATTACGATAAATGGCATCAAATGTTTCGGGATAAATTGTGAATTGTAGTTGCGATGCAAATCTCACTGCGCGCATCATTCTCAATGGATCGTCACTGAAGGTGATGTCGGGGTCGAGCGGTGTACGGAGTATTTTTGCTTCCATATCTGCTAATCCGCCGAACGGATCAACTAATTCGCCAAATCTATCTTTGTTGAGGCATAAAGCTAAAGCATTTACTGTGAAGTCGCGACGATTTTGGTCGTCTTGCAATGTGCCTTCTGATACGATAGGGTTGCGACTTTCGCGGTTATAACTTTCGCTCCGTGCACCTACAAACTCTACTTCAATATTTTTCTTTTTTACTTGGGCTGTTCCGTATGTTTTGAATACTGACAAGAATGCACCTTTGCCAAGTTTGCGTGCAAATGCACCAGCCATCTCAATACCACTGCCAACTACTACAACATCAATATCTTTTGATGGACGTTGCAATAGTATATCTCGCACGTATCCCCCGATGATATAAGCCTCCAAGCCCAATTCATCGGCAGTTTCGCTCAATAGGGTGAATACTTTATCTTGTAGGTGTTGTTTTAAGTTCATTTCAATTCCAATCTTACCACATTCTCTACATGGTGGGTGTGTGGGAACATATCTACTGGTTGTACGGCGGTTACCTTATATTTTACGTCTAATAATTGCAAATCGCGTGCCTGAGTGGCAGGGTTACAACTTACATATACAATGCGTTTTGGCTCTGCATTTAATATC
>JAZRCE010000038.1:0-17187 GCA_045635445.1 Candidatus Aphodosoma sp.
CGATATCGCCGTAAGTGTAGGTTTTTTTCTCCATGTAGTCTGTCATAGCAGGACGATCCCAGTTGTTCTTCATGCTATTTTCGAACAGACGAATAAAATTTTCTTTAATCATATTTTAGAGTTTTTTCAATGCACAATGCATAATTCACAACCAACGGTCTTGAGCAATAGCGAAAAATGCATAATGCATAATTATTTTAGTTTTATTTTTTGCACTTTGTTGAGGTGAAGCCTATCGTGGCAAAAAATTTTTGCAAAGTTACACATTTTTCTTTAAAGTGAGTATATGAAAATGTAAAAAAGTGCACATTTTTCTTGAAAATGCGCATTTTTCTGCTCAAATGGTCTGTTTTGAGCAATTATTTTTCTTTCAAAACTTTAATAGTTGTGTTTTTTATGAACATAAATTTTCATTAATTAATCCATTAATTTATGGTTGAATTTATGGTAATTTATGTTCAAAAAAAGTTATTTCTGAATTATATTAAATATCTCTTCGCAGGTATCTACTACGGCGAGGGGTGAGAAGCTTTCGAGTTCTTGGCGCGAGCGACATCCCCACGATACGCCAACGGCATCGAGGCCGGCATTGATGGCAGTTTGCATATCCACGCCCGAGTCGCCTACGTATAGCACCTCGCTGCGGTCGGTGATGCCAGCAGTGGCAAGTATCTCGTTGACGATTGTAGGGTCGGGTTTTGTAGGCACACCCTCGCGTTGACCAAGCACGGCACACCATTCGATTTCGGGGAAATAGGTGTCGATGAGAGCCTTTGTGGCTTGTTCGTATTTGTTTGATGCCACAGCTAGTTTCAAGCCGAGGCGTTGCAAGGTGTAGAGTAGTTCCACGATGCCCTCGAAAGGCATAGTGAAGTCGGCACCATGTTCGTTGTAGTAAGGGATGAATGCAGCACGGATTTTCAACACCTCGTCCATATCTTTATGACCTTCGGGCAAAGCGCGCTCGAAAAGCTTGTTGATACCATTGCCCACAAAGCTTTTGATCACGTGGGTTGGGTGAGTAGGGTAACCATACATTGCAAGGGCATGGTTGGTTGCCGCAGCAATATCTTCGTATGTGTTAAGTAGCGTACCATCAAGGTCGAATATAACTAATTTTTTCATCTCTTATAGTTGGATTTTTAACATAAGTATATATTTATTTTGTCGCGCGGATAATAAATTTGGTATTTCTTTTGAGTGTTTGTTGGGTTATCTATTTTTTTAAGTACATGCCTTGTGGTTTGCGGACGCTCGAACCGAGCGTCCCTACAATATGAAGGTTAGATTTATCGGTTTGGGCTTGTACTTGAAGAAATTGTTGTCCTTTCAGTTTTTTTTGAAATACAGATTGAAATTTATAAGCCTATAAATATAAGTCTGTACTTATGTTCAAAATAAATGTTTAAAAAATTCCCAGATAACGATGCCGGCAGTGACGCTGACGTTGAGCGAGTGTTTGGTGCCGAATTGAGGCAATTCGATGCAGCCCTGGCATTGGTCGATGACCGATTGTTGCACACCCTTCACCTCGTTGCCCAATACAACGGCGTAAGAATGAGGAATGAGGAATGAGGAATGAGGAGTTGTGCGATTGAAAAAGTCTTGTAGCATCACAGAGTTTTCGGCCAATTCGATAGCCCACACTTCGTAGCCTTGTGCTTTGAGTGCAGCCACAGCCTCGTTGGTGTCGGCATAATATTCCCAATCGACACTAAATTCGGCACCGAGGGCCGATTTGTGGATGTCGGGGTGTGGCGGTTGAGCCGTGATGCCACAGAGCACCACCTTCTCCACCACATAGGCATCGCTCGTGCGAAACACCGAGCCGATGTTGTGCATACTGCGCACATTGTCGAGCACCACGACAAGCGGAATCTTCTTCGTCTGCTTGAATTCGTCGGTTGATATGCGTATAATCTCTTCAGTATCTAATTTGCGTGACATAGTTTAAAAAATTATTTTCATTTGCAAAGGTACAAAAAAAATTGTATCTTTGCAACGATAATATTATATACTCATGGTTGACTGGCTGTAGACTTTAGACCGTTGACTGTATACTTTAGATTAAATGGCCGATAATTATTTAGAAAAACATTATGCCGACTACCAATCGCGCAAGTCGGCAATGCAGGCAGGCGCACAACGCAAGTCGCGCACAGCAATGTGGCAAGTGGCAGAACTCGTTGTGCCATCTACAGACGATGCCCGCATGTGTGAGTTTTATGCCGAACTGTTTTGTGGCACGATAGTTGCGGCAGATGCAGTAGAGTTCGACAACGGCATGCGCATGCGATTTCAGTCGGCAATAGACGTACCGATACAGTTTGCTATCCGTATGGCATCGCGCTATCAGTATGAACAACTGCTTCGTCGCCTTGTCGAGCGAGGTGTCGTGCTGGAAGATAGCATAGTTGTTGACCCCTCAGGGAATAGAGTACAGATTACAGATAACAGATAAATTTTTAATTCTTAATTGAATATGTTACATCCAAGAGTAGAAGCAGCGTTAAACGCTCAGATCAATGCTGAAATGTGGTCGGCATATTTGTATTTATCAATGGCAGCATATTGCCATGATGCAGGATTCACAGGCATGGCAAACTGGTTTCAAGTTCAATTCAAAGAGGAGCAAGACCACGCACAAATCCTCTTCAATCACGTCGTAGCACGTGGCGGACGTGTGAAATTGGCTCCGATTGAAGCAGTCGAAACCGAGTGGGCATCAGTGTTAGCAGTGTTTGAGAACACCTTGCAACACGAGAAAAAAGTGACAATGCTCATCAACGATCTCTACACCATTGCCATCGAAGAGAAAGACTACGCATCGCAAAGCATGCTCAAATGGTTCATCGATGAGCAAGTAGAGCAAGAAGAGGGCGTGCAAGACATCCTCTACCACCTCCGTATGGTCAAAGACTACGGCTTCGGTCTTTATATGATCGACAAAGAACTCGGTGCGCGCACCTACACACAAGCATCGCCACTAGCCACTTCAGCCGAATAATCTATTGTAGATTTTCAGATAAAAAAGAGATGCAACAACCGATGCATCTCTTTTTTTTGTAGATTATGGGATAGGAAAATAGCGAAAACAAGGAAAAAACGAATGTAAATTTTGGGGGAATATATTTTTTTATTGATTTGTTTGGCCGTTTGAAGAAAAACTATTATCTTTGCAATGAATAAAATAATGTTTTTTATACCCATAAAATTGGTATTATGAATAATATATTAGCATTTACAATGTTGACTCCTGCTCAAGTAGCGATGCAAATTGCTATGCGAGTGAAGAGCCGGCGATTAGAGTTGGATTTAACGCAAAAAGGGTTGGCTGAGCGCGCAGGGATTAAGTTTGCAACATATCGTCGATTTGAGCAAACAGGCGAAATTTCTTTGACTGGTTTGCTTCAAATAGGGTTTGCGTTGAATGCGCTGTCTGATTTTGATGTTTTGTTTTCGCAAAAGCAGTATCAATCAATCGATGATGTGTTGGATGATAGTATTGTAACACGTAAACGAGGTAAGAAAAAATGAGTGTAATAAAGCAGATAGAGGTTGTATATAACGACCAATTAGTTGGGCGTCTGGCATTGACCAAAGAGGGTTTGTGTGCCTTTGAGTATTCGGTAGAATGGATTTCTTCAGGTTTTTCTATCTCTCCATTCGAATTGCCTTTGCGCAGTGGGGTTTTTGTGGCAAAACCACGACCGTTTGATGGTGGATTTGGTGTTTTTGATGATTGCTTGCCTGATGGATGGGGCTTGCTTATTCTTGACAGGTATTTGCAGCGTAAGGGTATCAATCCTCGTATGCTTTCGTTGCTCGACCGTCTTGCGTTAGTGGGGGCTACGGGGCGTGGAGCTTTGGAGTTTCGCCCAGATAAGAGCATTATGTCTCATGAGGAGTATGTTGATTTTGAGAAATTGGCATTGGAGGCAGAGCGCATTTTGGATAGTGATGAATATATGGGCAATGGGGTCGAAGAGTTTCAGTATCGTGGAGGCTCACCTGGTGGTGCACGACCAAAAATATTCGTTCGTTACGATGCTACAGAGTGGTTGGTTAAGTTTAGGGCAAAAATGGATTCGAAGCATATAGGAGCTGAAGAGTATCGTTATTCGCTTTTAGCAAAAGAGTGCGGAATTGATATGCCCGAAACGCGACTTTTTGAGGATAAATATTTTGGAGTTGAGCGTTTCGACAGGGTCGGTGGCGAGAAGCAGCATGTTGTTAGTGTAGCCGGACTTATAGGGGCAGATTATCGTATGCCGAGCATCGATTATTTGCATATTTTTCAGTTATGTGCCACATTGACTCATAGTGTTGTGGAATTATGGAAAGTCTATCGTTTGATGGTATTTAATTATCTTATAGGCAACAAAGACGACCATGCTAAAAATTTTGCATTTATTTATCGAGATGGAGAGTGGCATTTTTCTCCAGCTTTCGATTTGCTTCCAAGCGATGGCATAAATGGATTTCGAACCACCTCTATCAATGATAGTATTGAGCCTACGGTCGAAGATATTTTTGCTATGGCAGAAAGGGTAGGGTTAAACAAGAAGGAAGCAATAGAGATATATGATACAATGAAAACGATATTAGACAGAAAATAACTATTACTCAGAGATGCAATAACGGTTTTGCGTCTCTTTTTTTGTGTTAATAAGCTAAAAATGGAAACAAAGGAAACAATTATTTTTCTGATGGAGTTAGGTTGGGGATTTGGAGGGTGGTGTTGGCGATGCAAGGGGGGCGAGGGATGTTGTATTGCGTGCAGAGGTAGATGAGGGCGAGCGACGAGAGGAGTTGGTCGCGAGGGTGGCAACCGAGCTGGGTGAGTGCCTCGCGATGGAGCTGGCAACGCCGAGCTAGTGTGCGCGACGATATGCCAGTATGTAAGGCAAATTCACGCTTTGTCATTTTTGATTTATATTTTCCCATAATAATTTTGAATGATTTTTTGAGTTACAAATATACGAAAAAAAATGGCGAAATGCAAGAGTTAGGAGTTGGTTTGTGACTTTATTTGTATGGAGTGGTTTAAAAAAATAATGAAATCATGGGGGGGAGAATGTGTCAGTCTTCTTCGAGATAGGTTGCTTGAAGGTAGCTAGAGGTTAGGGAGGAGGTTTTGAATTATGGGGAAATTTCGGGGGAATACGTTTTTTTGATAAAATAGATGTAGTAGAGACGCTAGTATTTTGTGTCTCTTTTTTGTAAATAATTTTGTAATTGTCAAAAGTTGTCAATTTTGGGGTGTAACTTTGCTGCGCCAAGTTAGGCTTCGCCTCAGCATAACTTAAATAAATTTAGTTCTGCGTTACTTATTATGTTCGTGAAATTGCTTGCGTTCGGAAAAGATTAAGCTAGCTTATCTTTTCTCTCACTTAATCGCAATTTTTGGCTTGCACTAACTTTGCAGCGCCAAGTTAAAATTTATAAGAATATGAAAGTATATGTATTGACTATGACCTCACAGTTGGGTCAAGGGGACCAGCCGAGTAGCTCGGTGTTGGGGGTGTATAGCACATGCGAAAAAGCAGAGCAAGCCTACAAAGACGCAACGTTTGCCGAATCCAGAGAGTTTGCCGATTTTTACGGCGAATCTTACATGGAAAAGACTGATGTTGGCGTCCTAATCACCAATTCATCAGACGATTCGTATTGGACACTTGTTCGATTGCATGAGAGTGAAATGTTGTAGGGACGTACGGTTCGTGCGTCCGCTCAATTTGCATAAAAAAACCACTTGCAAGAGCAAAAGTTTTTTCGTATCTTTGCAAGGTAAAATATATAAAATTACAATATAAAAAACATATAGAGTTTTTGACATCCCTGACTCGACTGATAGATACAAGAACTAGCACTTCATAAAACACTTCAGTACGGCCAAGGCAAAGGATGTCTGCGCTCCACGAATTGGGCGCGGACTGTTTTGCTGTGTTCTGAAGTGGGCTATGCTAGGCCTTTGTATCGACACGCACACCGCGCCCTTTTCTTTTTTAAGAAAAGGGCTTTTTTTGTTGCTAAAAATAAAAGGAAATGAAAAATAAAAAATATACAGTATTAGATCTTTTTTGTGGAGCTGGAGGTTTATCTCGAGGTTTTATTGATGCTGGCTTTTCTGTTAAGTTGGGAGTTGATTTTGATGATGCAGCACTAAAAACTTTTGAAGCAAACCATGATGGAGCAACTGCTTTAAAGTTAGATTTGTTTAATCTTGATAATGTAAATTTAATTAAGAATTTTTTTGATAAAAACAAGTGTCAACTTGATGTTTTGGTTGGTGGTCCTCCTTGTCAAGGTTTTTCTTTGGCAGGTCCTAGACAAATAGATGATTCAAGAAATAAGTTATACCAAGCCATGGTGATAACAGCTCAAATTTTACGCCCAAAGGTTGTTGTTCTAGAAAACGTACCAGGTATGATTCAACTTCATAATGGATTGGTCAAAGATAAAATTATCAATGATTTTACTGCGCTTGGATATAAAATGGGAGAACCAAAAATTCTTTATGCTCCAGATTATGGTGTTCCACAAATAAGGAAAAGAGTTGTTTTTGTTGGATTGTTAGATTCATTGGAAGAGTTTTTGTATCCTAAGCCAGTTTTAAAACCAGAAGATTATATTACATGTGAGCAAGCTATAGGGGATTTGCCTCCTCTTATAGATATAGTTGGTGATAAAATTCAGTTATATCCGTGCAATCCTATGTCGGAGTACCAAAAAACGATGAGATTGGGTTCAAATGCAATTTATAATCATGAGGGTACTATTCATGATGAAAAAACCAAGAAGTTTATTAGAATGGTTCCAGAAGGTAAAAATTATAAAGCGTTACCAGAGGAATATGCAGGTATATATAAATATCACGAGGCTTTAACTCGATATCATAGTAAAAAGCCTTCTTTGACAATCAATACAGGACATCGTTCTCATTTTCATTATAAATGGGATAGAATACCAACTGTTAGAGAAAGTGCTAGATTACAATCTTTTAGCGATAATTTTATTTTTTTTGGTAATAAAACACAACAATATAGGCAAGTTGGCAATGCGGTCCCTCCTTTGCTTGGAAAAGCTATTGCTATAGAGGTTTTAAAATGGTTAAATAGAAATGACGATTGAAATAAAAAATAAAATAAAAATGTTGGACCTTTTTGCTGGATGTGGAGGTTTAACAGATGGTTTTATGCAAACGCAGCATTTTATTGATGTTGCTGCTGTGGAGTGGAAAAAACCACAAATTAATACTCTTCGGCATCGTCTTTATTACAAATGGGGTAAACAGGATGCTGAGGAAAGTGTATTACATTTTGATATTCAGAGGGAAGAGGAATTATTTAAAGGTTGGCAGAACGATTCTATTTTTGGTTCAAGTAGAGGTTTAGATTTTTTTGTTAATCAGGCTAATGGTATTGATGTGATAATAGGCGGTCCTCCTTGTCAAGCTTATTCTATTGCGGGGCGCGTTCGTGATGAAAATGGAATGCATAATGATTATCGTAATTATCTTTTTGAACATTATTTATCTATAGTTGATAGGTATCAACCAGATGTTTTTATTTTTGAAAATGTCCCAGGAATTTTAAGTGCTTGTCCTAATGGTGTTAAAGTGGCTGATGTTATTCCGTGTGAATTTGCGAGAAAAGGGTATATTTTAATTAATGATTTATCAAAAGCTGTTGTAAATGCGTCAGATTATAATGTTCCACAAAATAGAAGACGAATAATAATGATTGGCATTAGAGAAAAATCATTTAAAAATATTGATATACAAAATATGCTAGATGATTTTTATATTAACATTTTGCCTTCATATAAAGGAAGTAAAATTTTGACTGTAAGGGATGCAATAGGGAATATGCCACCTTTAAAACCATATTGGGATGAATCTCATCATGCAAATAGAATTTCTCATTTGGCACCGACATGTGATGCATCTTGGCATGTTCCAAGATATAATAACATAAGAGATATGGAAACTTTTAAGACTTTAGCAGAAGATCTTGAGTCCGGTGTCCCAGTTTATGACAGTAAAAAGATTGCAAAATTATATGAGGAAAAAATAGGTTCAAAATCACCTATTCATCGTTATCATGTTCTTAACCCTGATTTGCCTAGTACAACAATTATTGCACATTTACATAAAGACGGGAATAGATTTATTCATTATGATTCTAAACAAGCAAGAAGTATTACTCCTAGAGAAGCCAGTTTATTGCAGAGTTTTGATATGGATTATGAATTTATTGGTTCTCGTGGAAGTGTATATGAAATGATTGGTAATGCTGTTCCTCCTCAATTGGCAAAGGCTTTAGCTTTTGCAGTTGTTGATTTGTTGAAAAAATATAAACCAGATAAATATGTATAATTATTTATATACAAATGACATGCGTATTAGCGATTTATCTAACTCAATTAAAAAAGTTAGTGAAATTTTGCTATCAGGAGAAGATTTATATCAGGTTGATAAAAGTTTTGGTAATAATGGATCAACAATTCAGTTTTATTTTAATCTTCAAAATAATACAGAAACTTTAATAAAAGGAAAAGATGAAACAATTGATGTTATTAAAAATTTTATTTTAAAGTTTCAATTTCCTAATACGCGAACACCAGAATCATTTATAAATACCATAAATGATAAGATTCTTTTTGCTCCATATCGAGCCATTATATCTGTGCTGTATAAGTTAGCTTCTTGTGAGAATGGAAAAAGTTATTTAGAACATGATGAAATTTTATTTTTCTTTTTTTGTAATGTAGATGTTTGTACTAAACCTAATTTTAGTATAGATAGATTAATAGAGAAAATAAAAAATTATAGATTAAACCCTTATAATATTGAAGCTCTTATTAAAAAGAATTTGCAATGGAAACAGGCAGATCGTCAACTTAGAGAGATGTTGACAGTTTTAGAATATGCAAGTAATTTTTTTAAAAATAAAAATAAGAAACTTTCATTTATGCTCTCTGATTCTGTTGAAGATAATGATTTTATACAAAAAATAATAAATTATAAAAAAATATGGTATGCTTGAGATATTAAGGATTTTGATAAATCAAATAAAGAATATGTAAATTATATGGATACAGCAAAAATTCCTTATTATGTTATTGATTTTAATCAGCAACAAAATTTAAATGATAAAAAAGAGGAAAATTCTCTCCAAAAAATCTACTATGGTGCACCGGGGACAGGTAAGAGTCATACGATAAATGAGGTTACTAAGGGAGTAAGTTCGGATTTTGTATTCCGTACTACATTCCATCCAGATAGTGATTATTCGACTTTTGTGGGGGCGTATAAGCCTGTGATGGAGGAGGTAGAAACTCGTGTTGTTCCTGTTGTCCTTAATAATGGTGCTAGTTTTGACCAAAATAATGGTACGCTAAAAGAAAGGAAGATTGGTTATAAGTTTGTGAAGCAAGCTTTTTTGAAGGCATATATCGCTGCGTGGAGAGCATTTACAAAAAATAGTAATGTAACTTTTACCATACAGGCACCTTCTCCTCTTTCGCTTACATCTGGTAATCAAACATGGATATTAAAAGATGTTACTGATGATAAAGTAATCTATACCAAAGAGGAAATTATAAGTGTTATAGGTTATGAAAAAGACATTCGAGATTATTGGGGAAAAATGCCTGAACCTGATGAGAATGGTAAATTTAAATTAGAACCTTTTGACCATTATAAAGCTACAGGATGTGTTTGGTATAGGGGACAACATGGTAAAGAACATAGTGCAGATGAGTGTTGGGAGGCTATAATTAATGTATTAAAGGCTGGTGGTGTTATAGAGGCTACACCTAATTCACAAACTTATTCGATCTCTCTTAGAGGTGAAGATCTTGTTGTTGTTACGCATAATAATAAGGCAAATAAAGGAACAATACAAGGTTGTTATGAGAAAATAGATGCAGATTCTTCTGTTCAGAAAAGGATTGCAAAGGAATTAAAAGATAACTTTGATGCCAATGATTTTGATAGTGCTTGGGATAAACTTAAGATAAGAGTTAATGGAGTGGAAATTCCAGAATCAACAAATACAGTTGAAATACCTCCTGTATTTCTTATTATTGAGGAGATAAACCGAGGCAATTGTGCACAGATTTTTGGAGACCTATTCCAATTGCTCGACCGAAAGGAAGGTTTCTCTCAATATCCTATTTATGCTGACGAGGATATACGTAAATGTCTATTGAGTCAGCATACAGACAAAGATCCCTCTTTTGGTATCAATGGATTAGAACTCACACATGAGCAAAAGGCACTTATCAATAGCATACTTGATTGCGAAGACGATGTAGCTGAGAAGATTGCGTGTGGTGAAGTTTTGGTGTTGCCTCCAAACCTCTACATTTGGGCAACGATGAATACGAGTGACCAATCGTTGTTCCCAATCGACTCGGCATTCAAACGTCGTTGGGATTGGGAGTATATGCCAATTAAGTATAAAAATATAGATTGGGTAATTGATATCAATGGTAATCAATATTCATGGGTGTCATTTCAACGTAATGTTAATACTAAAATTTTTGATGCAACTAATTCTGAGGATAAAATGTTGGGGGATTATTTCGTAAATCCACACAAAGGAATAATTACTGAAAAAATGTTGCTTAATAAAATATTGTTCTATCTATGGAATGACGTGTGTAAAGATGGTGAAGGTGATATTTTTAAAATTAGTGAAACAGAAACTGTTACCTTCTCGGAATTGCATGACGAAGGGGGATCTGAAAAACTGATTTTAATGATGAATGAATTAAAAGTTGATGATATAAAAACTAGTAAACCATCTGAAGATGTCGATTTGGACACCTCTACTGAAGAAACAGAAGAATAAAACAACACATAATGTATGCTACTATTTATAGAAGGATATCCATATAAACTTAATAGTATAGTCAGAGATGGACTAACAATAAGGGATATACTCAAAGATGTTGAATCTATTCCAATGAAAGAAGATACACATGCCTTTGAGTATGTAGGATATTGCTATAGTAAAACTGCAAAAGATGTGATTTTTTTCTTGCCTAAAGTGGTGCTAACAGGTGAGATAAATGAAGAAAGCGAAAAAGATACTATTTTCGGAGCTTCACCTCAAGAAATTATTGACTTTGAATCGGATGAAGTAAAATCTAAAATTAAAGAAGAAGGATGCAAGGAATATAAAGAATTTCTATCTACTTTATCGATTTGGATTTATCGAACTATTAGTGTATATAAACAGAAATACAATGATAATATCCTCGAAAGCAGAGAATATCAAGCAGAGAGTAGAGGTAAAAAACAAAAGTATAATACTTTGTTGGATGTTATTATTGCTTTGCGAGATTTTAATAGAAATAATCAAGAATACTTTACATTTATCGTCAAGAATGTCCATTCTGGGCATAATAAGATAAATTGGAATAAGACCATCAATAAGTCTATTGCTATTATTCAACAGGGAGCACCAATCTATATCAATCCAGTGAATAAAAAGAAAATGGTGAACTTTGACGAAGAATTATTGGTAATTTATTTTTCAATTTTGAACTATATTCGCGAGACTCATGGTTTTTCGTTTGATATCAATATTAACTATCAACTTATCAATTCGGATAGGTTGAAGAATGTATACATAAATAAAAACCTTGGATGTCGTAGATTGAAGCAGATTAAATATAAATATTTCTCTGATAAGGCTCTAAGAATTTGGGATTTGTGCTATGCATTTTTTGATAGGGAATATAAAATATCAATGAACCGACAAGAAGATGACTATTTGCTTGCAAAAAATTTTGAGCATATATTTGAAGTGATGATTGACACTCTTGTTGGTGGTGACGACAAACAAAATTTAGATAAAGAACTTACGGATCAGAAAGATGGCAAATTAGTCGACCATATGTTTGTTGGTCATGGTCTTATCGAACAATCAAATTTGCAATCTGAACTTACTTATTATATAGGTGATAGTAAATATTATAAGCGATCTAAAAATGATTGTACTAAATTAGACGATAAATCTATTTATAAGCAATATACATATGCGAGGAATGTGATTCAATGGAATATGAATTTATTCCTTGATGGAAATAACAATGGAGAACAACCTCAATTGAGAGATGTTCTGACTGAAGGGTATAATCCTATACCAAACTTCTTTATTAGCGCAAGAATACCTAATAAACAATCTGGAGGTGATAAATTCTTGTCTTTTGAAGATAAAGAATTGAAATCACAAGAGGATGGAATACAACTAAATAGGCAGTTTGAGAATCGTTTGTTTGATAGAGATACGTTGTTATTGTGCCATTACGATGTGAATTTTTTATATATCGTATCCCTATATGGTAGAGATAATAAAAATGCACAAGCAGTTTGGCGAGAGTATGTTCGCAATGAATTCCGTAGTAAAATCCAGAGCACATTAAATCGTTTATATGAATTCAGAATATTACAACCACGTGATGGCATGAATTGTTATGGATTCATTCAAGATAATTTTCGTTTGTTGAATGGTAAAATATATCGTCCAAAGTCAGATGGTAACTATCTTATTTTAGCTTTGATGAAAAATGAAGAACCAGAACTATGGAAAAGTCTTCGCATTAAGGATGAAAAAGTAAAAGATGAAGTGGCTCAAAATGATAAAATATTAGATAGTTTAAAAACACATTTTCACGTAAGTGATTCATTTACACTTGAAAGAGATTTTCATGTAGAGGCTATAGAAAATGTTGGTTCTCTTGATAAAATGCCTAAACAAGAGGTCAAGAATATTCTTACTGGGCTAGTACGGAAATCAGATAAGAATTTTGAAACCTTTTTAAATCATAGTTCTGATGGATATATAATGGAACGTATTCCTAAGAACATCAATTTTATGGATATTGAATATTTTTTGCCAATGGTTGGTGGATATATTGATGGTTATTATAGAGTTGAAAAAGTGTATTTAGGTGAAAAGGATGGCAATTTGTGTTTGAAACTAAATCTTTCGACCTATATTTCGTTGGGCGAAGTGAATGTTCAAATTTACAAAATTAAGATGCAACCAGGGGAATTAATCTCATATGATTGTATGTTAAAGTTATATGAACAATGAATATGATTTTCCTAATATATTTTTATGAAAACAATAGAAGTTGTGGCGGCAATTATTCGTGAGGGAGATAGGGTGTTGGCGACTCAGAGGGGGTATGGCGAGGTGGAACTATTGGAACATAAGTCGGCTCGCTGGCTCGCCCACAATGAACTGAACTCGGTGGAGTGGTTGCCAGCGGATGTGAGTGTTGTCAATAGCCTACGGTCGATAGATAATTAAATGATAATTTGACATATATGAGTACTTTGGAACGGGCTATTGAGATTGCGCGGGAGGCGCATCGGGGTCAGGTGGATAGGGCTGGCGAGGAGTATATTGGGCATCCGCTGCGTGTGATGGAGGCGGGACGTACGCTGGAGGAGAAGATTGTGGGCGTGCTGCACGATGTGGTGGAGGATGCGGCGGAGTGGTCGTTCGAACGTTTGGAACAGGAGGGGTTTGCGCCTGAGATAATTGAGGCGTTGCGCTGCGTGACGAAACTGTCGGCTGAGGAGCCATACGATAAGTTCATCGCACGGGTGAAGAAGAATAGGTTGGCGGTGGCTGTGAAGTTGAATGATTTGACAGACAATATGGACATCAGACGCTTGCCTTACTTGTCGGACAAGGATGTGAAGAGGCTGAAGAAATATTTGAAGGCGTATAAGCAGTTGATGGGTGTGCCGACCTACTCGGTGGAGGCGTGCCGCAGGGAGTATCCGAACGCATACGACCCTTGGAGCGAAGAGGATGATGAGAGGCTGACGGAGTGGTGGCGCGAGGGATTGTCGCTAGATGAGATTGCCGAAAGGTTTGGCCGTAAGCGTGGAGCGATTATTTCGCGTATAAAGAAACTTAATTTATAGTCAACGGTCAACAGTCTACAGTCGCCATCCGGATTTGGTCTTAGGCTATGGTCAGTGGATGATAGATTTTTTTTGTGGATGGTTTGGTGGTTTGGTGAAATGTGAAAATTATGAATAAATAAAAATTTATATGTTATGAAAAAATTGATTTTGGGTTTTGTGGTTTTGTTTTTTTCGATGGTGGCAATGGGGCAGCATATGACTTTTAAAGGGGTGGAGATTGATGGCTCGCTTCAAGAGTGTGTGGATAAACTTGTTGCTAAAGGTTTCAGATATGTTGGTGTGGATGATAATGATGTGGTGATGATGATTGGTGATTTTGCTGGTTTCAGAGATTGCAAAGTCATTGTATTCGCGATGGAAGAGGTTGGAGTGGTGAATTCGATTGGGGTGGTATTTCCGGAAAAGGAGGATTGGAGCAGTGTGGAACGTGATTATAATATGTTGAAGGAGATGTTGACTGAGAAATATGGGTTGCCTTATAAGGTGGTTGAGGAGTTTCATGGGCGTGTATTCGACGATAATGAGTTGAAGTTTATGTTTCTAACCACTGATCGCTGTACATGGATGACGACTTTTGAGACGGATAAGGGCGATATTGAGTTGTTTGTGCAAAAAATAGATTATAAATCGGCAGCTGTTGTATTGAAGTATTATGATAAATTTAATACAGATATGGTGCGTTCGGCAGCGATAGATGACTTATAAATTGCATGAATTTGATGCTAGAGGTACTATTTTTTTGTTTTTTTAATATAAATGTGAATTTTTTTGCAAAAATGTTTGGAGAATAAAAAAAAAGTTGTAACTTTGCAATGGTTTTTTCAAAGTAATAATAAGATGGTTTTTAAATGGTCCTGACAATGACGTGAGTCATCCGTCAGGATTTTTTTTGTTCATTGTGTTGAAAATAGATAACTAGATTGTTTGTGCGAAATAGGGCGCAAAATTACATAAAAATATTGATTGGGAAGTGGGTTTTTTGCGAAAAAAATTATAACTTTGCAATTGCAAAGCAATTGCGAAAATGTGCTGCGCCTCGGCATAACTCAAGCGAGCTTGGTTCTGCGCTCGGCTTGCGACATTTTTGCAAATGAGTTAGGAGTGAGGAATTATCTCTGTTGACTATAGACCGTTGACCGTTAACCGTAGATTATTAATACTAAATACTATGAAGAAATTATTTTTGTTTTTGGCGGTGGTTGCCGCTATGGTGGCTTGTACTTCTAAAAAGGAGTGCTCGCACAAGCATCCATGTTTTGCTTACGATGCATCGATTTATGAGTTGAACACTCGTCAGTTTACGCCAGAGGGTACATTTGCTGCGGCAGAGGCAGAGTTGCCTCGATTGGCTGAGTTGGGCTACGACATCATTTGGATTATGCCTATCCAACCAATTGGCGAATTGGAACGTAAAGGTGGATTGGGTAGTTATTATGCAATCAAAGATTATTGCGCCTTCAATCCTGAATTTGGTACTCGCGAAGATTTTGCTTCGTTTTTGAATAAAGCGCATGAGTTGGGTATGAAAGTTATTCTCGACTGGGTGGCTAACCACACTGCGCCTGATCATCCTTGGACATTGAACGAGGGCTGGCATATGCGTGATTCGTTGGGTAACTTGGTGGTGAACTATGACTGGTACGATATTGCTGAACTCAACTATGACAATCAGGCGATGCGCGATGCTATGTTCCGCTCGCTCGAATGGTGGATGGATACAATTGGCGTGGATGGTTTCCGTTGCGACGTGGCTCACGAAATCCCAACAGACTTTTGGGAATATGCATTCGACTCGTTGCGCGTGAAACATCCTGCTATGTTCACTCTCTGCGAATCGGAAAACCTTGACCTTACTCAAAAAGCATTTAATATGTATTATGGTTGGGAATTCCACCACTTGATGAATGCTGTGGCAAAACAAGAAAAAGGCATCGAAGACCTTTGGGTATATTTTGCAAAAGCCGATACTGTTTATCCAGCATCTGCTATTCGTATGAATTTCACATCTAATCACGACGAAAACTCATGGGCAGGTACCGAATTTGAGCGTATGGGTAATGCAGCCAAAGCTATGGCCATGTTCACTTATATTGCGCCAGGTATGCCGTTGACATATACAGGTCAGGAGTTAGCCAACGTGCGTCGCTTGCGTTTCTTCGACAAAGATACTCTCGAATATAATCCAGCCAATACGTTCGAAGATATGTATCAGATGGCAAATGATATGCGCGCCAACAATCCAGCCCTCTTTAGCAACGAGCTTGGTGGTAAATTGGAACGTATAGAGATGCCTGTTGATGTTGAAAAAATATTTGCCTGTCGTCGTGCAGTTGAGGGTAATGAGGTGTATAGTTTCTTTAACTTCTCGAACGAGTCGCGTGTGATATCTCTTGATAAGATACTCCCTGCGCAAGATCCAAAATCGGTGGTTACGCTCAACGACACAATCGATTCTACGTTGGATCGTATGAAAATTCAACCTTGGAGTTGTGTGATTTATTGCTATTGATGTATTTTTTATAATAAATATTTTTTGTTAACGCATGCTTTATATATAAGGTGTGCGTTTTTTTCTTTTTTCCAATTTTTCCTTTTTTCGGTATTGCTATTGTTCTTCTCATACTGTTTTTGTTGTTATGTATTCGACAAAACGCATATTTTTTCTCTGTTTTTGATAAAATTGACAAAATAGAGAGTTGTCGATGAAAAAAACAGGGATATTAGAGAGTTCAAAAGGTGAGTTTTTATAGCGAAAAATCTCCGAAAAAACATGAAAAATCTAAAAAACGCGAAAAATTATGTTCTACAGCATGCTTTTTGAGGGCTAAAAAATAACAAAAATAGCATTAAAAATAATAAAAATCATGTTGTACAACATATATTTTGAAAAATATTAAAAAATTATTTCGCTGATAATCAAGAGAAAGAAAAAATATTGCGATTTTTTACTGCAAATATTTTGGTAGTTTCGGAAAAAGTTGTACCTTTGCATCCGCAATCGAGAGAGATAGCCGCTGAATGAAAATACAGCGATTCTTTGAAAAATTGAAACAACAAAAATGTAGTATAAGTACAAGGTAAAAAAAATACCACCGTCAATATTTTAACTACAATAAAGCTTGAGTTTAGGGACAAACGAATAAAAAAATAAAATGTACAATGAAGAGTTTGATCCTGGCTCAGGATGAACGCTAGCGATAGGCTTAACACATGCAAGTCGAGGG
>JAZRCE010000039.1:0-12806 GCA_045635445.1 Candidatus Aphodosoma sp.
GCCAACATAGCAAAACCAGTTTGGCGGCAAGCCATCACGTCTTGGTGGTCACCAAAGATAGAGAGAGCATGCGAAGCCAAAGCACGCGCAGAAACGTGGAATACGCAAGGCAACAATTCGCCAGCGATTTTATACATATTAGGAATCATCAACAAGAGACCTTGTGATGCAGTATAAGTAGTAGTAAGCGCACCTGCTTGGAGCGAACCGTGAACAGCACCAGCAGCACCGCCTTCCGATTGCATTTCTTGCACAAGCACAGTTTCACCAAAAATGTTTTTACGACCAGCTGCCGACCATTCATCGACATACTCTGCCATAGTACTTGACGGTGTGATTGGATAAATCGCAGCCACTTCGCTGAACATATAAGAAATATGAGCAGCAGCTTGGTTACCGTCACAGGTAATAAATTTCTTTTCTTTCATAATAATACAATTTGAAACTTGAAAATTGAAATTTACGCATATAAAAATTCAATTTTCAATACTTCTATAATTTAGATATAAATATTCTAAGTAAAAGATACACAATAGCATATTTTTTCAATTAACATCCTACTACTGCATACTAATAGAAATCGTACAAAGTTACAACATTTTACTGACATTTACAAGTTTTTTTTTGTTTTTTACATAAAAAAATAACAAAACTCAACAACTTTATTGAGTTTTGTTTTAAAAATACAAAATAAACAACATTTATCTTATTTATCAAATTCAGCAATAGTATTGATAATTTCATCGGCACTAAGTCTCATAGCATATGGCGCAGCGAGAAGATTATTCAATGGTATCAGTGCATATTTACCAAAAGCACTATTTCCTGCAGCATCTAGACGCGGACCATAAGTAGTAAACGCACCACGACCTGGGTCGATATTAATAATAAGACCACCCACTCCACTTTTACAAGACAAAGCACGCACACCAGCTGCAAGCAAAGAGATCTCGCCTGTGCGCTCATAAAGGCCATAAGAGTTCATAGCATTGATAGCTCGCACAATGTTATTTTCGCGAATAATTTGCTGTTCATTAATTTTTCCGCCACGAGCAAGAACAACACAAGCACGTGTAATCTCGGCAGGAGTTACTCCTATAGCACATGCTCGAGTGTAATTATCCAAAGCCCGCATACCATCGACTATAGTAACGAAACGACCTGTTGCAACCAATCGCATTGCAATTGCACGATTATTAGCATTAGTGGCCATTTCCGACAAATATACATCTTCCAAGACTGCTAACTTGGGATTACCCGTTAAACAACGCATAAAATCAAGAAATTCATCGAAATGCTCAATAGCACCAGAACTACTGATAGCACCCGCATTATTAAGAGGGTGTCCAGGACGTGATTTCTGACTTTCAGGTTGAAGTACAGCATCTGTATTAAAATGCATAGCTGTTGGTTCGATATAAGAGATATCGCTTGGAGCTAATCCCTTCTCAAGAGCATAAATATAAAGAAAAGGTTTGATAACCGATTGAATAGAAACCTTAACATCAACACCATTACCAACAGCTATTTCATTGCCCAAAAGGTCGCCAATTACAATAGCAGAATTGTCGGGATTCACTCTTGCTAATTCAGGAATATAACTAGCCAATTCTCCTTCAGATGAATATGGTTTTGCCCATTCATATATTTGGTTTATAATATCGCTAGTTATACCCATATCTGCAAGCGAAAGGGTGTGTGGTACTCGTTTTTGATTATCAAGAATTGTCTGTAAAAGTCTTTTATTCAATTCAGAATTCATAATACAAAATCCATAATTAAATTAGCCATCTAGGTCATACTTATAACTCGGCAAAGGTACAAAAAATAATTCATATTTCATAATTTTTAGTAAAAAACTCTATAGCTTTGATTTATAATTCATAAAATTTTAGTACCTTTGCAGTGATTTTGAAAAAAGTTTATGATTTACAGATAAATACCTAATACTAAAACTGATGAATAATCAATTACTAAACAGACTAGAGGGATTGAATGCTCGATTTGAAGAGGTTTCTACACTAATCACCGACCCTTCAGTGATTGCAGACATGAAGCGTTTCGTAAAACTCAACAAAGAATATAGCGATTTAGAGAAAATTCTTTCAAAAAGAGATGAATATCGTCGAGTGTTGAATAATATAGATGAGGCAAAGAGTATACTCGCCACAGAAAACGACCCAGATCTTCGCGAGATGGCCAAGATAGAACTTGAAGAACTTGAACCGCGCGTTGAACCTCTTGAAGAAGAGATAAAGATATTGCTTATACCTGCCGATCCTGAGGATTCTAAAAACTGTACAGTAGAAATACGCGGTGGCACAGGTGGAGACGAAGCTGCAATCTTTGCTGGCGACCTATACCGCATGTACACAAAATATTGCGAACAAAAAGGATGGCGTATAGAAGTAACCTCGCTTACCGAGGGTACTGCAGGTGGATATAAAGAGATTATTTTCAACGTATCGGGCGACGGTGGAACTTATGGTATTTTGAAATATGAGTCGGGAGTACACCGTGTACAACGTGTACCTCAAACGGAAACGCAAGGGCGTGTACACACCTCAGCAGCAACAGTTGCCGTACTACCCGAAGCAGAAGAAGTTGACGTAGAAATCAATCCTGCCGACTTGGAATATCAAACGGCTCGCTCATCGGGTGCAGGTGGACAGAACGTCAACAAGGTTGAAACAAAAGTACAATTAACCCACAAACCTACAGGCATTATGATTCAATGTCAGGTTGCCCGCTCTCAGTTAGCCAACCGCGAAATGGCTTTACAGATGTTGCGTAACAAACTCTACGACATGGCATTACAAGAGCACCTACAAGCTATATCTTCACGACGTAAAACAATGGTGAGCACGGGCGATCGTTCTGCAAAAATCCGCACATACAACTATCCTCAAGGTCGCATTACCGATCATCGCATAAACTACACAATATACAACCTATCAGCATTTATGGACGGAGACATACAAGGATGTATAGACCAACTAATTGTTGCCGAAAATGCCGAACGCATGAAAGAATCGGAATTATAAAAAAGATAAAAAGAATGGGAACTAAAATTTTAGTTCCCATTTTATTTTATAATTAAACAAAAATCTACTGTTTATGAATTGGGAAAGAAACGATAAAAGTACTCCCCTCCCCTTCTACAGAATGAAAATCGACAGAACCTCCAGCTTGGTCAACTACATTTTTAACTAACCTAAGACCCAATCCCATACCATGTATTTTTGTTGTAAAGTTGACATTAAAAATCTTATCTTTATTCTCTTCTGATATACCAATTCCATTATCAACCACACTTATAATGACGGAAGATAAATTATGATATATATTAACAACTATATCTCCTTTACGTTCGTTAGGAATAGCTTGAATAGCATTATTAATAAGGTTGCTAAACATAGATATAACCAAATCCCTATCTGCCATTACTAGTACTGAATCTGACGTAGAATTGAAAGTGATATTGATATTTTCATTGCTATTACGAAATAATTCTACTACATACTGCACATAATCAACAATATTAATAACAGAAGCTTGGGCTACTGGTGTACGAGCAAAATCCGAAAGTGCATTAGTCGTAGATGTAATACTTTCAATGCCATGCAACAATATTTCGGCAGATGATTTCACAGTTTCATGATATTCCTCAATATTATTTGGTTCGAGCAGCAACAGACGTTGAGAAAGCAACTTCATAGGTGTTAACGGATTTTTAATTTCATGAGCCATTTGGCGTGCCATTTGTCGCCAACTCTCTTCACGTTCTGCCTGTGCCAATTCTTCGACCGACACAGCCAATTTATCTATCATTGCATTATACTGACTCACCAATTTCGACAATGCATCACCCTCTATAGAGGGATAATTTATCTTTGCATTCTCCCCTCCTACTTCGATCTGACTCATATGCTCTTCGATAATCGACAATGGTGCCGACAATCGTTTCGAAATGATATAACTCAACAACGAACCTAAAAACATCACAACAAAAAAGATAATCAACAAAATGACAATAAACAACACCAAATTACAACTAATCCACTCGCCTTGTTTGGTAGCAAAAAGATTAGAATCATAGTTAATTATAATAAAAAGCGAAAATATGATAAACACAACAACCATTGTGCCTGCCATAAACAACAAGAGTGCAGTTTGTATTCGCGAAAAAAGTGTAGGTTTTTTGCGTTGCGTAATTGCAACTTTGAAATAGTTTCTCATTTGTCGTAAAATAGTGTTTCGTCGTGATGATATGGCTCACCGCGAAGGATAGTCATCGCTCGATAGATTTGTTCTACTAGCATAGTGCGTATCATCTGATGCGAGAATGTCATCTTGGATATTGATAGAAATGATTTTGCTTGACGATAGGCGTCGATCGAAAATCCATACGCGCCCCCTATGACAAACACCAATCGTTTGATTGATGAATTCATGTTCGTCTTATCTATCCAGTTTGCAAATTCCGTGCTAGACATCTGTTTTCCCTTATCATCTAAGAAAACAACATAATCATCCGAGCGCAATTGTTTGATTATCAACTCACCTTCTTTTTGACGAAGTTGTGCTGTATCCATATTTTTTGCGTTTTTCACATCGGGAACTTCGATAATTTCGATTGGCATATAGTGTCCAATGCGCTGAACATAGGTATCAATTGCCTTGCTTGTGTAGTCGGTGGCTGTTTTGCCCACCCAAAGTATTGCTAATTTCATAATATTAATGAGAAACCTAAGGTCTTTGAGCCTTTGGCGAAAAAATGATACTCTAATCTCTATTTATCGTGCAAAGTTAAACATTTTTCATCAAAAACAATCATTATATTACTTTTTTTTGTAACTTTGCAAAGATTTTGTCCGACCACAATCCGACAACTAATCATTAACAACTAATAACTAAACATTAATAACTAAAAAATAGTATGCTTGACAATCTTGACGAACTCATCAAACTTTGGTTTGCCGAAGACATCGGTGATGGCGACCACACTACCCTTTCATCAATCCCTGCTGATGCTATGGGCAAACAACAATTGATTATCAAAGAAGAAGGTATCGTAGCAGGTATAGAAGTGGCAAAACGCGTATTTGCTGCCTTCGACCCTGAGCTCAAAATGACTCAATATCTCCACGATGGCGACCGTGTGAAACCTGGCGACATAGCATTCGTTGTAGAAGGTCGCACTCAATCTCTTCTTCAAACAGAGCGCCTTATGCTCAACATTATGCAACGCATGAGTGGCGTGGCTACTCGCACTGCCGAATATGTGAAATTGGTTGAAGGCACTAAATGTCGCGTGCTCGACACTCGCAAAACTACGCCTGGACTCCGCATGTTGGAAAAAGAGGCTGTGCGCATCGGTGGTGGTTGCAACCACCGTATCGGTCTTTTCGACATGATTCTCCTCAAAGACAACCATGTGGACTTTGCTGGTGGTATCTCTAATGCTATCCGCCGCGCTCAAGAATATCTAAAAGAGAAAGGCAAAAACCTCAAGATAGAAATCGAAGTGCGCTCGTTCGACGAGTTGAACGAAGCCCTCGCTACTGGTGGCATCGACCGCATCATGCTAGATAACTTCTCGCCTGCTGACACTCGCAAAGCGGTGGAAATTATCGGTGGTCGCGTCGAGGTGGAATCATCAGGCGGTATCACCTACGACACACTCCGCCAATATGCCGAATGTGGTGTAGATGTCATCTCGGTTGGTGCACTCACCCACTCGGTTAAGAGCCTCGACATGAGCTTTAAAGCTGTAAAATAATACCAAAATATATAGAAAATTAAAACGGCGATAAATCAAAATTTGATTTTATCGCCGTTTATTATATACATTAATATAAAATTTATTCTACGTCAAAAGCATAAACCCAAGCAACATCATCATAAGCAACATAAAGTTGCGAACCATAACTTGGATCATTATAAACTCTCAAACGTATTTGACAATTGTTTCCTTCTTTATCAATACAATTGTAATAAAATGATGTTGATTCAGAATCACTCTCTTCTTCTCCTTCCGAAATCACATCATACTCTTGTGTTTCTTGACTATAAATTCTAATAACATCTCGATCCAAATCTACAAGAATAAGCACTTTACACTCTTCCCAATCGCCCCAATCTTGCCATTGACCAGTATATTCACTACGAAAACGATAGGCTATACTATTTGTTCTCCATTTAACTACTTCGGCATATGATACCAAACAAAAAAAACAAACAAAAATCAAAGAAATAATCTTTTTCATATTCATACTTTTTTACATTATTATTTTACAATAACTAATCGGCTACAAAGGTAAATATTATTTTTCTTAAACACAAATTTTTTACTAAATATTTTCTATTTATTTATATAAGCAATCTACGATACCTATACTCGTTTGTAATTTCACCGCCAAATTTCAACTTAAATTCTCGCACACCATACTCTTTATTCCTTGGCCCAGCACCCATAAAATCAAACATACCGCCACCCATGTCGACCACTAACTGCATAGCTTGCCAAATGGCAACTACCGACGGATAAACACCCTCTATCCTATCATCAACCGAAGCTCTATACCACTCATAAAAGAGCTGAGAGTTGAGAGTTGAGAGTTGAGAGTTTTCTGCTTTGCTCTGAAAATATAATATTGCGCTACCCGACAACACTCTACCTTGATATTTAACAACAAACACTCTACCTATTCTAGACTCATTCAACTTCAAAAACAGATCTACCGAAGGCAACGGACGATGTATACGATAGTAGAGTTTTCTAAGTAGAGCATACCAATCTTTAATATCTTTGTCGCTTGGATTGAGTTCTACCTTCACACCAGAGTCGAACGACTGTCGCAACTGCTTTCGTTTGCTCTTATTCATCCATTGTTCCACTACTTCAGCAGCACTAAACTTACGATAGATATTACACCAAGGCAACACTTTGTAAGAAATAAGCAAAGGATGATAGATATTACCCTCTAAAAAGTGTCGATACTCAACATACAAAGCCCTCTTTCTACAATACTTCACAATCGCCTCACTCATCAACTCAAATGCTCGAACCGCCTCTTCATCAGTAATATTTTGCGCTCTCCATGGTTCGCGCCATGCTACTGCGTAGGATGCAAATTTGCTAGGTAGGTGACGATAATAGCGTATGATGGTAAGTGGTTGAATGAGCAATAATGAGAAGTCCGAATAGACTGCAAATAGCACAACTTTAGTGCCTTTTTCGTACTCAAAAAGACGCATATACTCCTTGGTTTGAAACACATTCTGCGCCTCAAATTGCGGGAAGTGATTTATATTGTCGATTATCTCTACTCTCATCGTTTTATGTCATCATGATAACTATCGGCAAAGGTACAAAAATAGTGGCATTTGTGCAAATATTATCTAAATATTGCTTTATAATATGTTTATACTATATTTATAGTATATTTATCATATATTTATAGTATATTAAAGGTTACTATTAGTACAAGTGACTGTTGGGTGTGTGTTTTTTGTAAAATATCATTTGATATTTTGAAAAATTATTTATAACTTTGCAGATTAATTATAAAGGGATTTATAAACCTAACAAAACCTTATTCATTATGACTTCATTCTATGATCTTGTGAAGAATCGCCGTTCGATTCGTAAATATGAAGACCGCGCGGTTGAACAAGAAAAAATCGATTCTATACTTCGTTCGGCTCTCATGTCGCCTGCATCGAAACGCACTAATGGCTGGGAATTCATCGTGGTAGACAATCGCGAATTGTTGCAAAAGATGTCGACTTGTCGCGAATTGGGTAGCAAATTCGTTGCCGATGCGCCTATGGCTATTGTTGTGTGCGCAAGCCCTGAAAAGAGTGATGTGTGGTTTGAAGATGCTTCGATTGCAGCACTTATCATACAATTAGCTGCACAGGATTTGAACCTTGGCTCATGCTGGGTGCAAGTGTACAATCGCATGCACACCGAGACCGAAACTGCGGGCGAATATATACGCGATTTATTGAATATTCCTGAAAACTTAGAGGTATTAAACATCGTCACTCTCGGCTATAAAAACGAAGAGCGCAAACCTTACGACGAAGAAAAACTCAGTTATGAGAAACTCCATAGGAATACATTTTAATATCACCTTCATCGGTGCTGGCAATGTGGCTTGGCACTTGGCACCAGCTTTATACGACACAGGTCACCACATCGTGCAAGTGTATAGTCGCACACTCGATGCGGCCGAGGCTTTAGCTCGTCAAGTGGGTGCTCAGGCTGTCAACAAATATGAGGATGTAGAACCTACATCGCACATCTACATCTATGCCCTCACCGACGACTCGCTTCAGTGGGTGATGAACCACATCAAAATCCGCAAGGGATTACACATCCACACTGCGGGCAGCATGCCTATATCGATATTCAAACAGGTGCGCGACAACTATGGCTGCCTCTATCCTTTACAAACTTTCACGAAGGAGAAGCGTGTTGACCTTCGCAAAGTGCCTTTTTTCATCGAAGCCAACAACAAAGAGAGCGAAACTCTGATCAACGACATTGCGCGTTGTATGTCGCAAAAAATCTACCGTCTCTCGTCGGAAGACCGCAAGGAGTTGCACTTGGCTAGTGTGTTCGCATGCAATTTCTCCAATCTCATGTATATCTATGCTGAAAAGATGTTGGGTCGCAAAAATATCCCGTTCGATGTGTTGCACGGATTGATAACCGAATCGGTGAATAAGGTGAAGAAAATCGGACCAAAAGCTTCGCTCACAGGTCCTGCGCGCCGTGGCGACAACCGTATTCTCGACCAACACATCTCGCTCCTTCACAAAGACCCTGAGTGGCAAGAGATATACACTTTGTTGTCGGAACAGATTAAAAAGATGTAAATAAAAAAGTCAACAGACAACAGACTATTAAAGACCGTTGACAGTTGACTATAGACTGTAGACAAAAACAACTATGAACTTCAAACAAGCATTAAACAACATAAAAGCATTTGCGTTCGACGTGGATGGTGTGTTGTCGGCAGGCTGTATGCCTCTTGGCCCTGACGGACTACCGATGCGCATGATTAACATCAAGGATGGTTATGCTATTCAGCATGCCTCCAAACTTGGCTACCCTATTGCCATCATCACTGGTGGTCGTGTTGAGGCTGTGCGTTTGCGCTTCGAGGGGCTCGGTTGCTCCGATATCTATCTCGGTGCGTCAAACAAAATCGTGCAATGGGAGCAGTTTCTCGCAAAGCACAATCTCAAAGCCGAAGAGGTGATGTATATGGGTGACGATATCCCCGATTATGAGGTGATGACTCGCTGTGGCATTGCTTGCGCTCCGGCCGATGCTGCGCCCGAAATCAAAGCCATTGCCCACTATATTTCCGACCGCAATGGCGGAGAAGGCTGTGGTCGCGACGTCATCGAACAAGTGCTCAAAGCTCAAGGCAAATGGATGCACAACTCCGATGCTTACGCATGGTAACCTTTCAATGCACAATGCATAATTCATAATTAAATCATTCCTCACTCCTCATTCCTCACTCATAACTACTCTCTACTAAAATATGAAAATTCTTAGACCAATAAATGTTGCTTTCACTGCACTAATTCAAATACTTATCTATTGGTGCGTGGTGGTGCCTACTCTCACTTCGTTTGGTGTTGTGTCAACCACACCATCTTGGGTTATTCTATGCGCCATCATTGCCACTTCGCTCATCTGTGCTGGTGGTTATGTAATTAACGACTATTTCGATGTGAAAATCGACCGCATCAATCGCCCTGACCGTGTTATCGTGACCAATACAATGAGCAAAGCCGAAGCTATGCGCCTATACCAAATCGTTACTGGTGTTGGCATCGTGTGTGGACTCGCCTCTGCGTTCTACCTCCGTAGCATCACTCTCGGCATGATCTACGTCATCGTGCCTGGTATGTTGTGGTTCTATTCGTCGTCCTACAAACGCCAACTCATCGTGGGCACTCTCATCGTGGCTCTCTCGGCTGCTTTGGTGCCACTAGTGCCTATGTTCGTAGAAACCACTGCATTGAGCAACAAATATGGCGAACTGCTCCACCCAACCCCTATTCTCCGCACTCTCTACGGATGGACTTGCGGGTTTGCGCTCTTCTCATTTCTATTTACATTCATCAGAGAGGTTATCAAAGACCTTCAAGACGAGCCTGGCGACCGCGAATATGAATGCCACACTATGGCTGTGGTGTGGGGCGAAAAAGTCACTCGTATCGTGATCACTGCACTCATCCTCATCACCAATGCTATTTTAGTCTATTTTGTATATGCTCTCATTCCATTCGAGGGCACACTCACCTCGCGCTATTTCCTCTTTGGCATCGCAGCTCCTAGCGTTTGTTTAATTGCTATTTTGTGGTCGAAATCTTGCACAGCCTACACCAACGCATCATCGCTATGCAAGTTCATCATGCTCATCGGCACCCTCTACGCGCTCATCTACCATTATCTACTTGCCGCCACCTACCACATTCCTATGTTCGGAATATTCCAGATAGTGCAATAAACAAACTCAAACTATGAATTCTCAACTCTCAACTCTCAACTCTCAATTCAACATTATATTGGGTTCGCAGTCCCCTCGTCGCAAGGAGCTCCTCGCTGGCTTGGAGATCCCTTTCACAACTAAAGTCATCCCTGGCCTCGAAGAGACCTATCCTGCATCGCTCCAAGGCGAAGCTATCCCTGTATATCTTGCCGAACAAAAAGCCGATGCCTATACATTAGAAGACAACGAACTTCTCATCACTGCCGACACTATCGTTTGGCTCGATGGCAAAGTGTATGGCAAACCTGCCGACGAGGCTGAGGCTCACCAAATGTTGCGCGCTTTGTCGGGTAAAACCCACGATGTAATCACTGGCGTATGCGTGCGCACTAACCAAAAGAACGTGTCGTTTGCATCAACCACCAAGGTGCGCTTTGCTCACCTTACCGACGACGAAATCGCCCACTATATCAACAAATATCGCCCTATGGACAAAGCTGGCTCATACGGCGTGCAAGAGTGGATTGGCTACATCGTCGTCGAGCACATCGAAGGCTCTTACTTCAACGTCATGGGTCTCCCTATACAGAAATTATATACTGTATTGAAAGAGTTTTAAAATAAATATTTTTTAGACATAATGACATAAAACATATTTTTTTCATACTTTTACATAATGGTCTCGCTTTTACTCTGTAAAATCTCGACACTAAAGACATATTTCACGAAGCAAAAATGTAACTAAAAATCTGTCTTTCTTACACCAAGATAAAAACTTTTGTTTTTAACGAGGCGTATGTCATAAAAATAAAAATTTTTGTTCTTATGTCATTCTGTCTAAAAAATGAACTACTAAAATATATGAAAAACCTAAAGTTCATACTACTCCTTCTCGTCACCGCAATTCTCTTTGTGGCTGACATTGCCTATGGTAGTGTGCGCATACCTATATCCGAACTTTTCTCCAACAACGAGCTATATAACAACATCATATACAATTTCCGCCTACCTAAGGCCCTCACTGCCCTCATCACTGGCGCTGCCATATCTGTTGCAGGTCTGATTATGCAAACGCTTTTCCGCAACCCTCTGGCTGGTCCATATGTATTAGGTGTCAGCTCGGGTGCTAGCCTCGGTGTGGCTATTTTCATCTTGGCTGGTGGCATACTCCCTGCTGCGTTCATCGAAAGTGGTTGGGGACTCGTCATTTCGGCTACACTTGGCGCTATCCTCGTGCTTATGATGGTGCTTGCAGTATCGGTCCGCGTGCGACAAGCGGTATCGCTTCTCATCGTGGGCATCATGTTCGGTCAACTCTCTGGCTCGCTCGTCACCATACTCCAAAACTCTTCCGACCCCGATTCGCTCAAACTCTTCGTTGTTTGGACCTTCGGCTCGCTCTTGGCTGTTACGTGGAACTATATGTGGGTCATGCTCCCTATCGTCGTCGTGGGTCTTGCCATAGTATTCGCAATACAAAAACCTCTCAACGCCCTGCTTCTTGGCGAGAACTACGCACAAGGTCTTGGCGTCAACACCTCACGCACTCGACTCTTAATCATCATTGCCATTGCCCTTTTGGCTGGTGCCACTACGGCATTCACCGGACCTATTGCCTTCATCGGTATGGCTGTGCCTCACTTGGTGCGTGGACTGCTCAAAACCTCTAATCACCAACTCACCATCCCTGGTTCTGTGCTTATCGGAGCATCGCTCCTCTTGCTTTGCGACCTCGTGTGTCAACTCCCTACCAACGGCTACACACTCCCTATCAATGCCGTCAGTGCACTCGTCGGCGCACCTATCATCATCTGGATTATTCTCAAAAACCGAAATTAAATTAAATACAAGAAGACAAGAAAAAAGACATAAGAACATAATAACAAAATTTATTTAACTACATTTTTATGTTATTCTGTTCTTCTGTCTTCTAAAAAAATAAAAAATTTATGTTCTCATGTCTTCATGTCTAAAAAATATATGATTCTTAAAACCGAAAACCTCACTATTGGCTATGGCAACAAAGCCGTGCAGCGCAACCTCAACCTCGAGGCTTCGCCGCGCGACCTCATCTGCCTCACTGGCACCAATGGCTCGGGTAAAAGTACCTTATTGCGCACCCTCGCCGGCCTACAACCTGCCCTCGACGGAAAAGTATTCATAGCCAATCATGACATCTCATCACTCAACGTACACCAACGCTCCACACTCTTCTCGTTGGTGCTTACCGACGACATCGACATCGACCGCCTCACCGTGCGCGAACTCGTTGCCATGGGTCGC
>JAZRCE010000040.1:0-24759 GCA_045635445.1 Candidatus Aphodosoma sp.
GCTCACGCCGTTATATGAGGCATTGGTGGGTTGTAGATTCGAGGTGGGGGCTATTGCCGAAGTTTTGCAAAAACACCCAATTGAAACATACATCCTTGGTGGAAACAATGAAGATATACTTTCATTGATGAAATAAAGTAGTATAAAAGAAATGAGGCTGTAGATAGACACGGCCTCATTTTTTATGTGGAATATTATTATCTTCAGATTTATTTTTTAGTTCTTGCACACTGAGTTGCAATATTGGGTGTACCCAGTTGGGTGTGATATCGGCAAGAGGGTAGAGCACAAAGTTGCGCAGATGCATGAGTTTATGTGGAATTGTTAGTTCTGGAGTCTCTATAATTGTTTGTCCGTAGGCTATTATGTCGATGTCAATCACGCGGTCGGCATATTCTGTTGTAGTTTTAGCCGTACGCCCCAACTCTTTTTCGATGCGTTGAGTCTCTCGCAACAAATCAAGAGGCAACAATTCGCTCTCAATTGTCAACGCAATATTGTAGAATCCATTCTCCGATTCAAACCCCCATGGCTCCGACGTATATATTGGCGATACGGCACCTACCTTGCCTATTTCGCCTAATGCCACAATCGCATTCTCTATATTCCGTTCGCGGTCGCCAATATTTGTGCCTATGCTTAGTATAATCATTTCCCTCTCACAATATTAATAATGGCCTTCACAGTTCCTTCGATGCCCAATAACGACGAATTTAGGCAAATATCATAGCTCGAAGCCACACCCCATTCTCTGCTTGCATAGTAGTCGTAGTATGCCGAGCGTTGTTTATCAACTTTTTTCATTATATCGCGCGCCTCTGCTTCGGTGCACCCTCTGCGGTCGCACAATCGTTTCACTCTGTCCGCCTCATTTGCCGTAATAAACACCGACACTACATCATCTCTATGGCGCAATACATAGTCGGCACATCGTCCTACAAACACTGCTCCTTGCTCATTTTCTGCGAGTTTCACTATTGTTTCGCTCTGTATTAAGAACAGATTGTCGCCCGAAATCATCGAGTTGTACGACGTATTGCCATCCCCCACAAATGGGAATCGCATACCGAATATGCCTACGCCCCCAAACGTGCGTTTTGCTTGTTCATCCACCTGTTGAAAACACTCAGGGCAGATGCCACTATGGCGAGCCGCCTCGGTGAGCAACTCTTTATCGTAAAATGCCAAATTCAATCGTTCTGCAAGTAAGCGACCAATCTCCAATCCGCCGCTTCCCAATTGGCGTCCTATTGTGATTATCATAATTTATATTCAATTTTTCCTTGTTTAAATCTGCGTAAATAGTAGGTCAACACCGACATCGACACAATCCACGACAGCAAATCTGCCGTAGGCAACGATGCCCAAACTCCGTCTGCACCAAAAAAATGTGGCAACACTATCAAGCATGGCAATAGGAATATCAATTGTCGTGTCAATGAGAGGAATATCGCTTGTCGTGCCATGCCGATACTTTGGAAGAAGTTACCCGTAACCATCTGCATGCCAATGATTGGGAAGAACACAGCCACTATTCTCATGCCTCTCACCGAGCGTGCAATCAACTCCTCGTCTGAGGTAAATATGCGTGCAATCAACCCTGGCGTGAACTCGCATATCACGAATCCCGCTGTCATAATCACTGTAGCCCATACAATTGTCAACTTCAACACTCCCAGCATCCTATCTATATTTTTTGCGCCATAATTATATCCTGCAATTGGTTGCATGCCTTGGTTCAATCCCATCACCACCATCACGAATATAAACGTAATTCGGTTCACAATACCATACGCCCCAATCGCCAAGTCGCCCCCATGTTGTTGCAATCCGTTGTTGATAAAAATCACTATCACGCATGCTGCCACGTTCATCAAAAACGGAGCCATACCTATTGACAACGAAGCGGTTACTATTCTACGGTCCAGTTTAAATATCCCCGATTCAAAGTGCAATATCTCTTGTTTGTTTGTGAACGAAATCAGAATCCACGCCAACGCAACTACCTGTGCCAATATCGTAGCAATGGCAGCCCCTCGTATGCCCCAGTCCAATACAAAAATAAATATAGGGTCGAGTATTGCATTCAGTATCACGGTCAAAATCGTCATCGCCATCGATCTCTGAGGGTGTCCGCCCGAGCGCATTACTGCATTGAGTCCTAGATACATGTGTGTTACCACATTGCCATAGAGAATTATCTCCATATACTCGCGCGCATATTGTAGCGTATTTTCGCTTGCGCCGAAAAATAGCAATATCTTGTCGAGAAACAATAGCGAAACCACCATAAAAGCCACTCCAATAATGATATTCAGAGCCACCACATTGCCCAATGCCTTGCGAGCCGAAGCATAATCTTTTTGCCCCAATTTCACCGACACAATCGTGCTTGCACCCACGCCAACTAGTGCACCAAACGCTGCCGCCAAGTTCATAAATGGGAATGTAACAGCCAACCCCGATATTGCCAACGGACCCACACCTTGACCAATAAAGATGCTGTCTATCATATTATATAACGACGATGCCGTCATCGCAACAATCGCAGGCACAGCATATTGTCGCAACAATCGCCCAATCGATTCTGTTCCTAAATTTGTAGGTAATGCCATAATTTTTATAGATTGATTTCTAACATAAGTACATATTTAATATTTTTAGGTTTATAAGTTATCTCTCTTATTTCATAGTTGTGAGAGGATAAATTCTTTTTCAAGTACAAGCCTTATGATTAACTAGTTTGATAATATTTTATGATTTAGGGCATGTACTTAAAAAAAGTAATTGTCCCATTGTTAATTTTAAAAAAGAAAGATATATTTTCTGAGCGAACACCGAAACATTTGTACTTATGTTAAAACTAAAAAATCAAAGTTCGCGCAACACATCCAACGACCGCAAATCCCCAAATTCCGCCAAATGCAGTTTATAGTATTTAATAATGTGGTCTAAAATCTCGTTTCTCTGTTGTCGGTTTACATCATATAGATACATCGTGTCGTAGTCCAACCTCAAGAGATTCGCCAAAGCCACGGTTGCCTCAGGCAGCAAATAATTCGCATGTGGTGGCAATCGGCGCACAAAACACCCATTCTCCAAGTCGAAACACACCCCAGCGTCAAACCCCTCAAGATTAGGAAAAAAACCCAAGTAATGCGTCAGTTTCACCAAAAACACTAAGTGAAAATTTGCCTGTCCACGCTCCAATGAGTTATATCTGCATATCGAGTCAAATATAAAGTCAAATAATGCCGCATCTCTCTGATATAGTCTCAGCGTGTGGTTCAAAAACTCTGCAAGAAACTGAGCCGTCAGCATTTTAGCCACATCCATAGCTATCGATTCGCATCCCGGCAACGCCACACACTCCGTCACATGCATCACCTGCTGCGAAGGTCTCCCGTGCAGTTCCACCATCAACAACGTCAGCGGCTGTATATGCGACAATCTCACCTTGCTCCGCTTCCCAACCTTCACCGACACAACCACATAGCCCAACTCGTCAGTAAACAAATTAAGCATATAACTATTGTCGCTATACAGCGTCGATGTCAGCACAATCGCTCTCATTTCATTTAAAAGACAGAATAACAAAAGGACATAATTTTTGTTACTCTGTTATTTTGTCTTTTTAATTACAACATTGCAAGCGCATCATTCTCCTTCGCAATCATCTCTGCTCTCAATTCAGGCGTTTGGTCATCTTGTCCGCATAAGTGCAAAATACCATGTATCAACACTCTATGTAGCTCATTCTCAAACGTCACACCAAACTCCTCTGCATTGCTCGCCACTGTGTCCAACGAGATAAAAATATCTCCATTCAACACATCCCCCTCGCAGTAGTCAAACGTAATAATGTCTGTGTAATAATCATGTTGGAGATATTCTCTATTCACCTCCAAAATCTTTTCGTCGTCGCAAAAAATATAAGCCACTTCGCCAACTTTTTTGCCATACTTAGCCGCTACGGCCTTAATCCAAGCATTAGTTTCGCGTTTGCCAATTTTTGGCATCTTCACGCCTTCTGTGTTATACGAAATCATATTCTAAAAATGATAAAAAAAATATCACAAAAAATACAATAACCCCCTCCCTTCATTAAATATACTATACAGCAACCTGCAAGCAACCTTCACCCTACCTCCGCAACCCCCTCTAAAATACAATAAGCCCCCCCCCAAATCCCCTTCTAAAATCAACCACAAAGTTACTAAAAAATCTACAAACCGCAACATAAAACCACAAAAAATCAAACTTGCAAAAAAAATATTGTTTACATCTATTAACTATCAAACTTTTTTTGTATCTTTGCACTTTGATTAAATAGTCTAATAACGCATTGTGCATCGCATGATATAATATTGTGCATTGTGCATTGTGCATTGTGCATTGATTAAATATGGCAACAAAGTACATTTTCGTTACTGGTGGCGTTACTTCATCGCTCGGTAAAGGCATCATCGCAGCTTCGCTTGGCAAACTCCTCCAAGCTCGTGGTTATAGAGTTACTAACCAAAAACTCGACCCTTATATCAATATCGACCCAGGTACTCTCAATCCTTACGAACATGGCGAGTGCTACGTGACTAACGATGGTCACGAAGCCGACCTCGACCTCGGTCACTACGAGCGTTTCCTCAACGTACCTTCGTCTAAAGCCAACAACGTAACTTCTGGTCGCATATATCAAAACGTAATCACTCGCGAACGTCGTGGCGATTTCTTGGGCAAAACTGTTCAAGTCATCCCTCATATTACCGACGAAATCAAACGCAATGTAAAACAACTCGGCAACACTGGCAATTTCGACTTCGTTATCACCGAAATCGGTGGTACTGTGGGCGACATCGAGTCTTTACCTTATATCGAAAGTGTGCGCCAACTCCGTTGGGAGCTCGGTAGCGACTGCCTATGCATCCACCTCACTTATGTGCCTTACGTGGCTGCTGCGGGCGAGCTCAAAACCAAACCAACTCAACACTCTGTTAAAGAACTTCAACAAGAAGGTGTTCAACCAGACGTACTCGTACTTCGTGCCGAACACCCAATCACTCCCGAAGTTCGCAAAAAAGTTGCCCTATTTTGTAATGTCGACCCAGAGGCTGTTATCGAAAGTGCCGACGTGAAAACTATCTACGAAGTGCCTGTTCGTATGCAACAAGAAGGCCTCGACCGCGTGGTTCTCAAACGCCTCGGCATTGACCCTGAAGCAACTGTTGCCGATATGGACCAATGGAACTTCTTCCTCAATAAACTCAAAACAGCTGAAAAAGAAGTACGTATTGCCCTTGTCGGTAAATATGTTCGCCTCCCAGATGCCTATAAATCAATCATCGAGTCGCTCATTCACGCATCGGCTTACAACGACCGTAAACTCAAACTCGACCTCCTTCTCTCTGACGATATCACAGAAGAAAATGTCGAAGCTACCCTCAAAGGCTACGATGGCGTGCTCATCGCTCCAGGCTTTGGCGAACGTGGCATCGAAGGCAAAATTATCTCAGCTCGTTACACTCGCGAAAACAATATCCCTACACTCGGCATCTGCTATGGTATGCAAGTCATGGCTATCGAGTTCGCTCGCAATGTGTTAGGCTACAAAGATGCTCACACTGTCGAAATCAATCCTAACGCAAAACACAAAGTAATCGACATGATGGAAGAGCAAAAAACTCATCTCGACAAAGGTGGTTCAATGCGTCTTGGTGCTTATGCATGTAAACTTAAACCAGGTTCACGCGCTGCCGAAATCTATGGTAAAGAACTCATCCAAGAGCGTCACCGTCACCGTCTCGAATTCAACAACCAATACAAAGCCGAATTCGAAGCTAACGGCATGATTATTTCAGGTGTTAACCCCGATACTCAACTTGGCGAAATCATCGAGGTGCCAGCTCACCAATGGTACGTGGGTGTACAATTCCACCCTGAGTACTCAAGCACAGTGCTCAACCCACACCCACTTTTCCTCCAATTCGTCAAAGCAGCAGCTAACAAATAATGTTTATCTATAACAAAACAAAAGAGATGCAATCCATTGCGTCTCTTTTTTTGTGTATACTATTGATTTATATTATAGTCCGAAATCACTTGTAATACCAAATTTGCATATCTCAATAATTTTTTGTAACTTTGCACCCTATTTTGTAAGATTGTAAATAAGAAAAAAGTTTGGGTTGAAAACAATTAACTTTCAACTTTCAACTTTCAATTCTTGCGATAAGCGAGAGCAATAGAGTTTACTCTAATTGCCGAGCAAAGCAAGAACCAAAGGTTTTTGAGCCTTTAGGCGATAAAATCTTGAGCGAAGCGAAAAACTTTCAACTTTTAAGAAAAATGGATAAAAACACCGTCATAGGCTTAGTCCTAATCATGGCCGTAATCTTCGGCTTTAGCTGGTTGAACCAACCAAGTAAAGAGGAACTTGCTCGTCGTCAGCATGTGCGCGACTCTATCGCTGTTGCTAACGAAGCAGCCTATCTTGCTCAACTCGAACTCGAACGCCAACAAGCTGTTGTCGATTCATTAGCAGCTATTGGCGAAGCTACACTCGATTCTGCTAGTTTAGAAAAAACATTTGGATATTTTGCTACTTCTGCTACCGGCATAGAAGAGCAATTTACTATAGAAAATGAGAAAATACGTCTCACATTCTCTAACAAAGGTGGATATGTATGTGCTGCTGAGATGAAAAACTACACTCGCCACGATTCGCTTCCTCTTATGCTTTTCAATTCAGGAGAGGCTTCTCTTGGCTTTACATTGTTAACTAGCGATAATCGTATTATAAATACAAAAAATTTATTCTTTAAACCTATTATTGCTAAAACAGATGATGCTCAAATCGTAACTATGCGTCTTAGTGCTACCGCTGAGTCGTATATAGATTTTGTGTATACAATTCCTAACAACGATTTCATGACCTCGATGGATATTAAAGCTCATAATATGAGTCAATATCTATCGCCAAATACATCCTCTCTCGATGTACAATGGCAGTCACTTATTCGTCAAAACGAGAAAGGTCGCAAATTCGAATCTCGCTATGCAACTCTCAATTACAAGTATGTTGCTGACGAAATGGAGTATCTTTCTGAATATAAAAATGATTCAGAAAAACTTTCAGGTAAAGTTCGTTGGGTTGCTTTTAAAGATCACTTCTTTAGTTCTATTATGATTGCCGATGATGCATTCACTGCAACTAGCGTTGAAACTGAAATTATGCCTGAACGTTCGGAGTTTATTAAACAACACAAAATGGAGGCAACGGTTGCATTCGATCCAACCGGTGTTCGTTCTACCAAATTTCATACATTCTATGGTCCTAACCAATATCGTGTATTGAAGTCTTACGATGCAACTTCTGAAAACGAAGAAGATCTAAATCTACAACACATTATTCCTATGGGATGGTCAATATTCCGTTGGATTTCAACATGGGTTATTATTCCTATTTTTAATTTCCTAGGTAAATACATAGGTAGTTATGGTCTTATCATCTTCTTATTGACTATTATTATCAAATTAGTGATACTTCCATTCACATTTAAATCTTATATGTCTTCGGCAAAAATGCGTGTCCTTCGTCCTCAAATCGACGAAATTAATGCTCGTATTCCTGCCGAAAAAGCAATGGAGCGTCAACAAGCTACTATGGCTCTTTACCAAAAAGCTGGTGTAAATCCAATGAGTGGATGTCTTCCTATGTTGTTCCAAATGCCTATTTTGTTCGCTATGTTTAGTTTCTTCCCAACTGCATTCGAACTTCGCGGACAATCATTCCTTTGGGCCGACGACCTTTCATCTTACGATGCTATTTTTTCTTGGGATACTTATATTCCTTTAATTACACCATACTTTGGCAACCACATTTCATTGTTCTGCCTTTTGATGACTATTACAAATATTATTTATACAAAAATCAACATGGCAACAACGGGAGCAGGCGATCAACCAGGTGCAGGTATGATGAAATGGATGATGTATCTCATGCCAATTATGTTCATGTTCATGTTCAATAATTATGCGTCAGGACTCTCTTATTATTATTTTGTATCACTTTTGATTACAATCATTCAAACATACTTGTTCCGTCTTTTTATTGACGACAAAAAAGTACTTGCACAACTCGAGAAAAACAAAGCCAAACCACAAAAAAAATCAGGGTTTATGCAACGTCTCGAAGAAGCTCAACGTGCACAACAACAAGCCCTTCGTGAGCAACAAGCTCGCCAAATGAAATCAAACTCAAAAGGCAGACACTAAAATAATTCACAATGCATAATTAATTATTTGATGCCGAATGGCTAATTGAGCATTTTGCATTGTGAATTGTGCATTGAACAAGCCCTTGTAGTTCAATGGATAGAATAGCGGTTTCCTAAACCGTAGATCCGAGTTCGATTCTCGGCGGGGGTACAGAAAAGGCTATGTTAGTATATTCTAGCATAGCCTTTTTTGTGTGTTAATGTATTATCCATTTTTTTTGATAATTGAGAATATATTTCTTTTTTTTTGAAAAAAATTAAAAATAATTTTAATGTTTTTTGTGATTTTTATGCAAAAAATTTGATAATATAAATATTTTTTGTAACTTTGCCGAAATTTATGCATAATTTTGTATTTAAATATTTGGAATACACATTATTTAATATATTATTGTTAAACTTTAAATAGAAAACTATGAAAAGAAAATTACACAAAATGATTGCTCTATTGGCAATCTTATTTGTACCTTTTCTTCTTTCTGCACAAGATTATGGATGTAGTCTTGAAGAAAGTTTTGAAAATGGAATTCCTGATGGTTGGACTCAGGAGCATGTTTCAGGAGAGGTTAAATGGGTAAAAGAAACAGGTGGTTCTTTCCCTAACGGAGCTTTTGATGGAGATGCTCGCTTGAAATTTACTGCTAATTCAAACGTTACAACTGATGCTGTAACTCGTTTGGTTACTCCTAACTTGTGTAAAGTTAATGGAGATGGTAAAATTAGTTTCTCAAAATTGGCAGACCCAATTCTTGTTTTTGCTCATGCTCAAGACAAGTGGACTAACGATTTTGATGTTTTGAGAGTGTTGTATAGAACAAAAGAAGGTGGATCTTGGGGCAAACTTGTAGAGTATAATAAATATATCTCTAGATGGTCTCTTGATACATTGTCATTGGCGTCTATTAGTGGCGCTGAGTTCTTGCAATTAGCATTCGAAGCTGAGGATAGATTGGGTAGAGGTGTCGTTTTAGATAAGATAGAAGTTCGTTCTGCTCCTAGTTGTTTCGCTCCTTCTGAAATGTCAGCTAGAGATTTATCTAATGATACAGCGGTGATTACTTGGGCTGGTGCTTATGACGTTGAATCTTACTCACTTAAAGTTTCAACAACTATTCTTACTCCAGAGCAATTGGCTGATGATAAATATATCGCCGATGTTGATAATCAAGTATTGAAAAGAGTCTCTAAATATGTTTTGAGAGGTCTTAAAACAAATAAAAAATATTATTATTATCTTCGTTCAAATTGTTATACTGAATATAGTGAATGGGTTGTAGATTCATTTACTACTGTAAATTATATTGATTTACCATATTTTACAGATTTCGACTTCCCTAAAACACCAGGTCATCCAACTCGTCAAGATACTTGGTATTATGCTTCTGCAGAAGATGCTTATCCTCCTTATATAAATACAGGACGTGAAGATTCTTATATAGGTTACTATTCTGTTAATAAAGATTATGCTTTATGTTTCTATGGTGATCATTTTTTTAAAAGTGCGACTCTTTTTTCTAGTACAGTAAATTATTATATTCCTGCTAATTCATATTCTTATGCAGTAATGCCTAAGTTTAGAGATACAGTTAATATTCAAAATTTGTATTTGTCTTTTTGGGGAACAAATTATAATTCTGAAAATTTTGATATCATTGTTGGTTTGATTGAAGATCCTACAGATATAAATACGTTTGATCCTATTGATACTGTTGGAACTAGATATAATCAAACAAAAGAGGAATTTTTTGTTTCTTTCGAAAAATATAAAGGCGATGGTAGATATATAGCCTTTATGTCTAAATTCCCATATCGTAATACTTTTGCTCTTGATAGTTTGAATGTTGGTTATCGACCAAAATTCATGAAAGTTAGTGATTTCTCAATGGGAATTCCTACTTCAACTTCTGTTAAATTTGATTTTAATGAGTCTTATGCTACTTACGAAGTTGTTTTATCTAAAACAGCTTTGCAAGAAGATCTTATCGCTACTGCTACAGATGTAATTCGTAAGAAAATCTCTAATCATGGTATTATTGATAATCTAGAAAACGAAACAGAATATTGTGTTTATGTTCGCGCTTGTGATGAGTCAGATGCAGGAGCCTGGAGTAATGTGCGATATGTTCGTACTCCAGGTAAAGTTACAGGATTGCCTTATAGTTTCGCTGAAGGATTAGATGCTTTGAATAGTACAGCAAGTACGTTATATACATATCAACAAAGATTCGGTGATGTTCGTAATACTTATTATCCAAAAGCAGCTTTGTCTTTGATTAGCCATTATGTAGGCTCTATGCCTATTTCTATTTCTAGTTCGTATGGTGATAAAGCTTCAGGTGATGTATTAACTCCTGCTCCAACACGATATGTATATAGATATTGGTTGAACAATAATGCGTTGACTGGATATTACACCGCAATGATTCTACCTGAAATTCAAGTAGGATTTGATACTACACGTATATCTTTCTTTATCGCTAACCCAGAAGATGATAGTAGATATAATTATTCTTCTACTGTGGTTGGTTTTATGTCAGACGCAAATGATATTTCGACTTTCTATCCAATAGATACTATCAATTTGAATGAGGGTGAGGGTAAATATGTTTATTATGATTTGAACAATTATAAAGGAAAAGGTAAATTCTTTGCAATTTATGCTTCAGGTGACGATGTAAAAGGAAAAGCATCGGCAAATATGTTCTATGTAGATGAAATTAAATTTTCAAGAATACCTGTTTGTGAAACCCCTACAAATATCAATATTGCAGCTGATCCAATAAATCCAACAGAGGTGACATTTAGTTGGGATGCTAATGATGTTAATACTTGGGTATTCCGTCTTTTTGAGAAAAAATACACTACAGATGAAATGTATGGTGAGGCATCAAATTCACTTGAGTACATTTATAATGATACTCTTAATACAAATAGCATTACTATTAAGGATTTGAAAGCGCCAAAACATACTTATTATTATTCTATTCGTAGTCTTTGTGGAGCATCTGCTGGTGAATGGACTTTTGTAGCTGATTATATAACCGAGTGTAAGGCGTTTGAATATTTGCCATATAAAGAAACTTTTGAAGATTATGCCGCTGACGCAGATGGTAAAATTAAAGGTTTCACAGCGCCTTGTTTGTATACTCAACAACATCGCTATCAAGATCCAAATAATGGTACATATTTTTATAGCCCATATATCTCTAGTAAAACTTTTGATGGTGGAAGTACTTATAATAAGTCTTTCTTGTTCTATAATCAAACTTATTCTAAAACAGGGGGTAAACGTCAATATCTAGCTTTGCCTAAAATGGAAAAGCCTATTAAAGAACTTCAAGTTACATTTGATGTTTATTCTTCTAAATTAGATTATTCTGTTGAAATTGGCGCAATGACAGATGTCTATGATACAACAACATTCCAAACTATTAAGGTTGTTCCTATGAAAAATGAGCCTAATAATCAATGGAATAGAATGATTGTTACATTGGAATCTTATAATGGTCAAGGAGAGAATCTTGCGTTTAGAATAATTGAAAAAGAAAAGACTGTAACATTATATTATATTGATAATATCTTGGTGGAAGAGATACAAAAATGTGCTCGTCCAGAGAAGGTTAGGGTAGAAGATATTTCATATAATCAAACTGTTCTATCTTGGGAGTCTCCAGCTGACAATAATAAGTGGGTTGTTCTTTTAGCAAAAGAAAAATTGACAGATGACCAACTTGCAGATTTAAAATCATCTAGTGAATTGATTTATAGAACAGATACTGTAGTTAAAAATCCATGTACAATCGAAAATCTTGTAGGAAACACAAGTTACTTCGTTTACGTTAGAGCTTTATGTGATGATGAAGTAGGTGCTTGGTCTTCGGTTGTTACTTTGCGTACAAACTGTCAGCCTATATCTCCTAAAGATATGGCTGTTGAGAAATTTGATATTTATACAGATGGTGATTTACCAGATTGTTATGTGGTGGGTAATAATACTTCAATGTCAAATTCAACTTATATACCATCTTGCAGTAGAACATATAAATATAGTGGTCTTACTTCTTTGAAAATAGAATCGCTTGTAGATCAACAAATATACAATGGTGCTTATTTTGTAAGTCCTTGTTTGGATGTGGAAGATATTAAGACTGTTCGTTTACAATTCTGGGGTGCTGCTCCTACTACAGATTATGCTTCTGATAAATATGCACATTCTATTATTGTCGGTGTTGTTACCAATCCATTTAACCTTGCCACTTTTGAAGTAATTGATACTTTAGTGTTTGGTATGGAATGGCGCCCTTATGATGTTACTTTTGAAAACTATACAACCGACTATCTTGGCAATAAAGGTAAGTATATAATGTTGCTTTCAGATTTCCCTAAGAGTAACTGTGTGTTTATTGACGACCTTTCTTTCGGTATAGTTCCTGAATGTCATACTAGTGTTTCTGTGAATAATATCACAGATAAGTCATTTGATCTCTCTCTCACCGGTACAGCTCCTTATCAAGTAAAAGTATCTAAAACTTTATTGTCTGGTGAAACTATGGATGCAGTGCCATCTGTTGATGTTCAATCTTCTACATACAAAGTTAATGACTTAAAACCTAATACAGAGTATTATGTTTATGCTCGTTCTACTTGTAAAGATAAGAGTTGGAGCGAATGGTCAACAGTGAGAGTTGTTCGTACAACATGTTCAAGTAAGATTGCGTTGCCTTATTCAGAAAACTTCAACGGAAATATTGCTCCAAGTTCTCTTAAAACAGGCGTTGCTCCACAATGTTGGAATGGTTATTATAAAGCTAATGATGTAAGTTATCCAACTACTATAAACTACACAACACCTATGGCAGTTGTGGAAGCTACAAATGAAACAGATCGTTCTTATTTGGTAACAGAAGAGATTGATGTTGATTCTTTGAGTGATTGTATGATTACGCTTTATGCTGTGGCAAAAGGTAATTCAAGTGCAAATTACAATTATTCTCCTGAATTGGTAGTGGGTATTGTTGAAGATATAACAAATATTGCCGGTTCGTTTGTTCCTTGTGATACAGTTCTTTGTGCTACAGGTAATCCTGTTAAGAAAGAAATTTACTTTACAAATTATAAAGGTAAAGGTAAGTACGTTGCAATTGTGCCTAATTATGATGCTACAGTTAAGAAAAAATCTCTTATTTATATAGATGATATTCTTATTGAGAAAATACCTTCATGTCCACGTCCATACGATTTCTCTTTCGTTTCTAGTACCGATGTATCTTTGACATTCTCGTTTGTTCATCAAGGTGGAACTAAATATGAATTCAAATGTGGTCCTGTCGGTTTTGATCCTATGGAAGACGCAGGTATTGTTACTGAATTTACAGGTAGAGTAGGTACAGCTAAAGGTCTTGCTCCTGCTACTGAATACGATGTTTATATTCGTGCTTTCTGTAATGATACAGATGCATCTCCATGGACTTTTGTTGGCACAGAAACTACACTTAAGGATATTTTTAGAGATTTCCCTTATAACTGTAATTTTGAGAATGAAAATGAGGTTAATGCTTGGACATTTGTTCAAGATAATCAAACCGATAGATGGTATATTGGTGTAGATGCTGCTTATGAAGTTTCAGAAACTAAGAGCAAAGATGATAAAGCTTTGTATATTTCTTATGATGGTGGAAATTCAATGCAATATTTCAATTTGTTTGAAAAAGGCCAAAAAGATGAGACTCTTATGCCTCAATCATATTCTTGGGCATATCGTACAATATATCTTGAACCAGGTGTATATGATTTGTCTTATACTTGGACTTGTACTGGTTTTGCTAATCCAAAAGAACCAGATTTCCCAATTGACTTTATGAAGGTTCTTTTGATTCCTGCTACAGCAAAATTTAATGCAGGTAGTAATATGGTTGAAGCTACGAATAAAGTTTCGGTTCATTGCGATTATATGGGAGATGGAAGTAATGAAGTTTTTGATGTTTCTAATCCTGGTAGAAAAGTATCATTCTGTGCTTTGAATGATTCTTGGATCACAACTGAAATGGAGGTTACTGTTACAGAGGAACTTGCTGGTATGTATAATTTAGTAGTCTTCTGGTATAATGAAGATATGGGTGAAGGTAATCCTACTATTCGCTCTGGTGCTATCGATGATATTTCTATTGTTCCTCAAACATGTCTTGCTCCGCTTAATTTTGTTTTGGAGCAATATAGCAATAATTATGCAGATTTTGAATGGACAGCATTAGAAAAAGATGCAGAGTTTATTGTTAGAGTTACAGATAATTTTAAAGAACCAATTGAATCGTTGACAGAATTTGTATTTACAGATACAGTTAAATCTTCATCTGTTCATGTAACAGGTTTGAAAGAAAAAACAACATATAAAGTATATTTGTCAACATTCTGTGGCGAAGGTAATGCAAGTTATTGGATTGATCCAATTGAATTTACAACTTCATGTAATCCATTCAAAACAGACACTGTTTATTCTTATGATGACGCTAATTCTATCTCAGATTGTTATGTGATTGGTCATAGATCAACCGGTGATAAATATGTAAGACCAAAATTGACAATGAATAGTACTCAAATTTGGGACCGTACAGCAGAACCATCTAAATCTCGCGCAATTAAATTTGATCAAGGATCTAGTGTTACTAATACAAATGGTTATGCTGGTGGTTATTTAGCATTGCCTTTGTTTGATGGTGATATGGATTCTCTTTATGTGACATTCTGGATGAGATGTGTTTATCATAATACTTCTTCAGGAGCTGTTACAAATACTTATCTTGGTACAGATTATGCTCGTAAGATTACTGTTGGTACAATGACAGATCCTAATGATTATAGAACATTCAAAGCTTTACAAGTAATTGAATATCCTTATACAAAGGCTGACATTCCTACAGGTGCTACAATTGCAGATGACCCAACAGGATGTGCATATTGGGTTAAATATTCAGTGCCTTTGAAAAATGCAGAAGGATTGTTCATTGCATTCAAAAATGATCAATATGGTTCTAAACGTAATATTGTCTTTATTGATGATATTGAAGTTACAGCAAGAAGATGTAGCGCTCCTATTAACATGAATGTAACTAATGTTAAAATGAACTCCGCTACATTGAATGTAGATGATAAGGCTGGACAATATGTGGTAGAAATAGCAGATAATGAACAATTCGCGAAAGCTATTGTAGATACTACTTCGGTATTCCCTTATAAATTTGAAAATCTTGAGGAAAGCAAAGAGTATTATGTAAGAGTAAAAACAATTTGTGGTCCTTTCGAAGAATCTGAATGGTCTATTCCTGTAGTGTTTACTACATTGCGTGGTGTTCTTTATCGTGAATCATTTGAACAATTGACATTATATCCAAAAGATTGGAATCGTGCAGTTGCTCCTAAGTTGACAGATGTGCTTAATAGTGGAAATCCTCGATTCTCTTATTCTCAACCTACAGATGCATTGGGATGGATGTCTAAAGAAGCATTGAATGAAGCAGGTATCTTCTCTAGTCTTAATATGGTAGCACCATTTACAGGAAGTAGTGTTTATTGGTTATTTACTCCAGCCCTTGATTTAGCAGATGAAACTGCAAAATATCACATGTCATTCGAACTTGCTTTGACTGATTATGGGACTAATGCTCCTGTCGCAGCACAAGCAAAAGCTGATGTAAATAATAAATTTGCTATTCTTGTATCAGAAGATGGTGGCACTACTTGGAAATCGGCTAATACTACAGTTTGGGATTGGAATACTTGTCTCGATATTCCTTATGATGGTAAAGAGTATTCTCTCGATTTGTCTAAGTATGCTGGTAAAGCTATTAAAGTTGCATTCTATGTTGCAGCAGATCAGGCTGTAGGTAAAGCAGATCTTCATTTGGATAATGTTCATATTAATGTATACCAAGAGGATGTTGTTGTTGAACCTATTTGTGAATCTGTTGATTACGAAGGATCTAATTTTGTTGTTGTATCAGATGAAATGGTTGTTGGAGAAAACAAATTTGAAAAATGGGTTCTTGCTAAAGCTAAAGGAGAATCTGATGTTCTTCATAAACTATCATTGAATGTAAAACCAATGAAAGAGACTCGTCTTGCTCCTGCTTATATGTGCGAGAGAGATGTTTATAGTGATGTTGAAAACCAATTCATTAATTTGGCAAAAGCTGGTATTTACAAACGTAAGATAACTTCAGCTAATGGTTGTGACTCTATTGTTATTCTTGAGTTGAATGTTAAACCTACTATTCAAACCGAGGTATTTGATACTATTTGTCAAGGTATGAAATTAGCATGGAATGGCAAAGATTATTATATGACAGGTGTATATAGAGATACTCTTATTGCATCTACAGGATGTGACTCGGTAGTTACTCTTACACTTAAGGTGAATGATGCAATTAGAAGAACTGAGTATGTAAACATTTGTTATGGTGAATCATATGAGTTCTTTGGTGAAACAATTACTGAGTCTGGTACATATGAAAGACTTATTAAAACTCCAGGAAATTGTGATTCATTGGTAACTTTGGTTGCTACTGTTTTGCCAGATTATAGTAATATTGTGATAAATGCAGTGATCGCTGAAGGTGAAACTTATAATGAAAATGGTTTTGTTGGATTAACTCAACCAGGTTCTTATAGATTGCCATTAAAATCTAAAGTAGGTGATTGTGACTCTATCGTTACATTGAATCTTGTAGTTGGTAATGCAACAGATTATGAAGAACTTAATCTTTGCTTCGGTGAATCATATAAGTTCGGCTCACAAACTATTACTGAGGCAGGACAATATATAGAAAAATTTGCAGAAGATTCTGTTGTTCTTCTTAATGTAACTCAATTGCCTGACTTCCGTCAAACAATAGATACTATCATTTGTAAAGGTGAAGTTTATAATGAATACGGTTTTGATAACTTGACTGCTACTGGTCAATATATTAAAGAATATACATCAGTAGATGGTTGTGACTCAACTATAACTTTGAACCTTACTGTTATCAATGGTGAAACAATTGTTGTGGTAGATACTATTATGGCAGATGAGTTACCATATGAATATATGGATTTGTATTATGATGCTGCAACACCTCCAGGTGAACATAAAGCAACTATTGTTATCGAAGCAGAAAACTGTAAAGATATCATAGAACATACTTTGGTTGTTGAAGTAGCGGATGCACTTGATAATATAGAACAAACAGAATTGACATTGATTCCAAACCCAATAAACGTAAATAGCACTCTATATGTAGAAGCTGAATTTACTGCTAGTGAGTTTGAAGGAATGTTGGTAGAAGTGTTTAATGCTATTGGACAACGAGTATATATTGATACTCCAACAGTATATCCAATTACAATTGAGGGATTGTCTGAGCGTGGAGTATATGTAGTTCGTATAATTACAGGTGAAGGTACTGTATATCAAGGTAAAGTTGTAGTACAATAATTTATTAAAAATAAACATCGCTCAAGAGCATTTGCTCTTGGCGATGTTTTTATAATATTATGAAAGCGTTGACAAAATTTTTATTATCTATTATTGCTTTAGTTTCTGTTAGTGTTGTATCAGCACAAACTATTATTACATCCAAATCATATCAAACTGATTTTGAGGATGCGAAAGAGCGTGGGGAGTGGATACGAAATTCGGGAAGGAAAGGTCCAGAGTGTCCAAGCAAGTGGTTTTTTGGTGCTCCAGGAGCGAATACTGGAGACTTTGGATTGTTTATTTCTGGGGATGATGGTGTTACAAATAGTTATGCAAATAAGCCTGTTTCGGTAGTAGCATATCGTTCTATTACTTTGGAAGAAGGCTATTATGAACTTACTTTAGAGTGGCAGGCTGGAGGTATATCCAATGTTGATGGTATGTATGTATGTTGGGTGCCAGAAAATAAAGTTGATACTGCTAAATTAGCATCAGCAAGTACATCCCCTTTTTTACAAACAGATTTTATTAATGAAAAATATGGTTTGTATTTTGGTGCAGATTCATTGGGACTAGGTCAACGTACTTGGAATGCAATAACAGATACAATTTATTCTGATGGGACAAGATATAATCTGGTTTTTGTTTGGCGTAATGGTGTTGTAGGACATACACCTCCTGCAGCAGCTATAGATAATATTATGATTAAAGAGCTTGGGTTATGTAGTAAGCCAACTAAATTGTCTGTAGCTCAAAAAGCTGATGATGTTATATTTCAGTGGAGTGGTGATGCCGATTGTTATGATGTTCGTTATACTTTAGGAGAAGGTAGCGATCCTATTTATATAGATAGTGTTACTACTAAATATTGTGAAATTAAAGATTTGTTTGCAGGGATTGCAACTTTTTATGTTCGTTCGAGATGTGGGGATGATAGAAGTGCTTGGGCTTCGTTTGAGAAATTTATTTATTCGACTGGTGGAGAGTGCTTGAACTTTTTAAATTTGGATCCAAAGAAATGTTTTTATGGTTCAACTAAAAATCCCAAAACACAAGCTGGTGTTGTTGATTATGGTTATTTGGCAATGGAGAGCCGTCATACTATTCATTGGAAACAAGATGAATATGATGCTCGTACTAATACAGGTGCTGAGGCTTTGAAGACAGTGCCAAATGGTGAAATAGCTTCAGTGAGACTTGGTAATTGGGGCGTTAAATATGAAGCAGAATGTATAGAATATGATTATATGGTTGATTCTACTAAATCGGCAATTTTGTTGTTGAATTATGCAGTTGTTTTGCAAGACCCAAATCATGAAGCTGCAGAACAACCAAAATTCACTTTGGAAATCTTGTACAACAATAAGCCTTTGGATGAATATGGTTGTGGTGAAGCGTTTTTTACAGCAGGTGAAAATACAAATGGTCCTGGTTGGTATTGTGTGACAGATAACACAACAAATATTCCTGTTTGGTGGAAGGATTGGACTACGATAGCAATTAATTTGAGAGAATATCATGGAAAATCATTGAAGATTAAGTTACAAACATATGACTGTAATCAAGGAGCACATTATGGTTATGCCTATTTCACTTTAGGTTGTTCTGATGGTAAGATTAAGGGTTTGACTTGTGGTAATAATAGTGAATATAATGTTTTCCAAGGTCCAGAAGGATTTTTATATAGATGGTACTTGCCATCTAATAGAGAAGTTACATTGTCAGAAGAGAGAGTGTTTAGTGTGCCTTCAACAGATACTCTGACTTATTATTTGGATGTAATTCAACCTACTAATAAGCAATGTTATTATACTTTGACAGCTTCTGCTGTAGCTCGTTTCCCTTATGCTGATGCTGAGGTAGAACAGGTGTCTGAAGATTGTAAAAATGTTGCAAAATTTAAAAATAAAAGTTGTATTGTTAGGGTTAATCAACTTACAAATAAGATAACTAAGACGCAAGATCCATGTGAATCTTTTTATTGGGTTTTTAGTGATGGTACAACCTCTACAGCAGAGAATCCTACACATATTTTCCCAGATAAGGGGGGAACATATACAGCTACACTTTATGCTCGTATTGCTGATGGAATGTGTGAGGAAGATACTACCTTCGAGTTAACATTCCCAGAAGTTGGCAAGATTGAGCAAGTTATTAATGAATCTGTTTGCTTTGGTGAACCATATTTTATGAATGGCGATCCTCAAAAACCTATTTATGTCGAAGGTACATATTCTGATACGATATTTAATGAATATGGTTGTGAAGTTATTAGCACATTGAATTTAACTGTCTTGCCAAAACCACAAGATTCTTATGTTTATGATACAATATGTAGTCATGAGGAGTATTATTTTGATGGTGAATTGCTTACAGAAACGGGGATTTATAAGAAGTCATTTAAAACTGAGAATGGTTGTGATAGTGTTTCTGTTTTGAATCTTTTGGTAAACGAATCATTATTTGTTGATTTTGATTCCACAGTTTGGGTTTGCGAAGATGATGAGAATTTGGTTATTCCGTACAATCTTCTTTCGGGAAATTTCTTGTCTTGTGATGTAGACATGAAGATGACATCAAGCAATACATCGTATGTAAAAGCTTCGGATGTAGTTCCTAATCCAGATGCTCTTGTTTTGCCAATTCCGGAGAATATAGTTCCTGGTAAATATGATTTAAATCTCTCTTTTGGTAGAACTGCGTGTGGTTTGGAATCAGTTGTTGTACCTATACAAGTTTATTATTCAAAGCAGGTAATGGCACAACGTTGGAATGATGTGCTTGCTGTGAAAAATGAGAAATATAATCATTTGTGGAATAATAATGATACATCGGGGTATCAGTTTATAGCTTTTCAATGGTATAAGAATGGTCAAATAATAGAAGGAGCAACTTCATCTATTCTTTATGAGCCAGATGGATTGGATTTAGACGCAAACTATTCTGTTTTATTAACTCGATTGTCTGATAATGTTTCTATAATGTCATGTGTTGCAGATTTACAAGATTTATCTATGGATAATGATGGTGTGGTTGTTTTTGAGTCAAACAAGACATTGTCGGTTATAACATCTAAAGCAGCATCTGTAAAAATTTGGACATCTACTGGTGTTTTGTTGAAAACTATAAATGTTGAGGTTGGAGAAAATTTGCTGTCTACATTGGGAATGTCGGGTGTGTACATCTTGGATTTCTTGTTTGAAGATGGTAGTCGTGAAATTAAGCAAATTGTATTTGAGTAAGATATATTTTAATAATTATGACAAGATTTATTATCAAAACATTGTTTGTTTTATTTGTTTTTTCTGTGCGGTTGTATTCTCAGCAGTCACCGTATGAGATTTCTTTGCCATATTCATGTGGTTTTGAGGACTCTATTGAGAATAAAAATTGGACATTAAACGCAGGTTCTGAGGGTCCAAAATGTACCGATAAGTGGATGGTTGGTAATTTGGATTATCTTGAGGGATATAATTCTTTGTATATATCTTGTGATAATGGGAATAGAGTAACATATGGCCATAAACCTAATTATGTTATGGCCTATAGACCTATATTTATATCTCAGCCAGATTCGATACAGACACAACGTTGTAAGGTGAATGTTTCTTTTGCGTGGAAAGGTGGGTCGGAAGGTAGAGATGTGTCTACGTTGAAATATTATATGGTGCCAGAGTGGGCTGTTATAGAAGATCACAGAAATGATTTGAATTCTAATTCGCAAAAATCTTCTTTACCTGGGACATTTAGTAATACTCATGGTAAATTATATGGTAAAAAAGATTGGACTTACTACTCTTGGGATGAGGGTATAACTTATGATGAGACATATTATCTTGTTTTTATTTGGCAAAATAATAATACTGACACATCTTTGGTTGAATTATCAATGTGTATTGATGATATTCAGATAACAACAGGTAGTTGTCCTAAACCAGATTATCTTAAAGTTGATATTATTGAGGATTCTATGGTGATATCTTGGGATGGTGCTCATCAAGTGTATGATTTGGAGTATAGGCTTCCAGGAATGCGAACATGGCGTAAATGTCACGGTTTGGTTTATGAAGATTTTACACAAAAGAAAGAGATGGTTTTGACGGATTTGGTTGAGGGTGTGTATGATGTTAGGGTGAGAGGAGCTTGTGGCGAAAACGGAATAAGTGCGTGGTTGACAAAAAGTGAAATAACTGTTTTTTCTCCAGATAAACATTGTATAAATTATATTAAGTTATCAGATAATCCTGATGTTACATGTTTGCAAGGTAGAGCTTCGGACCCAACCAATCCGTTGTCTGCGGTGATGTATCCTTTGTTAGAAACTGGCCTTGGTGTTGAGAATGGTTTTTTTGCCAATGCTATTGATTATGGGCCAAAGGATATGCGTAGTCGTCATACCGTGAATTGGAAGCAAGATGAGTTTGATCCTAGAACGGGTGGTGAATTGCAAACAATTCCTGAAGGTTCTATTGCTTCTGTACGTTTGGGTAATTGGGATATTGGTACTGAGGCTGAGGCTATTAGGTATAAATATTTGGTAGATACCTTGTCTGCTAAGATTATTTTGATGAAGTATGCCGTGGTATTAGAGGCGCCTGGTCATGGCCCAGCTGAGGACCCATATTTTAGATTACGATTGAAAGATGAAAATGGTAATTTGATTAGTAGTACTTGTGGTAATTTTGAATTTACTCCGCAGAATAGCAGTATTGATTGGAATTCATTTGACGCTTATGTGTGGAAAGATTGGACTACTATTGGTATGAATATAGCAAGTTTGCATGGGAAAGTTATCGAAATAGAGTTGGTTACTCAAGACTGTTTGCGAAGTGGTCATGCTGGTTATGCTTATTTTACCCTAGATTGTACCGATGCGGTGATTCGAACTAGTAGTTGTGGCGATGCAGATTCTATTTCTATGGAGGCTCCAGATGGTTTTCGTTATCAATGGAGTAAAAGAGAAAATAGAAATTTGATTGTTTCAACGGATCGAGTTCTTACAGTTCCTGCAAATGATACTGCAACATATTTTTGTTTAGTAGATTATATAGGTATAGATGGTTGTTCGTTTGAACTTTCTACTTTGGTTCGTCCTCGTATTCCTTTTGCTGATTTTGAGATGAAATGGGAACCTCAACGTTGTCAAAATAGAGTGGTATTTACTAATAAGAGCCGTGTGTTGACTAAAGTTGATGGTAAGATAACAGAAACGGATGAACCATGCGAAACTTTCTATTGGAGTGTTGATGGTATACAATATGAAAGTCAAGATGAAAATATAGTGGTTACTTTTCCTAAAGAGGGTGGAAGTTTTACTATGCATTTGATGACGGGTATATCAAAGGATGCTTGTCTTGATGATACAACATTTACTTTTGTTGTGCCACCTATATCAGATACTGTGGATTCTTTGTATAAAGAGAAATGTGAGGCTGATGTAGAATTTTTTGCAGATAAATATATTGTTATGGATGGTGTCTATGTTGATAATGATACAACATGGTGTGGTTGTGATAGTTTAACAGTGTTGGATCTTAAATTTCTCCCAACACCAGAAGCAGAATTGATTTATGATACTATTTGTAGTGAGAAAGGTTACGTATTTAATGGTGCTGTTTATAATGAAAGTGGAGTTTATGAATCTTGGTTGAAAACAAAAGAGTTAAGTTGTGATAGTTTGGTTATTTTGAATCTCACTAAAACTACGCCTATCTCGGCAACTATTTCTAATGATTATCGTTATGTTTGTGCCGATGATACTTTGTATTTGGATTATTCTTATGATGAATTGTTGCGTCATCCGGTTAGGTGTTCTTTGTTGTTTGGTAATTTTGAAAAAAGTGCAGGTTTTGTGGATCAAACAGGGGTTTTGCTTGATACTATAAATAATCTAATAAGTGTTCATTTGCCAGACAGTTGTAGACCTAATAAATATAGTGTTACTGTTGTGTTTGAGGATACACTTTCTTTCTGTAGGGAGTCGGTTGTTGATGTTGATTTTGATGTTTATTATAGTTCATCTATTCTTGATGCTAAGTTTGGTAATGTAGTTACTTATTTTGATTCGGCATTCAATGGAGGGTATACATTTGTGGAATCGGAATATCATTGGTATAGAAATGATAGTTTGTTGGTTGATGATACATTGAGTTATGTTTATCTTGGAGAAGGCGAAACGTTTAATGGTAATGATTGTTATTATTTAGTAGCTACGCGTAAGGATGATGGTGTTCAGATGAGAACTTGTGAAATTTGTCCTGGGGTTGTTACTGCTATTGATGATGTGTATGACGATGATCATACTGGAATGCTCGATGTGACTATGTTTATGCCTGGTGCGCCTATAAAAATTAAAGATTTTGGAGGTGGTTATGTGAGAGTTTATAGTTTTGTTGGACAGTTGGTGGGCGCTTATAGTGTTGATTCGGGTAGTAGTTTTGAATTTGATGCGCCAGATGTAGGTGGATTTTATCTTTTGCATATAGTAAGTCAGAAGGGTAATTTTGTGCACAAGATTTGGGTTAAATAGTCTTATATCTGTGTACTCGTTAGTGAGAACTAGATAATTATAAGTGGATAAATAAAAAAAGCTGTGTTGTAATATTACAACACAGCTTTTTTATATGTTTATGAGAGTTATTTTGTGAGTTCGCTTATGGTTTTTGCGAGGTTGATGAAGGCTTGGCCTGTGAGGCTATGTGGGTCGAAAGAGATTGGAGCTCCGGCACCGCCACTTTCGCAGATGCTTTGTACGAGTGGGATTTGAGCAAGGAGACGAATGCCACGTTCTTCGGCTAATTGGCGGCAACCACCGTTACCGAAGATGTAGTATTTTTCGTCTGGATGCTCGGCTGGGGTGAACCAAGCCATATTTTCGACCAAGCCAAGAATAGGCACATCGATTTTGTCGGTTTGGAACATTTGGAGGCCTTTGCGAGCATCGGCAAGAGCAACTTGTTGAGGCGTGCTGACAACGATAGCACCAGTGAATTTGAGTTCTTGCACGAGAGTGAGGTGGATGTCGCTTGTGCCAGG
>JAZRCE010000041.1:0-26462 GCA_045635445.1 Candidatus Aphodosoma sp.
TGGACGCTTGGGCCGAGCGTCCCTACTTGAGTTCGAGGCGTACTACGTTTTCGACGTGGTGCGTATGTGGGAACATATCCACTGGTTGTACGGCGGTTACCTTATATTTTACGTCTAATAATTGCAAATCGCGTGCCTGAGTGGCAGGGTTACAACTTACATATACAATGCGTTTTGGCTCTGCATTTAATATCACGTTTACTACATCTTCGTGCATACCTGCGCGAGGTGGGTCGGTGATGATGACGTCAGGGCGACCGTATTCTTTGATGAATTTGTCGGTCAATATGTCTTTCATGTCGCCAGCAAAGAAGAGGGTATTGTCAATACCGTTGAGAGCAGAGTTGACTTTGGCATCCTCAATAGCTTCGGGTACATATTCGATACCAATGACTTGGCGCGCTTTGCGACTCACGAAGTTCGCAATAGTGCCAGTGCCTGTGTAGAGGTCGTAAACAAGTTCTTCGCCTGTCAATTCTGCAAAATTGCGTGCTACTTTATAGAGTTCGTAAGCTTGTTCGGAATTGGTTTGATAGAACGATTTAGGTCCGATTTTGAAACGGAGCCCCTCCATCTCTTCGTAGATAGCCTCGGCCCCTTTGTAGCAGTGGATCTCTTGGTCGGTGATGGTGTCGTTGCATTTTGAGTTAATCACATACAACAACGCAGTGATTTGTGGAAACATATCTGCCAAATGTTGCAACAATGCCACTCTCTCTGCCTCGTCTTCGTAGAAGAAGACCATGACCACCATGAGTTCGCCCGTAGATGTGGTGCGAATCATGAGTGTGCGGAGGAAACCTTCTTGATTGCGCAAGTCGAAGAATGTCAAACCTTTCTCTTGTGCATAGCGACGTATTTCGTTGCGGATTTGGTTGGAAATATCGTCTTGTAACCAGCATTTGTTGATATCTAACACCTTATCGAACATGCCAGGAATGTGGAATCCGACACCGTTGAGTTCTTCAGGACGATGCTCTTTTTGCATATCCTCCATTGTCAACCATTTGCGATTGCTGAAGGTGTACTCGAGTTTGTTGCGGTAAAAATATGTTTTTTCGGAACCGAGAATAGGTGAAACCTCTGGTAACTCGATGTGTCCGAGGCGTGTCAAATTATCAACCACCTGTTTTTGTTTGTAGCGAATTTGCTCGTCGTAAGGTAGGATTTGCCATTTACATCCACCGCAAGTGCCGTAGTGTTCGCATACGGCTTCGCAGCGTTTCTCGCTGTAAGAGTGAAACTTGATGACGCGACCCTCCATATAGTTTTTCTTCTTTTTGAAGATTTGGAGGTCGACTACATCGCCTGGTACGGCATATTGTGTGAAAATAACCATATCATCCACCTTGGCAATTGCTTTGCCTTCGGCAGCGACATCGGTGATTGTAACTTCGTAGAAAATAGGTAGTTGTTTTTGTTTGCGTGCCATATTTCGTTTGGTTTATGTGCGTATTATTATAAGATGCAAAGGTAATAAAAAAATGTCAATGGTGCAACTTTTTTACTTACTAGTTGCTGGTGAGTAGTTACTAGTGAGCAGGGGGTAGGGTGAGAAACATCTGTGAAAGGAAAATAAAAAAACTCCGCAAGAGAGTGACTCGCGGAGCTGATATACATGTAATGTTTTAATTAGATTTCTACTGTGAATTTGTCTGCAGATTTCCAAAAAGGGAGTCGGTTGCGGACTTTGTCGAGATAGGCCATGTCGATTTCAACTGTACGAGTGCCTGCTTCCCATTCTTCGAATGAGGCAAGGCATTTGCCACGTGGATCGAGCATAACGGAGTGTCCATTGTGTTGTACACTGTAAGAATCGGTGCCGATAGCATTTACTGCACATACATATGATTGATTTTCCATTGCGCGAGCTACCGTGAGTGCATCCCAAGCCTCGATGCGATCTTTAGGCCAGTTGGCTGTGTAGATGAGTACATCGTATTCGTTGCCTGAGAAGTTGCGACTCCATACAGGAAAACGGAGATCGAAACAGATTAGTACGCGGAATTTAACTCCTTTGTATTCAACATCGAGATGTTTATTGCCAGGTGTGAAGTGTTTTTGTTCGTCGCCAATGAAAAGGTGACGTTTGTCGGCAAATTGAATGGTGCCATCTGGTTGGCAGAAAAATCCACGATTATAGGATTTGTTGCCATCGGTGGCCATAAAACTACTAGCTATAGCAAAATTGCCCTCCCGAGCCCAACGTTTGATGGCTTGAATGGCTTCGCCGTCGGTATTTTCGGCCAATTCTGGTTGGTCGACACTAAAACCAGTTGAGAACATCTCTGGAAAAACAACAAGGTCGGTCTGTCCGTAGAGTGTTTTTACGATATTTTCGAAAGTGCTGAGGTTGGCTTGTTTATCGCCCCAAATGATTTCTTGTTGTACTAATGTGATTTTCATTGTTTTTTTTGCCTAATAAGTTGTATAATTTAATTACTTCTGATGCCTCTTTGACGTCGTGCACGCGGAGAATGTTGGCTCCGCGTTCTATGGCGAGTGTGTTTAATATGGTCGTGCCGTTTAATGCGTTTTGGGCATCAGTATTTAGTGGTTTGTATATCATCGATTTGCGTGATATTCCGACTAAAATAGGAGAACGGAAACACTCGAAAGTTGGTAGTTCGCGAAGTAGAGCATAGTTTTGTTCTATGGTTTTTGCAAAACCGAAACCTGGGTCGATGATAATTTCTTTGTTGAACCCTTTTTCTCGGAGAATCGCAATTTTTTTTGCAAAATATTGTAGTATGTCGGATATTAGATCGACGTAATTAGTGTGAGACTGCATGGTTTGCGGGTCGCCTTTGGTGTGCATTAAAATGTAAGGAACTTGGAGCTCTACGATTGTATCAAGCATCTTTGCATCCCATTCGAAACCCGAAACGTCGTTGATCATACCAACATTGAACTCTTTTACGGCAACTTTTGCTACCTCGCCTCGGAAGGTGTCGATTGAAATAGGAAATTTGGGATATTTGTTGCGGATTGTGGCTAGTGCGTAGGATATTCTTTGTATTTCTTCTTTTTCTGTTACTTCGTTTGCGCCAGGACGCGTAGAGTAACCTCCTATGTCTAATATCGACGCACCATTGTTTATTGCTTTTTCGACTTGTTGCAGTATATCTTGTTGGTGCAAAAAACGACTGTTTTCGTAGAAAGAGTCGGGCGTGATGTTGAGAATTGCCATTATTTGGGGCGAAGATGTGTCAATTAATTGTCCGTCGAAGGCAATAAGTTTGTTGTATTTTGCGTTATTCATATGTAATACGTTATTCTGAATGCAAATTTAGATAAAAAAAATGACCTAAAATAGTTTTTTATTATAAAAAATGAAAAAAACTTGTAAAAAACATTTGCTATGTCATAAATTATTGGTAAATTTGCGGTCGATTTCTGTACACACTTTTTTTGTGAAAAATTATAAGTATATAGATATGAAATTGTTTAATAGATTTATGCTTTTGAGTTGCCTTGTGGCAGTTCTCGTGGCTTCTGGTTGTAAGAAGCAAGGCGGTCTTGCTGGTGGTGGAACTATTTTGCCACATGGTGGTTCTTCTCAAAAAACAGGTTGGGCGTATAACGACCCAAACAAAGGTTTTTACAATGTTCAAACTGATTACCAAGGCAAATGTCCTCATGGTATGGTTTACATTGAGGTTGCAACAACTGTTCGCGGTCAAAATGGAGATATGGTCTCTGTGGCTAAGAATAATTCAAAGAAAAGAGTGGCTTCTTCTGCGTTCTTTATGGACCAATATGAGGTGACAAATATGGAATGGCGCGAGTATGTTTATTGGTTGCAAGGTATTTATGCTCATCGCCCTGATGTTGTTGTTAGAGCTTTGCCTGATGAAACTGTATGGCGTAAAGAGTTGGCTTACAATGAACCTTATGTTCGTGAATACTATGTGAGTCCTGCTTATAATAACTATCCAGTGGTTGGTGTGTCATGGAAACAAGCTACAGAATATTGCAAATGGCGTACTGATAGAATTAATGAGTTGGAACTTGTGAAAGCTGGCGTTATTCCTTATGTATCGCTAAGTGTAGCAAATTCTAAAATTCAAGAACTCCCTGATTCTTTCGAGAATTTTGTGTTTACTACAAAAGGCGCTCGCAAATATGTCTACTATGTAAATGCAAACCCTGATGAGTTTGCACCAGATGAGGGCGAATTTAATTTCCAACCTGATTATAAATCTTATGACTTGAATGGGGATGAGGAAATTACTCCAAATGAATGGAGCGTAGTGCTTGAGGGTGCTTTGTATGACTCTGAATGTCGCCTCCCTACTGAAATGGAATGGGAATATGCTGCGTATGGCTTGATGACTGAAAAAGGAATTTTTGATCAAACAAATACTTACCCTTGGGCTGGTTCGCAATTGCGTACGTTTGAAAAAACAGGAAATAAAGCTGACTTCCCAATGGAAGAAGGTGATTTTATGGCTAACTTCTTGCGTGGTAGAGGGGACCCTGTTGGTATTCAAATCAATGGTACTTTGACTGTTCCTGTTTGGTATTTCCAACCTAATAACTACGGTTTGTATAATATGGCTGGTAATGTTAACGAATGGGTGAAAGATGTTTATCGTGCTAATGTGACTCTTGTTGAAGAGATTAACTCTTATCGTGGTAACGAATTTGAATCTGATTCGTTGTATGCAGAGGAAGTATTGACTAAACATTTTGCTTATCTCGATCCTGCACAACGTGATTCTATGCGTAATGTGTTAATCAAAGAACGTGGTATTACAAGAACAGGTGGTGATTATCGCAACTTTAAAGATGGTGACGTGCAATCTGCTCTTGAAGATTCAACTAGAATGGAGTTGATTTATAAAGATCTTTCTCCAATTGAAAAAGCAAACATGATTTCTAATACTGCTCGTGTTTATAAAGGTGGTGGTTGGAATGACCGTGCTATTTGGTTGAACCCTTCTCAACGTCGTTGGCTTGATGAAAATGCTTGTCGTAATGACATCGGTTTCCGTTGTGTTATGAGTACTGTGGGTGGTTATGAGCAAGAACGTGACTTTGGTAACGGAAAAGTAGAAAAACGTTAATCTATAATATTGAAATATTACAAAAAAGCACTTACTTTGGTCGGTGCTTTTTTGTTGCTATAGGAAAATTAAATTTATATGAGTATAAATATGGAAAAAATTCAAAGAACAGTTATTGTTGATGCACTTAAACGTACTGATTATGGTGCAAAAGTGAACATTAAAGGTTGGGTGCGTACTCGACGTGGTAATAAAAATGTTAGCTTTATTGCTCTTAATGATGGTTCTTCTATCAATAATATTCAAATTGTAGCTGATATTGCTAAATTTGGTGAAGAGTATCTTAAACCAATCACAACTGGTGCTTGTATCTCTGTGAATGGTGTGCTCGTTGAATCTATGGGTCAAGGTCAATCTGTTGAGGTTCAGGCTGAAGAGATTGAAATCTATGGTACAGCAGATAATACTTATCCTTTGCAAAAGAAAGGTCATACTCTCGAATTCCTTCGTGAAGTAGCCCACCTCCGTCCTCGTACTAATACTTTTGGCGCTGTGTTCCGTATTCGTCACCACATGGCAATGGCTATCCATACTTTCTTCCACGAACGTGGTTACTTCTATTTCCATACTCCGCTTATCACTGCTTCGGACTGTGAAGGTGCTGGTCAAATGTTCCAAGTAACAACTAAAAACCTCTATAACCTTAAAACTAACGAAGAGGGTAAAATTGATTATTCTGACGATTTCTTTGGCAAACAAGCTTCGTTGACTGTATCAGGTCAGTTGGAAGGTGAGTTGGCTGCTATGGCTTTGGGTAAAATTTATACATTTGGCCCTACATTCCGTGCTGAAAACTCTAATACTCCACGTCACTTGGCAGAGTTTTGGATGATTGAACCTGAGGTTGCTTTCTTCGAAATCGAAGATAACATGCAATTGGCGCAAGACTTTATCCAATATTGTATCCGTTGGGCGCTCGATAATTGCAAAGATGATATCGAATTCCTTGCAAAAATGTATGACCACGACCTCATCGATCGTTTGAACTTTGTGCTTGCAAATGACTTCAAACGTTTGACTTATACTGAGGGTGTCGAAATATTGAAAGCAGCTGTGGCTAATGGTCATAAATTTGAGTTCCCTGTAGATTGGGGTACAGACCTTCAATCAGAGCATGAACGTTATCTTGTTGAAGAACATTTCAAACGTCCTGTTATTTTGACTGACTATCCAAAAGATATTAAGTCGTTCTATATGAAACAAAATGATGATGGCAAAACTGTGCGTGCTATGGACGTATTGTTCCCTAAAATTGGTGAAATCATCGGTGGTTCACAACGTGAAGAAGATTATGAAAAACTTCGTACTCGTGCTGCTGAAATGGGAGTGCCTGATAAAGATATTTGGTGGTATTTGGATACTCGTCGTTTCGGTACTGCACCTCACTCTGGTTTTGGTCTTGGCTTTGAGCGTCTTTTGTTGTTCGTTACAGGTATGCAAAACATCCGCGACGTGATTCCTTTCCCACGTACTCCAAATAATTGTGAATTTTAACGATTAGCGAGAGCAAAGCTATAAAAATGCACAATAAAATTTTGCGATAGCAAAATGATAAACCTAAAAAAGGTTGCGCAATCAAATTTATTTGAATTGCGCGGCCTTTTTTAGGCTTATAAATTGTTCGCTTGCGAGCAATTTATTGTGCATTTTTATAACTTTGCCGAGCGTAGTTAAAATCTTGAGCGAAGCGAAAAATTTAAAATGGAGTTTTATAATTGAGCGAAGCGAAAAATTTAAAATGGAGTTTTATAGTTGAGTTTAACTATAACGATTAGCGAGAGCAATTAAGTTTGTTTAAATTCAAAAATCAACAATGAAGTTGTTAATTTTTAATTCTTAATTCAATAAATGCTTTATCCCAAAAACTTTGAAAATAAAATATCATTCGACCAGATACGTGTATTGTTGAAAGAGCGATGCGTCAGTCAACAAGGATCGGAGTTGATTGAAGCAATGGTTTTTTCGTCGGATTTTGATGCGATTGTGTTGTCGCTCACTCAGATAGAGGAGATGATGACGCTATTGACCGAAACCGGCGAGGGTTTGCCATTGGGTTCATTGGCAGATTTGCGTCATGCTTTTGCGCGCACTCAAGCCGATGGAACTTTTCTTGACGTGAAAGATGTGGTGGATTTGCGATTGAATATTTCGACGTTACGTGCCGTTACGGCATATTTGCGTGCGAGAGATGCGGAACGATTTCCTGCGTTGATAAAATTGACAGAGTCAGTAGAGTTGTTTCCTAATATAGAACATGATATTGAAAGAATTATCAATAAATATGGTGAGGTGAAGGATACTGCATCTCCTCAATTGCTGGAAATTCGTCGTTCGATATTATCAGCTCAAAGCAGTATATCTAAAACGCTTAATGCGATATTGAAGCAAGCACAGGCATCGGGTATTGTAGAGAAAGATGCTTCGCCTACGATTCGTGATGGACGATTAGTAATACCAGTAACTGCGATGAATAAGCGTAAGATTCAGGGTATTATTCATGACGAATCGGCAACTGGTAAGACTGCGTTTATTGAGCCTACAGCTGTGGTAGAGGTGAATAATCGCCTTAGAGAGTTGGAGAATGAAGAGCGACGTGAGATTATACGTATATTGGTGGAGTTTACGGATGGAGTACGTCCTTATTATGATGCTATTGCTCAATCGGTATATTTCTTGGCAGAGGTGGATGCTTTGAGAGCAAAAGCACAATTTTCTATTTCTATTCGTGCAATTAAACCATATTTAGTATCGGACTGTGAGGTAGATTGGCATGCGGCTCGGCACCCTTTATTAGAGATGTCGCTTGCGCGTCAAGGACGTAAGATAGAACCGTTAACAATAAAACTTACGAAGAAACAGCGTATATTGTTGATTTCAGGTCCGAATGCTGGTGGTAAATCGGTATGTTTGAAGACTGTGGGTTTGTTGCAATATATGTTGCAATGTGGTTTGCCGATACCTTTGCATGAGCGCAGTCGTGCGGGCTTGTTTAAATCGATATTTATTGATATTGGCGATGAGCAAAGTATAGAAAATGACCTTTCGACTTATTCTTCGCACTTGTTGAATATGAAGAATTGTATTAAATTCAGTAATGGTAAGAGTCTTTTGTTGATTGATGAATTTGGTACGGGTACAGAACCTCAGTTGGGTGGAGCTATTGCCGAGGCTGTGTTGGATAGATTTAATAAGAATAGGGTGTTTGGTGTGATAACAACCCACTATACTAATCTTAAACACTTTGCAGCGCAAACTGAGGGTATCGTGAATGGGGCAATGCTATATGACCGAAATCAGATGCGCCCATTGTTTATGTTGTCTATAGGTACTGCTGGTTCGTCGTTTGCGATAGAGATTGCTCGCAAAATTGGTTTGCCTGAGGATGTGATTGCTGCTGCATCGGAGATGGTTGGTTCGGAGCAAGTAGATTTTGATAAGCACTTGCAAGATGTGGCTCGCGATAAACGATATTGGGAGAATAAGCGTCAGCAGGTGAAAGATAAAGAGAAAAGATTGCAACAATTGACAGAAAGATATGAGCAATTGATCGAGGGAATGAGGGTGAAGGAGAAAGAGACATTGCGTCAGGCTAAACAGGAGGCTGCAGAGATACTCTCGCAAGCAAATAAAGAGATAGAGAAGACAATACGTATAATAAAAGAGACTCAAGCCGACAAAGAGGCTACGCGTAAGAGTCGTGAAGAGGTGGGTAAATTGCGCGAAAAGATGGAGCGTGGTGCTCAGCATATTGCACCTAAAAAACAGCAGAAACCACTTCAACCTGGCGAGCATGTGCAGATTACGGGACAAAATGTGATAGGTAAATTGCTTGAAATACAGGGTAAAACTGCTATTGTGGCTTTTGGACAGATAAAATCGACAGTGGCATTGAATCGTTTGGAGCGTGTTTCGGCTGGACAAGCTAAACAGGCAGAGCAACGTATGGCTGCTCAACGAAGCTCGAATGCTACAGAGGATATCCGTAATCGCCAACTTACGTTTAAACAAGAGATTGATGTGCGTGGTATGAGAGTAGATGAGGCATTGCAGGCGGTAGTTTATTTTATTGATGATGCAGCTATGGTGTCGGCTACTCAGGTGAGAATATTGCATGGCACCGGCACAGGTGCTTTGCGACAAGCAATTCGCGACTATTTGCATCAAACATCTATGGTGAAGTCGTATCGCGATGAACATGTGCAATTTGGCGGTGCTGGTATTACGGTGGTAGAAATGAAATGATTATAGGTAGTAAGGTTTTTATAATTATGAATTATGCATTATGAATTAAAGAAACGGACAGCATTAGTATTGGAAGGTGGTGCAATGCGTGGTATGTATACTGCAGCGGTGCTTGATGTGTTGATGGATGAAGGCATAAAGGTTGATGCGATTTATGCAACCTCGGCAGGTGTGTTGTTTGGCGTGAATTATATTTCTGGACAACGTGGGCGTGCAATTCGTTATAATAAGAGGTTCTCGCGTGATAAGCGTTATATGGGTATTCATTCGTTGATAACTTCGGGTAATATCATCAATAAAGATTTTGCCTTTTATGAGGTGCCGTTTACGCTTGATGTGTTTGATCAAGAGGCTTATGCGCGCTCAAAAACAAAAATGATTGCTACGGTGACGAATGTGCATACTGGTGGAGTGGAGTATATCGAGGTGACGAATGTGTTTGAGCAGATGGAGGTGTTGCGTGCGGCATCGGCAATGCCTTTTGTGTCGGAGATGGTTGAGCTCAATGGTCAACTATATCTCGATGGTGGATTGGCGGATAGTATTCCGTTGAAGAAATGTCAAGAAGATGGATATGAGCGAATAATTGTGGTAGAAACTCGTCCTAAAGGGTATCGTAAGTCGAAACCAAATCCGTTGCCAGCTAAGTTGTATTATTCAAAATACCCTAATTTGATTGAGACTACGAATAATCGTTATATCGGATATAATGCTATTTTGCAGGAGATTGATGAACTTGATGCAAGGGGTGAAATTGTATTGGTGCAGCCATCGAAGGAGTTGCATCTAGGACGTATAGAATCGAATCCTGATCGTTTGCAAGAGATGTATGATTTAGGAATTTGTGATGCTAAAGCTCTTTTGTCTAGGATTAAAAAATATTTATCACTATGAAACAACTAAATAATCCTTGGTTAGGAGTTGAGGGCTATAATTGTTTTGCATGTGCGCCATCAAATCCTATAGGTTTGAAAATGAAATTTTTTTTGGATGGAGATGATGTTTTGTCTATTTTTCCATTAGGTGAGAATTATCAAGGTTGGATTGATACGTTGCATGGAGGGATACAAGCTACACTGATGGATGAGATTTGTGCGTGGAAATTGATTCATCTGCTTGGTACGTCGGGTGTTACTTCTAAAATGGAGGTGAGATATCGTCGCCCGATTATGACTACTTGGCCATATATTCTTGTGAAGGCAGAATTGGTTGAGCAACGTCGAAATATTGTTGTTATGAAGGCCTCTATTACTTCGCCAGAAGGAGAACTTTGCTCTTATGCTGAATGTACTTATTACAGTTTTCCTCCTGAAAAGGCTCGCGAAATGGGTTTTGCTCCTTGTGAAACTTTTGGTGAAGATCTAACATTGGAAGAGGTTGTCCAAATGATATTAGGATAAAATATGTTGGATGAATTAAAATAGGATTGTGCGTTAAAAATTAAATGGTTAAATACGTGCAGAAAGTATATAAAAAAGTCGACTTTGTAGAAGTCGACTTTTTGTTTAATTATTAAGTTTTTTTAGAATTCGTAAATTTGTAATCCATACATGCCGTATGCTACATATATACGTCCATCAGGTCCTTTTTTAACAAAGTTTGCTGATTGTTTAATGTCAGTTTCATTTGTTACAGAAGTAGCTCCACGACCACGATAATTGAATTTTTTGATAGTACGATTGTATGTGTCGCCATTAGCATCGATATAAGTTGCGTTGCGATCAAGTATAGCTAAGCCATCACCTGTAGCAAGATATATGTATTTTTCGTCAACATCTACACCATTTGCGCTTTTTTTGCTACCACCAATTCTATTGCCAGAATAGTTGTATATATCAAAACCATTTTGACCTTTACAGATATAGATGAATTCATCGTCGGCAATGCAGACATTTTTGCCATCGGTTGGATATATTGAGCCTACTTCAAATGTATGTTCTTCTTCCATTTGTGTATTGTATATTGTTACAATGCCACGATCAGTATTATTGAGTGTGATTACTTTACCTTTGTTTTCATTGTAATATACGTATTTGCCTTGGAAATTGTCAGCATTTGCATTGATGAATTTTTTTGATTGGTTGTCGTTGTCGTTGATGTCAAATTTGTTGATACCTCCGTTACTATAACCAGAGATTGTAATTAACTCATTGTTGATGCGCTCTACGCAATTAGCAGAGTAACCAGTGAGAGAAACTCGTGTTTCATTGTATTGTTCTAATTCTGGGAATCTGCCATCTGAAGTTAGCATAATTTTGCTCAAAGCAGCACCAACTTTGTTACTTGTTGTTGCAGAATAGAGAGTACCATCAGAATAGATAATATGGTTGTATTTGAATTCATCATTTTCCATTGATTGTTCGAATAGAGAACTTGTAATGTCGTATTTATCAATGCGGATTACGTCAATGATGCCACCGAAGTCATCTTGGCTATCAACGGATGGACTAAATATGTGTTGTGCATACTCCATATTAGTTTCTGGATTTGCATGCCAGCAGAGATAAAGCATATCACCATTGAAAGCAATACCAGTAGCAGAGAATTTATGTGAAACAGAACCATCAGGAGGTAATACTTCAACAACAGGCACTTCTCCTATTTCAGGACGACAACCATCTTCAGATGCAGGTAACCAACTATTGTCAGCAATTGAAACTGTAGTTGGAACAACGAAATTATCTTCGTTTAGGATAGCTTTTTCTTCTGGAACTTCGTAATAGAATTTGATACGGAGTTCACCTTCTATATCTAGGTTGCCAGTGAAATTGCCACAAGGGAAACTAGCTGCAGCTACATCACCAGGGATAGTTGTGTATTCGTTGCCACGGTCGAAATATAATTTACCTCCTACTTTGACAATAGATTTGTAATTCGATTCGATGCCATTGACAACAATGCGTTGGTCTCCTTTGTCGACAAACATACCATCGTTGACGATTTCGAATAATGCATCTTTGAGGTTCATTATAGCATTGCCTTGATTAGTTACAAGGGAGCCAGTTTGAAGGTATTTGTTAATGTTGAGGATAGCATCTCCTGTTGTAGCTTTGAAGTCGAGAGCATCTTTCACAATGACACAATCGTCGAAAGTTGCGAGTGCAGCATACTCGACATACATATTTTCTGTTACTGTGAGTTTGTTCACAAAGTGTGATTTTCCGCCATTGAATTGTACTGTACCATTGACAATCATTTCACGTTCGCAATAGAAATCTGATTGAGTATCAACTTGGAAAGTTACATAAGCGTTGTTGGCACGCACAACGAAAGGTTCACCATCAGTGTTGTAGATATGAACTTTACCTGCTTCATAAAGGCGGAAACCCATGTTTTCTGGTGTATCAATATTACCCCAACAATATACATTAGTTGCTTTTTTGATTTTTACCATATTGTCCCAACCTGCTTCGCAATAGGTCAAAACAGCATTTGGTAATATGTAGATGTTAACAGGAGTATCATCGTTCCACCAAGCCCCAACAAATTTAGCATCGGCAGCAACATAAATGTCAATAGAACCTTCGCTAGTAGACCAATCTTGACTGATAGTACCTTCCCACGCAGAATCGATATAATATGCTTTGCCACGAGTTAGAGTGACACCATTGTTCCAATTTGTTGGTTGTTCCGAAAGTTTGAGGGCATTACTAGGAATTTGAGGTGCTGGGGTTTGTGATACTTTAGCTCTCGCTTGTTGGCGAGTTTTGCTTTGTTTGGTGAATACCAAACGTTTAGCCAATTGTCCAGCATCATTATTAATAGTGACATCAGTAGATGTTTTTGGCTCATCTGGTTGGCATGCAACAAATGAGAAAACAATTAGAAAAGAAAGGCATGCAAAGATAAAATTTTTCTTCATAGAATGTGGTTTTTTGATATTCTTGAGATATGTAATGTGTAATATTCTCAAGACTAGTAGATTAATAGATTTTGTTGCGATTGAAAATTACCACCGCAATTTATTTTGCAAATTTAATTGTTTTTATTAAAAAAATAAAATATTTTATTGGTTAATTTTATACTTTAACTTTTTTAAATATAATTTATTTTTAATTTATTATATGATGAAGCGGTCTTAATTTTAAGTTAACAAATTGTTTTTATATTAAATACCTTCAGTTTGTGCGATTTCCGATGTTTTTTTAGGATTCCAAGGATCTTTGTATGATGAAAAGAAAAATAGCTCTTTAGTGTGGGCTATTAAGCGTGCAAGTCGTAAGAAATATCCGGTGTAAAAGGTAGATAAAAGAGTAAAACGAATGAGTGGAAACTCTTCTTTTTTGCGTTCGGTGACTAGCATTATTACAAAAAATCCAATTAGAGCGAATATTAGTCGAATTAGATATCCGATAATAAATATCTCTAATATTTTGTCAGAATGTTGAAAAAAGAGAGAGAATATGTAAAAGACCCAGATATAGTTGAAATAAAAATCGAAAATAATATTTTCGAGATTCGAAATGGCATTTGAGAATGAGAAATTTTTATAAGGCAGAAATATATTTGAGTGTTTTCTTATTCTGAAGCGGACAAGCGATTTGCTCCAACGTTGACGTTGTTTGAATAAATTAGCCCATTTAGTGGGCACATTTGTCATAGATATGGCATCGGTAGCAAAGAATATTTTGTAACCAGATTTGCGTAATTTTTGAGTGATATCTCCATCCAATCCAGGACCAATATCCCAATAACCGACTTGTTTGAGTGCCTCACGATCGAAAGCTCCAAAAGCACCTGAAATGATGTGATATAAGCCTAATTCGGATGTTACCATACGTCCAACTTGAATTGTTTTTAGATATTCAAGAGCCTGCATAGAGGTGCAGATATTAGTGTCGGCATTGCGTACTTTTACAACACCGCCTACGCCTTTTATTTTTGTATCGTAGTAGAAAGGTATTAAAATCTTTTCGATAGCATCGCGGTCGAGAGAAGTGTCGGCATCTAAATGCACTATATATTTGCCTTTGGCGTAGTGGGCTCCTAAGTTGGCTGCCGAAGCTTTACCTCCACGCATATTGGCGCGTATAAACATATTGATATATCCAGCTTTTTCTAAGTCTTGGCAAATTAGAGGTGTGGCATCGTCAGACCCATCGTCGACAATGATGATTTCATAATTTTGGTATGTTTGTTCGCGTAAAGATTGTACTAACTTATATATGTGTTCACCCTCGTTTTTGCCAGGAGCTAAAATAGTGACAAGAGGATTCTCTAAAAATAGTTTCATGCGAGCCTCTTGTTGGCGGCGTTGACGTCTTTTGTAGGTCAGTTTGTAGTAAATGGTGATTACAAATTCTAATAGATAGTATCGAGGAAACTCTATAAAAAACAGGAACCAATAAGTATTTATTAGTCCTGCTATTGATAGATTGTGGGTAAATCCAAATACAATATTATCTATTATGTCAAATAAAAATTGAAGCATTATTTGAATGTTCTAATTCTTTGTATATATTTCTCGATATTTTCCTTTTCGTCTATACTAAAGGCTGTTTTTTCTTCAATTTCTAGGTGTGGGTATTTTCTTGATAGTTGTTCTAATTTTGCTTCTATATCTTTTTCTAGGTATTCTTTATTTTGTTCTGTGTTTTCGGTATATTTGCTTGATATAAAGAAATATTCTCCTTTGTGTGATGTGTTGAAGTAATAGAATATTTCGTGTAAATCTTGAAGAAACGATGTTTTACTTGAGTTGGTAGGGAATGCTATTTCATCGATTTTGAATCGAATAGTGTAAAGCTTTTCATCCTGAGTGTTAATATGATAGAATAGACGTAATTGAGATAAGAAAGATGTGAAATTGGTGTATCCCACCCAAAGGTCGCGATTGAGGGTAACAACAGCTTCGTTTGAGGTTAGTGCATGTATGCCTTCTAGCGTAAATTCATATTCAATGACATCAAAAGGTTTTAGTTCATCGGGTTTATGGATGCGACCACAATCGGCACAAATTACTTTCATATCGGAGTTTATGAATGTGTTTCCGCATTCGTGACACAAATGAACATTGGCTGGGCGGTCGTAATCAACTCCTATGTGGCGTAAGAATTGATGACATTTAGGACATCTTAATTGGTCGTCATACAGATATGTGGATTCTGGAGAAATGTTTGCGCAGCGGAAGTGGTGAAGCATAGGTTCTTCTTTGATGTTTGAACTTGCGCATTTAGGGCAGCATTCAGCAAAAATCAAATAGTTGCTCAAACATTTAGGACATAAGTGTGTGCGTTCGACAAATCGTTTTTGTTGGATATATTTTAATTCTATTAGTTTTTGATAGAATGTAATCAATTCGTTCTTGTTTTCTGTTTCGTGGTTGGTCAATAGAGAAGTATATATTTTTGTATATCCTTCTGCTAAACTTGGTACAGTAGTAGTTGTAAATGATAGTATATTGCGACTAATGCAATATTTGCACAGACGGATAAAGAACGCAGTGTAGGTGTTCATTCCATAAATCATCTGTTTGATGTTGTGATGCGCAATTTGTTTGTATATCTCTTCTGCTTTTGATGTTACAGTTTCGTCTAGAGGACTATTTCCATAACCATCGATGAGGTATTTTAAGTGACTTAAAATATCATTCTTAGGAGTTTTTATGAAACGAGGTTTCATAAAGCATTTACGAGAATAGAAAGGTGATGATTTTTGTAGAAAAAGACTAATTTCGTTGAATGAAAAATCGTCAATATCAACAAATATGTTATCGAAATCTTCTCCTTTTATTTCATCAGTGCCATCAACATTGAGAAATTCATTTATAACAAGTATGTTGCGACCTAAATTATTTTTGGTTATATAATATGTTTTTGAATCTAACATGTTAAGCTATTTTTTAAGATATTTGTGGAATGTTTATTGCAAGATGACGTTAGAGTCTTGATTGATTGTTATACCTTCTATTATATTTAAAGAGTCTTGTAATACTGTAGAATCGTTATAATGAGTAGAATCTTTAATTTCGTTATGATAACCATCCATTGTTGAATGAATCAATCCTGATGTAGTATTGAACAACATATAGTCTTTTTTCTCATGTTCATATTTTTTGAAATTGTTGATTCGTATTTTTACGGGGATATTTTTTACTAAGCACCAAAAAGGGATTATTTGATCAGGATCGGGACCTAAAACAACTATGACTGCAGTGTGGTTTTGTGATAAGGAACTGCGAAGTTGCGTAGGGAGTTCTTCTGTGCGCGTACCAAGCATCAAAACGCTAGCAGTAAATGAAATTTCATCGTTTACGATTATTTCGGCTTGTGTGTTTCGGTTTATGTGTTTCATTTGGTCGGGCATTACGTAGGCAACGACTGATAAGTTGTTGTGTGCGAGGTTAAAACTTTGCGTGGTCATAATAGGTTCACCTCTTAGAGTTAGAATCAAACCTGGAGTATGCACTTTGGTTACAATACCCGAATCAACAGCCATAGAATAACGAATCAAATTTAGTTCTTTCATGAGTTCTATGTTGCGCATATCTTGGATTTGGAGGAAACCATGTTCTTCGTGATATAGTTTTTTGACAGCATCGTTGGTTTGAGTCATAGCATTATACAACACTGTTAATTTGCGTTTTTGGGCGTTATATAGGGATTCAGCTTCGGCTAATTCTTGTTCGATTCTCATTTTGTTTTGATTGTCGCTTAGTCCAAATCGTATATTGTGGTCGGTGGTGGCTAATTGTCGTTTTAATTCATTTATTCTTACTTGAGTGACTGCTAAATCTTGTTTTGCTAATCCATATTGTACTGTCATATTCCGATTTTGAGCAATAACGGCAGGTTCTTCGGTGGAAGTTTCGTGACTAAAGAAGTTTTCGGCATACACATAAGAAACCAATGTGTCGCCAGGTACAATGAAATCACCTACTTTTTTGTGGTTTTCCAAAACATAAATATCTTCGGGTGAGCGCAAGACATTCATGTCTGTATTGAGATAGCCATCAAATTCAGTATATATTATGCGATCTAATGTCCATAGTAGGATTATTATCAAAATAAATATAAAGATAATAGCGAAAATCAGTTGTTGCTTGGCAATGGTTTTCTTTCTTTGTTTTAATATGTTTTCTATGTCGTTGTTTGGGTTGTGTGGTGTAAAACTGAATTTTTTCATATACTGAAAGTGATAGATTGTGTAAAATTATATGGAGGTTTTATATTTTAGTTTCTATACAAAATTCTAATATAGATATGTTTGGTAGATAGTTTTGTAGATTGGCTATATGGCAATCACGTTGATATTGGAAAGATAAGAATTTTTCCCAACATAGGAGGTAGGTGTTATATTCTTTCATGCGAGACACAAAATTATATTCTCCAATGCCATTGTGATATGCCGTAGTGCGAGTTTGGATATATTTTTTGATTTCTTGCATTCGGTATAATTCGCTTTCAGATGCGCGATTCATACGTTCAATGTCGAGTAAAATCAATTTTATGTTGTCTATAATTTGTTGTGATAACTGGTTCTTTTCGATTTCTAATATTTTTAGTTCGGTGTTCATTGTCTTGCGTTGTTTGTTGGTTTCGCCTGATAGAGGGATGATGAAACTTAAACCCAAGTCAACATTTGCAGAGTTTGGCATATCGTCTCTAAAATAATAAGAGTATCTTATGTATGGCGATACATTCAACGTAGTCCAATACGAATTGTTTTGTCGTTGTTGTTCTAATAGTTGTGATTTTAAGTCAATTATACTTAAATTGGCATTGTATTGACGAATGTATTCCATTAACTTAGTAGTGTCGATATCTACTATTACGCCAGTGGGTTTATAAAGAGTGTTTGCTGGTGCAACCGTGTCTATCAACGATGCCAATAGGCGTTCGGCTTCTGCTTTTTCGTTGAGCGTTGTTAATATATCGTCAGTGGTAATATTGCCATTTTCGAGTAGATATTGTTGTCCGCTATTTAATAAAGTAAGATTGTGAATGCGATGTTTTAATACGCTTGATAATAAACTATCGTTTTTCTTTCGAAATAACTCTTTTTGTTTTTCCACCAAAAGAGATATATTTGTGCGTTCAAAGTTTTTTCGGTCTATTTCGCCTTGTAGCTCTATTTCGTTTAGGCGACCTTTGCGGTGTAGTACGGCGCTATTCAAGAAATGCCATCTTAAATCAGCTTGTATTTTTGCGTCATAACGCGATACAGCATCTTCTTCATCGATGCTTAGATTATCATCGAGGCGGAAATATGCTTGACCTGTAACACTCAATCCTGTTTCGTGTTTTAGTGCTAATTTTTGAGCGTCGACTTTGCGTTCGATTAGCGAGTCAATTTTTACTTGTATTGAGCTAATTGACGTTGAGTTAGAGATGATTGCTCCAGTAGTTTGTTCTTGAACGAGTGATTGGTTGTTTGGTGTGAATATTAGAGAGTCTAATAAATTAAATCTCGTTTGAAATTGTAGGAAAAGCTCAGTGCTTTTATTGTACTGTGCTTTGATAATAATTGGTAGTAACAATGCTATGATTATGAAATATAATTTTTTCATGGTTACCAAATTATATGTTTTGTTGTATAATAATTTTATGATTTTAGATTTCGTCGTCTTCGACTACGAGGTTTTCGACGATGAAGTTTTGACGTTCGGGAGTGTTGTCGCCCATGTAGAACGAGAGTAGTTCGGCTACGGCATCTTCTTTGCGGAGCATCACTTGGTCGAGGCGCATATCGGGACCGATGAAGTGTTTGAATTCGTCGGGCGAGATTTCACCGAGACCTTTGAATCGTGTGATTTCGGGATTAGCTCCTAATTCGTCGAGAGCGGCAAGTCGTTCTTCTTCGGTGTAGCAATAGCGTGTCTCTTTTTTATTGCGTACGCGGAAGAGAGGTGTTTGAAGGATATATACGTGACCTTTCTTGACCAAGTCGGGGAAGAATTGGAGGAAGAAGGTCATGAGTAGCAAGCGGATGTGCATACCATCGACATCGGCATCGGTTGCGATAATAACCTTATTATAGCGTAGACCTTCGAGACCATCTTCGATGTTGAGGGCTGCTTGTAGGTAGTTGAATTCTTCGTTCTCGTAAACGACTTTTTTGGTTTGTCCGTATGAGTTGTATGGTTTACCGCGGAGCGAGAATACGGCTTGAGTGTCGACGTCGCGAGTCTTGGTGATAGAACCAGAAGCAGAGTCGCCCTCGGTGATGAAGATGCAAGATTGGTCGCGTAGGTCGCCTTTGTTGTCGTTGAGGTGGATGCGGCAGTCGCGGAGTTTTTTGTTGTGGAGGTTGGCTTTTTTTGCACGTTCGCGAGCTAACTTGGTTACTCCGGCAATGGCTTTACGCTCTTTTTCCGATTCTTGAATCTTTTTGAGCATTACGTCGGCAATCTCGAGATTCTTGTGGAGATAGTTGTCGACCTCTTTTTTGACGAAGTCGCCTACGAATTTTGCAATGGTAGGACCGTCGGGGCCCATATCTTTTGAACCGAGTTTTACTTTGGTTTGCGACTCAAACACAGGATCTTGTACCGATACGGCTACTGCAGCTACGAGACCAGAGCGGATGTCGCTGAGTTCCATGCCGTTTTTGTTGTAGTACTCTTTGATAGTTTTACCAAACGCTTCGCGGAAAGCTGATTGGTGTGTGCCGCCTTGGATGGTGTGTTGGCCGTTGACGAATGAGTAGTACTCTTCGCCATATTGGTCGGTGTGAGTGAAGGCAATCTCTATATCTTCGTCTTTGAGGTGAACGATAGGATAGAGAGGTTCGGATGTGGTAGCCTCGTTTAGAAGGTCGAGTAGACCGTTTTTTGATACGAAGCGTTTGCCATTGTAGGTGATAGTGAGACCAGTATTCAAATAGCTATAGTTGCGGAGCATGGTTTCCACAAACTCGTCTTTGAATGCGTAGTGAGGGTCGAAAAGTCGTTCTTGTGGGTGTTGTGGGTCGCAGTCAGGCGTGAAGCAGACAAGCGTACCATTCTTTTCGGTTGTGGGTTCGAGGTCGTATTCTTTTATGAGTTTCCCACGTTCGAAGTCGGCTTGTTTTACCATTCCATCGCGGAATGATTTCACTGTAAATGTGTGTGAGAGAGCATTCACTGCTTTTGTACCTACACCATTGAGACCAACCGATTTTTTAAAGGCTTTGTCGTCGTATTTACCTCCAGTGTTGAGAATAGAGACAGCATCAATCATTTTGCCTTGGGGGATACCACGACCATAGTCGCGCACGGTTACGGTACGCTCCTTGATTGTTATCTCGATGCGGTTGCCAAAGTGCATGCGGAACTCGTCGATAGAGTTGTCTATCACCTCTTTAATGAGTACATAGATGCCATCGTCGGCACTTGAGCCATCGCCCAATTTGCCTATATACATACCTGCGCGGCGGCGAATGTGGGTGAGACCTTCGAGTGTGACAATGTTGCCATCTCCGTAATCGGCCGTAGCAAATTGATTGTCTAATGTTGTGGTTTGTTCGTCGGACATTTTATAGACTATTAGTAGTGAGTTGCGAGTAGCAAGACTTACTTAGTTTCGCTTTGTTATTGTTTTGATTGTAAGTAGTAAGAACACGACAAATGTACATAAAACACTGATGTTTTATGTACTATATAAAAAGTCGTATGTAAAAAAAATCAGCGGATGCGTTTGTTGAGGAAGATGTGTGAGAAAAGGCCTACAAGGACACATCCTAAACCAACATAAAGGAATTCGTTGCCACCGCCGATAACAGTGAAGTGATAGTACACAAATACTGCTACACCGATGAGCATAAGAATAATGCCAAGGTAATTGATAAGTTCTTTCATATATTTAGATATTTAGTTGCGAATGGCGAATTGCAAGTGGTAAGATTTTTTTTGAAACTCGTTTTCGCTTTGTTAGTATTTATTAGATTTTTTTGTTTTGCTTAGTTTTTAACTTTGCAAAATTACAAAATATTTTTGATACGGAAAAATATTTTTAGTTTTTATTTGCGCGTTTGCGTTCGGTTTCGTCGAGAATGATTTTGCGGATGCGGATGTGGTTTGGTGTAATTTCGGCATATTCATCCTCTTTGATATATTCAAGTGTTTCTTCGAGAGACATGACCACGGGTGGTATGAGTTTGACTTTGTCGTCGGAACCAGAAGCGCGCATGTTGGTGAGTTTCTTCGATTTAGTGACGTTTACGACGAGGTCGCCTTCTTTGCTATGTTCACCAACTACTTGACCAGCATATACATTCTCTTGAGGGAATATGAAGAAACGGCCGCGGTCTTGGAGTTTGTCGATAGCATAGGCAAATGCTGTACCCGATTCCATAGCGATGATAGAGCCGTTGTTGCGGCGTTCGATATCGCCTTTCCACGGTTGGTATTCGAGGAAGCGGTGAGCCATGATAGCTTCGCCTGCAGATGCTGTGAGTACATTGTTGCGCAAGCCGATGATGCCGCGTGATGGGATGGAGAATTCCATGTGGATGCGGTCTTTTTGTGTTTCCATCGAGAGGAGTTCGCCTTTGCGACGAGTGACCATATCAATTATTCGGCTTGAGTATTCTTCTGGAACGTTGACTGTGAGTTGTTCGATAGGTTCGCAGAGAGTGCCATCGATTTCTCTTGTGATAACTTGAGGTTGACCTACTTGGAGTTCGTAGCCTTCGCGACGCATAGTTTCTATTAACACAGATAGGTGAAGCACGCCGCGACCAGATACGCGCCATACGTCGGATTCCGGATTTTTCTCTACGCGGAGTGCTAGGTTTTTGTCTAACTCGCGGATGAGACGGTCGTGAATATGGCGTGAAGTGACATATTTTCCGTCTTTGCCGAAGAAAGGTGAGTCGTTGTTGGTGAACGACATAGACATTGTAGGTTCGTCGATGGCGATAGGATCGAGTGGTTCTGGGTTTTCGATATCGCAGATAGAGTCGCCGATTTCGAAATTTTCAAGACCTATGATTGCGCAGATGTCGCCTGAATGGACTTCTTGTGCTGCAGTGCGACCGAGGCCAGTGAATGTTTGCAATTGTTTGATGCGTTGTTTCACTACAGTACGGTCGCGTTTTACTAGTGCAATATCTTGACCTTCGCGGAGAGTGCCACGATGCACACGACCAACGGCGATACGACCTACGTAGCTTGAGAAGTCAAGCGAAGTGATGAGCATTTGAGGCGTACCTTCGAGGGCTGGAGGTGCAGGAATATGTTCGATGATAGTGTCGAGAAGTGGGAAAATGTTTTCAGTTTGATTTTTCCAATCGGTTGACATCCAATTGTTTTTTGCCGAACCATAGATGGTAGGGAAGTCGAGTTGCTCTTCGGTGGCGTCGAGGTTGAACATGAGTTCGAATACAGCCTCTTGTACTTCGTCAGGACGGCAGTTAGGTTTGTCGACTTTGTTGATGACAACGATAGGTTTTAGTCCAATTTGTAAAGCTTTTTGTAGAACAAAACGAGTTTGGGGCATTGGACCTTCGAAAGCATCTACGAGGAGCAAACATCCGTCGGCCATGTTGAGTACGCGTTCAACTTCGCCGCCAAAGTCGGCGTGACCTGGGGTGTCGATGATATTAATTTTAGTGTCTTTGTAGTTGATTGACACATTTTTTGACAAAATAGTGATTCCGCGTTCGCGTTCGAGGTCATTATTGTCGAGCATAAGTTCGCCAGTTTGTTGGTTCTCGCGAAACAACTGACCAGCAAGCAACATCTTGTCGACCAATGTGGTTTTGCCATGGTCGACGTGTGCGATGATAGCAATATTTCTAATGTTTTGCATTGTCTTTAGTCTTGAAAATTTTCAACTCGCAAAGTTACAAAAAAATATTGAAAAAAGGGGTGTTTGTGGTTGCTTATTTTGCAAAATTTAATTTTATGGGTTTTTGTTTAGTTTTGCTTGGTAGAGTGTGATAGAAAAGAGTGGTGTGAGTGGTGGGGAAGTGTTTGCTTGATGGTAGAGTTATAATATGTTTATAGTATATTTATCATATATTTATAGTATATTTATGATATGTTTATAGTATGTAATAAATAGGGTTGATTAAAATATGTGTCTGTTTTTTGTTGAAATAAAAAATAATTCTTATCTTTGTAGATTAAATGTATATTGGGGTAGTTTACTCAATATTGTGCGTTATTGGGCTTATTTACAAGTGTTTAGTGATGTTTTGTTCTGACGTAATGGAGGTTACGGTTTCAAGAAAAACTGATACAAAACATAGTATTGTGAGTAGGTTTGGTAAGAGAAATTGTATTTATTTGTGAACTAAATTGATTATATGAAAAAGATATTATTATTTTTTATTACGATATTGTCGTTTGTAGTTTCGTATGCTGAGACATATGAGAATTATAAACCATTTTCAACAGAAGGGAGGGAGTTTTATGTGACTTTCATGCTTAATGCAACGGGTCAAGGTAATGATGATGTTTTGGAGTTTTATTTGTATGCTTCAACTCGTAGTGCTTTAGCCGAAGTAAAAGTAAAAAATCCTCTTACAGGATTAGATACAGTATTTTATTGCTCTCAAAATAATTTAGGACAATTAAAAATAGAAAATAAGCACGGCTATTTGAATAGTGAATCTGAAGTAATGGATCGTGGTTTGATTATAACTTCAAATGCTGATATATCTTTATATGCATCAAATCATAATGTGGAGTCGTATGATGCAACAAATGTTTTGCCTATAGAGGCATTGTCAAAGGAGTATATTATACAGACATTTTCAGGAGATAGGCAAGCAACTGAATTTGCAGTAGTGGCAACAAAAAATAATACAACAATAAAAATAACACCTTCAGACTCTATTAAATTAGGTGATTCATTTTCAACGGATCCTTTTACAGTAACCTTAAATGAGGGGCAGGCATATCAAGTTAGAGGATTTAGACCTCAAGATGATTTGTCAGGAACAATTATTTGTGCTAATCAAGAAATAGCTGTTTTTAATGGCGGACAAAGTGCCAAAATTCCACTTGACTATGGTACAGATGATCATATTGTTGAACAATCATTGCCGACATATATGTGGGGTAAGGAATTTGTTGTGACGGGTTCTGCTATACAAGATGTTAATGTTGTGAAAGTTACTGCAATGTATGATGGAACCAAGATTTACATTGATAATGTTATTGATACTATTTTAAATAAAGCAGAATCGTATGAATTTGCTTTATATAAATCAACGATGGATCCAGATGATATAATACCAGAAGATGTGTCATCGCATTTGTATGCGATAGCAGATGCCATATATTTGAATTCATCATATCCAATTATGTGTTTTTTATATCATTCAACGCAAGATGCAAATTCAATGAAAGGAGAATATAGACGATTTGGGGATCCTTCTATGATTTTTATTCCTCCATTAGAGCAAAGTATAGATGAAATTTCCTTTTTGACTTATAATATAAATAAAGCAACTACTTATCATTATGTCAATATTATTACAAAAACGTCTAATGTTAATGAAGTAGAGTTAGATAATGGAAAGATAGCTTCTCAATTTGTTATTGTTCCAGGGAATACAAAATATTCATTTGCAAGGATAAAGCTTGGAGAGGGAAGTCATAAGATTATATCGAGTGGAGATGGTTTTTTAGCTTACACTTATGGTATAGGTAAATATGAATCTTATGGCTATAATGTAGGTAATAATCTTTTGCCTCTTGGTGCGTATATGCTATTAAAAGGTAAACGTGTTAATGAAATGGGTTTTTGTTATAATGAGCAAACTGATATTGAGGCGGTAATAAATTATGACTATGATAAAATAGAGTGGTTTTTAAGAGGAAAAGAAGGATCAGATACTACTCTTTATAATGGCGATGGCAAGAAATTGAGAATACCAATACCAGAGCTGTATGATACAACTGGTGTGTATGATATAAAAATGGTTGTTACCAAAAGGAATATTTTGTGTCCAGGCACTACAGATTGTCCTGATTGTGGACATACTCAAGATACTGTTTCAGCCAAATTACGTATATTTGATACATATAATCTACCTGCAAAAACGCGATATATTTGTGATGGAGATTCGATTGTGTGGGAATATAAATATATGAAAGATTCGGTTACTATAGCATCGAAAGACTCTACCATTAAGATCGGAGGAGAGTTTAAAATGAAATTACGTAGTAAATATGGTTGTGATAGTATTATTACTCTGAAAACAATAATAGTTCCAAAACCTGATACATTAATTAATATTTCGGAATGTGAGTGCAAACTGCCGTATATACTTAAACATAAAGATGATACTTTAGATGTTTTGACGCAATCTAAAGTGTATAATTACACATTAGAAAGTGTACATAAATGTGATAGTTTTGTGACAGTAAATTTTACAGTAAATCCGTGTTACAATATGCCCCAAGAATCAGCAACTATATGCGAAAATGATACTATTATATGGCAAAAGAAAAAATATTATAAAGGAAATGGTTTTTATAAAGCAGATACAACTTACTTTTTTTACGATTCATTAAGAACTAAAAAAGGATGTGATAGTGTCTACTCACTCAAACTATATGTTGCTCCAACTTATTATTTTGATACAGATACTATTGAGATGTGTGATAATGAAGTTCGAAAGTGGGAGGGACATCTTAATGATACAATATTCCAAAACATAAAAGCAGGTACGTATTATATATATGATTCTCTAGAAACAGTAGGTTATGGATGTGATAGTATCCATACTCTTGTGTTGATTGTATATCCTACAGAAAAACAAACGACAGAATATACAATGTGTCAAAATGACACTTATATATGGCGAGGTAAAACATATTCAGAATTAGAACCAAAAACTCATGTTTTTACAGAAATAGCTCAAACACCAGCTGGATGTCAAAGTATTTACGAACTTATATTGACAGTTAATCCAACATACTATGAATCTACGGATAGTGTAATATGTGAGGATGATACATTGAGATGGCAAGGTAACATTTATGATAATTTACCTGTAGGCGATACTATATTAGTAAAACGCTATCCTACACAAAACGGGTGTGATAGTATTTTTAGATTAAATTTGTATGTGGCGCCAATATATCAGACAGACACGATAGTATATCTATGTGAAGGAGATACATTCAAATGGATAGGTCACTATAATGATACTATTTATCGTAATTTGTCGCAAGGAGTTCATCAATATTATGATATTTTGCCAACGATATATGGA
>JAZRCE010000042.1:0-3705 GCA_045635445.1 Candidatus Aphodosoma sp.
ATTCGTGCCGTACCAACAGAAAGCTACGATGAAGCAGTACACAACCAAATCAAAGAGGTACAAGAAAAAGCAAAATGTCACACATTCGACGAATTGCTCGGTACACTCGAACAATGGGACATGTAATTAATGCATAATTCACAATTCATAATTCATAATTGAATTGTAAATTATATTCATAAAACAAAAGCCTCAGGAGTTTCATCTCTTGGGGCTTTTTTCACTTTTTACGATTATCCGTCCACTACTATCCATACACTATATAACATATTATCCATTATCAGTAATCTACACACTGGCGTGTTTTTTGGAGTACAATTCCACAAAATGGCGTGATTTTTGGAATTAAACATCTACGCACACAAGATGGCCGCGAAGTTGACCTTTTAGTAGAAACTCAACACGGATATTATGCCTTTGAAATCAAGATGACTAAGAGAGTATCACCTATCGATGCACGTCACATAAACGGCATTGAAGAAATCCTCGACAAACCACTACTCCATAGTTTCATTCTCTCCAACGACACCGATACTCACCACTTTGCACCAAACATCACAGCTGTGAACACAGCAATGTTTTTAGGATAGCCCCCTATATACAAACAAAAATCGCACCCTTGCATGATGCGATTTTTTATTATTTATTCTTGAATATTCAGTACTTATTTTTTGTATTATAAATCCAAATAGACTGATGGACTGAACATTATTTCACTATGATTTTATTTTGTACGGTTGATTGATTGGTTGTTGTTATATTGATAACATAAATACCTCTATTTAAATCTAAAAAAAGCTGCTGCGTAGTTGCATCTACAACTTCTTTCATTATAATTCTACCCATTGTATCATAAACAACTACAACTCTTGGATTATCAACATTGAAATATAAAATTTTACCTTGTGAATTATAGTAGATATTATTAAGTTTATCGGTTATATGTTCATCAAAAGTTATCTCTTCTCCTCCCATAAATACTTTCCAATATTCGTGTGATGCATAAGCGCTATAGGCTTCTGCAGGTACAATAAATTCAATATCACGACTTACACTACCAAATGTATTTTTATGAATTCGAGGAGGAGTGATTGCTTGTACTTCCATATATTTAATGCCTGAGCAACCATAAAAAGCAGACTCTCCAATACTATCTAAAGATGCAGGAAAAATTAAACTATCTAATTTTTCACAATTCAAAAATGCATATTTATCAATAATAGATAAACTATCACTAAATACAACAGATTCAAGAGAAGAACAGTAACCCAAAGCACCAAATTCTATATTAGTAATATGTGATAAATCAATAGATGTGAGACTACCACAAGAACTAAATATATTTGATTTCAATAAATTAAGAGAAGTGCTTAATTCAACATTAACAAGAGATTGACATCCCGTAAAAGCCATAATAGCAATAGAATCAACACTATTAGGTATAGTAATAGAAGTGAGAGATTTACAACCTGAAAAAGCATATTTACCAATATATTTGAGTGTATTAGGAAAAGTTATATTAACGAGATTATCACAAGATTCAAAAGCAAAATCACAAATAAACAAGGTTCCGTCGATAACTTCGACAGATGTATTTTCTGGCATTTCTCCTTTATATTTGTATAAACAATTACCAAAATACACACAACCATTAGGTTGATTACTCAACCATAATGTCTCATCCAAAGCACCCTCTCCTAATGAGGTCAATACACAAGAATGACGTATATATTCCAAATTACTGCAAGCGTAAAATGCTGCATTCCCAATTTTAGTAACAGTTCTTGGTATTGTGATATCTTTTATTTCATGACAAAAATCGAAAGCATTATCACCAATAGAAGTAATTTTATAAATTTCCCCATCGTGATAAATTTCTCTTTGAATAATAACCATTCCGAGTATATCAAGATTGGAATCATCATAATCAACAACTGTTGCCGTTTTTGTTATGTCATCAATATTATAAGAAAAATTATCTTTTACAATATCATAAGCCCATAAAGTACATGAAAAGAAAAAAACTAATAAGAGCAAGAGATGTTTTTTCATAACATTTCCCTAAATTCGTGTCGGGCGCAACTTTTATAAATTATAAATATAGGTACAAAAAAAGGCGAGAACTTAACTTTCTCGCTAGTATAGGTGTTTGGCGTAACCTTGAGATACGAATAAGTTAAGCTCACGCTATTATACGTGAGCATTTTTCAACTTATTCCTTCATCTCATTAAGTCGCCAAACTTTATACTAGAAGAAATGAGCAAAAATGCTATAAATTGATACACCAAGAATAAACCACTTAGGTGTATCGTATGTCAAGCGCAAAGGTAAAGATTATTTTTGGATTGAGCAAGGTTTTTAGGAATATTTTTTTTGATATAAGTCATTTTGAAATATCTTGCTTGCGCAAATACTAAAAAGGATGGATTTTCTTTGTGTGCACATCAAGTTATAGTATGTTTATAGTATATTTATCCTATATTTATACTATGTTAAAGATAAGGCTAGGTAAGGTTTCTTTGTCTGTTTAGTTGAAAAGAGGATATTGAAAAGGTTGTTTTTATGCGGATATTCTAGAAATACCTGATATTTTGGATTTTTCAAGGAGTATGGCTTATATATATATTTAGAATATCTAGACGCTTCGCTATTTAGTTTTTTAGCCTGATGCCTAATCGGACACACGAGGCGTGTGTCGCTGCATCGTTCAAAAAAATAATCATACGCTCAACATTTCAACTGAAACGGACACGGCATGCCATGTACCCACATTAAGCACACACCTAAAATCAAACAAAAAAATCACTAACACACTATAAACCACAATAAAAGCACTCAAAGCAAACACCACTCCTCATTTGTGCAATTTTTACTTTTGGAAAACTTTTTCGCGAATCACAAAAATTAAAACATTAAAAATTAGCAATATAAAAATTATTTTGGAAAACTTTTTATTTTTTGTTGATTTTATTATTGTCTATTTCGGAGAATTTTTATAACTTTGTTGTCGCTTGCGATTTTCGATAGTGGCACACATTTTCAAATACTTAATGCGATATCGAACATCAAAAAGCACATAAAATACACAAAAATTAGAAAAACAGATTATAACATAGTTAAACGCAAATTACCACAAATTAACCATAAATTATTACTCTACATTGACGGATAATTAATGATAATTTACGTTTACAAAAGGAAAAATAACGTCATGATTCAAACAGTAGTCAAAAGAGATGGTCGTATCGTTGGTTTCAACGAGGAAAAAATTAAAGCTGCAATCCGTAAGGCAATGATGAGTACCGATATGGGTGAGGACGATGCATTGCTTTGCCAAATTGCTGACCGAATTGCCTATAAAGGCAAAGAACAAATGAGCGTGGAAGAGATCCAAGATATGGTGGAATTGGAACTTATGAAATCTTCGCGCAAGGATGTAGCAAAACGCTATATTGCTTATCGTGATAAACGTTCGATTGCACGTCGTTCGAAAACTCGCGATATGTTCCTCGAAATCATTGACACTAAGAACAATGACGTAACTCGCGAAAATGCAAATATGAACGCCGACACCCCTGCGGGTATGATGATGAAATTTGCATCGGAAACTACTAAACCTTTCGTTGACGACTATTTGCTATCAACCGAAGTGCGTGAAGCGGTGAAAAACAACTATATACACATCCACGACAAAGACTACTACC
>JAZRCE010000043.1:0-10457 GCA_045635445.1 Candidatus Aphodosoma sp.
AAAAAGCTGGGTGGATGATGGGGATCGAACCCACGACCCTCAGGACCACAATCTGATACTCTAACCAACTGAGCTACATCCACCAGGTCTGTTTTGCGAGTGCAAAGTTACAACTTTTTATTGAATCTCACAACATTTTTATAATATTTTTTCAAAAGAAATGAAACAAATAAAATATTTCGCTGTAAATGAAGAGATTGAAAACCAAATAAAATCAATCCGCCGCGCAATTTATCTATCTATGAACGGCATTTGTGCCGAAAATATCGACAATTCGGGCCTCGAATACAAACAAAATTTCGGCGTTGCTTGGTCTCGTATTGTCGAAATCGCACAAAACTACATCCCCAACTACACCCTCTCCTATCGTCTTTGGCTACTCCCAATTCGCGAAACAAAACTCCTTGCCACAGTGCTTTGTCCGCCCCAAGAACTCACTGCCGAACGCCTTGCTGAGTGGACTGATGGCATCTCTACTATCGAACTTGCCGAAATTTTCGCTTTTAGTCTACTACGCAAAACTACCCTAATCGAACAAATTCTTCAACTAGAACAAAGCGAAAACCACCTTCTCCGCCTCACTGCCTACCACACTCTCGCACGCCTAGCATGCTATCTACTCGACACAAGCAATATGACCTCTTTGCAGATGGCAATTGACAACATAAATCCTCAAGACCTCGACGAAATCTCAGCTTTCCGCGCCATCGAAAGCCTCATTACAAACATAACTTTCTGCACGTCCGACCTCAATCACATTATTAATAATAAGTTCAATGAAATAAAATCCGCTCCAACCACATATTCCAATCAACTAATTGAAAATTTGAAATTTGAAATTTAAAATTAAAAAATTAAAATACAAAGTGTGATCAATTTTCAACTTTCAACTTTCAACTTTCAACTTTTTTTTGTATCTTTGCATCGTGAAAAATCTTGTCCAACATATAGAATCGCTTATCATCAAGCACGAATGCGTTATCGTGCCTGGTTTCGGTGGGTTTCTTACCTATCGCGATAAGGCTATCGTGCGCAACAATCGTCTATATGCCCCAACTCAACGCATAAGATTCAATTCACTTCTCACCTATCACGATGGCCTACTTGCCGAAGCGTACATGCAAGACCGCCATATCTCTTATACCGAAGCCATCCAAGCGATCAAAGCCGATGTAGAGCAAATCACTACATCTCTCCACACAGGCAACACATTCCTCTTTGGACGCATCGGTTCTCTCTCGCTAATCAATGGCAATATTACTCTCCGAGACATTGACTGCAAATTCCTACCCGAAAACATCGGACTTCCTGTCGTACACCTAAAACAACTCGCTTCTTCTACAAACAATAGCAATACTATCATTCTAAACGTACCTCGTGTGTCTTCAAACGCACTACGCTACGTTGCTATGCTAACCATAATATCTATTCTTTCTCTCCTAATTCCTACACCTACAACCAACTCAACTCACGAAGCCTCATTCTATAAACAATTTACAAATTACAAAGTTCAAAACATAAATGATAGTATAAAAAACATAAAAACCATAAATACTACTGAATCTATTCAAACAATTGATACCACAAACACGATCAACTCTTCTCCCCTAACAACAAACTCCTTACAAAAAAAATATCACCTTATCATTGCAAGTCTCACATCTCGCAAAGACGCTGAAACATACATATCTAATCACACCATATTCGATCGCTCAAAACTAATAATAATCGAGACCAACGGAAAATATCGAATTTCGGCCATTAGTTTTACTAAATACAACGATGCAATTGACTATATGGATAGCATTCGAAACAATGTGCCTACAGCCCAAAAAGCTTGGATATTATGCAAATAAAACACCACATACAAGTCGTCGTTGTTCTATATAGATGCAACATAACACAAAGTAAATCATTAATTTCTCTTTTAAATGCCAAACGAGAAATTAATGATTTATTTGATTTTGATATACTTGTATACAACAACTATACCCCATCTCCAATAACTCCAAACCCACAATTTGAAATCTACAATGCAACATCCAATGAGATGTTAGCCGGAGCATACAATTATGCCCTAAATCAAGCTAATAAAAAAAATATAGATTGGTTGCTCTTGCTTGATCAGGACTCTTGTCTAACAACCAAATATTTCAAAGAACTATACCACGCCATTTCTAACGCGCAAAAAGATGACTGTGTTGCATGCATAGTGCCACGCATATTTAATGGCAACCATCAACTCTCTCCCGTAAAATACAACCCTATTTTAGGACCAAAATGGTTCCTATCTGGAATTAAACCTGGCACGAGCAATAAATGTCATTTTGCATTCAATTCTGCTACTCTAATCAAAACAAAGGCCATCAACAAAATAGGTCAATTTCCTAACGAATACCCTCTTGACGACCTAGACATCTGCTATTTCTACCGACTATTCAAACTAGGATACAAATCTATTATCCTAAATTCTAAAATAGAACACCAATTGTCTGTACTAAACTACGCTCAAAACATGACCCCATCTCGCTATAATAGTATTCTATTCTACGACAAACAAATGGCAAAAGAAATTGGAATAATAGCTCAATTTGCTCTCTTTATAAGGGTTCTCCTACGAATTATAAAACAACTATTTACAAAAGAAAAACATAAATATATATATCAAACAATAAAAAGCCTTTTTAAATAAGAAAAATAACACGCCAAAATATTTGCATATTCAAAAAAAAAATCGTACCTTTGCACCGCTTTTCGAGAAAAAGCATTTTAGGTATTAACACATTAAAAATCAAAGAAAAGAATGGCAACTAAAATTAGATTGCAACGCAATGGTCGTAAAGGGTATGCCTACTACCACATTGTTATCGCTGATTCACGTGCTCCACGTGACGGACGTTTTGTAGAACGTATTGGTTCTTACAACCCAAACACTAACCCTGCAGCTATCGATCTTAACTTCGAACGCGCTCTTTATTGGGTAATGTGCGGTGCTCAACCAACTGACACAGTTCGCAACATCCTTTCAGGCGAAGGTGTGCTTTTGAAAAAACACCTTCTCGGTGGTGTACAAAAAGGCGCATTCAACGAAGCTGAAGCAGAAAAACGTTTCGAAGCTTGGAAAGCTAACAAAACTAAAGCTGTTGAAGCTATCGTTAAACAAGAAGCTGATGCTAAAGCTGCTAACATGAAAGCTCGTCTCGAAGCTGAAAAAGCATCTAACAAAGCTAAAGCTGAAGAAATCGCTAAGAAAAAAGCTGAAGCTCTCGCTGCTCAAGAAGCTGCTAACGCAGAAGAAGCCGCTACAGAAGAAACAGAAGCTCCTGCTGCTGAATAATTATCTCACGATAATTTACGCTTGCGATAAAATACAAAGCACTGCTAATAAAAACATAGCAGTGCTTTTTTATTTCGGTTATTTTTAGTACCTTTGCAAAAAAATAATATTAATGAACTATTTTGTAATTCTCATAATTACCGCATTAGGATTTTCCTTAATTGAAATGCTTTTCGACAAATATCCTAAAGCACAAAATCAATTATTCAAAATAGCTTTTATATCAATATCTTTTCTCGTTTGTATAAAATTCTACTTCGGCCCGGATATTACTCAATATGTCGAATTCTATGAAACTATACCTTCAATAAAAAACATCCTAAATAATAACTTCGAAAACCCTTGGAACTTCGAAATCGGATTTAATGTGTTTTGTGGTATTCTAAATACACTAAATATATCTTTCTGGGGTATGACTTGTATTATATCAATCCTATATTTCATACCAATATACCTACTATTCAACCAAATACCAAAACACAGATGCCTCGCCCTACTTGCATTAGTTGTCTTTGACTACAACCTTATGTTATGTGAACTCCGACAATGCCTTGCCACTGCTATATGCCTTTTTGCTTTTATCGCATATCAGAAAAAAAAAACAAACCTTGCTATTATACTTCTAATCACTGCTATATTTTTTCATAAATCAATCTTTTTTATTCTAATTATTCTAACTACTATTATTCTAACTTCACACATAAAAATAGATATCCGTGCTTATATTCTATTAATCATAACTTTCGCACTGCTACTAATAATTCCGTTTGAAAATATCTTCATCAACACACTTGAAAACTTAAAAATAATACCAGAACACACACTACACTCTATCAAACACCACTTCTCTCAAAAAGAAATCATCCAAGCTGTAATGCCAATATACATCGGAACTATACTCATCATCGCATACTACTCCGACTTTAAACAAAACACTAAATGGCATTGGATAATGTGGATATGCACAACTATTATTATCATATTATTTCAATACTACTTTCTCCTAAATAGACTCCGTTCTTTCTTTATCCCATTCCTAATTATATACACCATAAAACTCTGCATCGAATCTAATGTTAAAGACAAAATTCCTCGACAAATATTTACTCTAATTTTTATAGCGTATGCATTATACCAAGCTAATAGCATCCAAAAACATACCCTCACTATGGAAAGCAAAGTAAACTATGCTTCTACTATATTTGATACTATTGGGTCCTCTCCTCAAAAAATAAAAATAAGACAACTAGAAGAAGCTACTACTTTTTGGGAAAAAGACTATAAACAACATTTCAAAAAACAAAAAAGATGATCGACATCTTATTATCAACATACAACGGAGAAAAATACTTAACACAACTTCTTGACTCCATTCTAAATCAAGATTATAAAGAATGGAGACTTATTATACGCGACGATGCTTCGTGCGATTCTACAAAAAAAATAATTGACATTTACCAAAGACAGCACCCTAACAATATCATAATAATCCCAAACAATACAAATACAAATATTGGTGTTATTAAATCTTTCGAACTACTCTTATCGCAATCTTCAAGCAAATACATAATGTTCTGCGATCAAGATGATATATGGCTACCTAATAAAATATCTGAATCTATCAAAACCATTAAATATATCGAACAAAAACAAACACAACAAACCCCAATCCTTGTCCATAGCGACCTAACTATTATAGACAATAACAATAACATTATCAATAATAGTTTCTGGAAATACGCAGGCATCAAACCCGAAATATTAAATAACAACATCAAATTCCTTGCTTTTTGCAATAGTGTCACCGGATGCACTATGCTAATGAATGACCTCTGCAAAAACAAAATTCTACCATTCCCAAATGGAATTGTAATGCACGACGCTTGGATTGCCATAAAAATATGCAAACACGGCAAACTAATTCACATCAACAAACCTCTAACTTTATACCGCTTACATGACAATAACACTCTTGGCATAAATCAATATAAATTCAACATCATATCCCGAATAAAAAACATCAAGCAAATTTACAACAAAACAATTGATGTATACAAAAATTATCATTTCGTCTTTAATAGCAAAATGGACTTTTGGATACACAAAATAAAATATCTCATTAAACATAATTCTAAATGAATTCTATATGCATCGCCACCTATAATGGCGAAAAATACATAAAGGAACAACTAACATCTATATTATCACAAATAAACATAGATGACGAGATCATCATTTCTGACGATAATTCTACAGATAAAACTATTGACATAATTCTATCTTTGAACGACAATAGAATTAAAATTCTAAATGCCAACTTCCATAATTTTACACAAAATTTCGAAAATGCTATTATACACGCCAAAGGCGAATACATTTTTTTATCAGATCAAGACGATGTTTGGCTCCCAAACAAATACACAACTATTCTTAATACTTTGAAAAGCTACGATTTAGTCTGTAGCGATGCAATCATCACAAACCAACAACTAGAACCAATAGAACAATCTTTTTTTGCATACTATAAATCTGGAAAAGGTATCTTAAAAAATATCATAAAATGCTCCTATTGCGGGGCCTGTATGGCCTTCAACAAAAAAATATTACACGCCATACAACCTTTTCCCAATACCTCTATTTTCGGGCATGATTTATGGATTGGTCTGATCACCGAAATAATAGGCAAAGTTTGTTTTCTTAAAACTCCTCTAATTTTATATCGCCGACACAACGACTCATTAACTTCTATATCAAACAACCTACTAACACGTAGCAAAAGACCTCTATTAACAAAAATTAAAAGCAGAATTTCAATAGTATACCATCTATTCATTTTCTACATAAAACACTTTATATGCAAGACTCATTAGTATCAATTATAACCCCTCTATACAACGCTGAAACTTTCATTGCCCAAACAATAGATAGCGTGCTTGCCCAAACATATTCAAATTGGGAAATGATCATCATTAACGATGGTTCTAAAGATAATAGCGAAAACATCGTTCGTACTTATTGCGATATTGATTCACGAATAAAAATATTCAATCAACCTAATGCAGGTTCTGCGGCTGCTCGTAACAATGGAATCAGACGTGCCGAAGGCCGATACATTGCACTTCTCGATGCTGACGATCTTTGGGAACCATTCTTCCTTGAATCTCAGTTGACTCTAATGCATGAACACAATGCCCTACTCGTTTATGGCGCTCACAAACGTATCGACGCAAACAACAACGAATGCCTTGTGCCATTCATTCCACCCAAATACACAACATACACCGACCTACTCAAAACATGCTCTATAACTTGCCTCACTGGACTATACGACACTAGCAAATACGGCAAAATTTATCTCCACGAAGAATTTAAATCTCTCAGAGACGACTACATCTATTGGCTAGAAATTATCAAAAAAACAGGCGAAGCTTGGGGCAACCAACAAATAATTGGTTCTTATCGCATCCTCGGAAATTCCGTATCTCGCAATAAGAAAAAAGTAATAAAACCTCAATTTCTTGTATATTACAAAGTCGAAAAACTTGGTCTAATACGCAGTCTATACTATCTAGCCAATTGGGCTATACGCGGATTCATTAAATATCGCAAATAATGAAGAAAAAATACGATTATCTCATAGTTGGTGCTGGTCTCTATGGTGCAGTTTTCGCCTACCAAGCAACACAAAATGGCAAAAAATGTCTAATTGTCGACCGACGTCCTCACATAGGGGGCAATCTATATTGCGAAAATATTGCTGGCATCAATGTCCACCAATACGGTCCTCACATATTCCACACTTCTGATATCGAAGTATGGAACTTCGTCAATACTATCGTACCATTCAACCACTTCACCAACGAACCCCTCGCAAACTACAAAGGCAAACTATACAATCTTCCGTTCAACATGAACACCTTCCGCCAACTATGGGGAATTACCGACCCTAGCGAAGCTAAAATAAAAATAGAAGAACAACGCGCCGAATATGCAAAAATCCAACCCAAAAATCTCGAAGAACAAGCTCTTAAACTCGTCGGTTCTGATATTTACGAAAAACTAATCAAAGGCTACACAGAAAAACAATGGGGAAGAAAAACAACCGAACTTCCTTCTTTCATTATCAAAAGACTACCACTCCGCTTTACATATAACAATAACTATTTCAACGACCCATACCAAGGAATACCTCAAGGGGGATATAACAAACTAATATTCCGACTACTAAAAAACTGTGAAATACAACTCAATATCGATTACAACAAAAATCGTAAATCCCTAGATGAACTAGCACATACCATAGTATACACAGGTATGCTAGACGAATATTTCGACTATTGCTACGGAGAACTTGAATATCGTAGCCTCCGTTTCGAACATCAACTACTCGACACCGAAAACTTCCAAGGTAATGCCGTCGTAAATTACACCGAAAAAGAGATACCTTTTACTCGTATCATCGAACACAAACACTTCGAATATGGGACACAACCTCAAACCATTATAACTCGAGAATATCCTATCTCTTGGAACCGAAAAGAAGAGGCATACTACCCAATTAACGACGCACAAAATAATGCTCTATATCTCAAGTACAGAGTCCTCGCCTCTCAAAAAAACAACTTTATCTTCGGTGGCCGACTAGCTGAATACTCATACTACGACATGGACAAAATCGTTCGTGCTGCCCTCGACAAAGCCAAAGAACACCTATCAATATAAAATAAATCATGATAAACGTCTCAATAGTTCTATATCACACACCAGCACCCGAAGTACAAAAAATAGTTCGGTTACTACGTAAATGCCCCGAAATTAACGAAATTTGGCTCATTGATAACTCCGAGATAATGACAGAAACTTTCATGTTCCTTCCCGCAACATACATATTCAACAAAGCAAACCTCGGATACGGCAAAGCCCACAATATAGCACTCGAAAAATCAATAAAAACTAACATTAAATATCATCTCGTACTAAATTCCGATATCGAATTCTCTCCAAACGTCATAACCCAACTTATCCATTTTATGGACACACACCACGATATCGGTCACGTAATGCCTCTCGTACGCTACCCAAACGGAAACATACAATACCTCGCAAAACAACTACCCTCACCATTCGACCTATTTGCTCGCCGTTTTCTCCCACGCGCTTGGACCCGCAGTCGCAATGCCAAATTCGAAAACCATGACTTCTACAACCTACCTAACTACAAATCACAACTACTAGATGCCCCTTATCTCTCAGGTTGTTTCATGTTCCTACGCTGCGAAGCCCTTCGACAAGTCGGTCTCTTCGACCCTCGTTTTTTCATGTATCCAGAAGACATCGACCTCACTCGCCGAATACACGAGCACTACCGCACTGTAATGTATCCCGCTGTAGAAATCATCCACAACCACGCTCAAGGCTCATATCACTCTCCGCGTCTTCTCTGGATACACATCACAAATATGATAAAATACTTCATAAAATGGAAATTTAATTAATACGAAATTCATAATTCATAATTGTACTTACATCAACTTTATTTCATTATGAATTATGAATTATGAATTATGAATTATGAATTACACACTCCCCCTCACTTATCTCGGAAACATACTATACTACGCCCATCTAATTCAAGGCGGATGCACAATTGACATACACTCCCACTACATAAAACAAACGTACACCAACCGCTGCTCAATACTAACCGCTAACGGAATACAAGACCTCACAATACCAATTCTCAAACCAAAAGAAAAAACACCAATAAAAGAAATACAAATATCTACACACGATAATTGGCAACAACTACATTGGCGTACAATCCAGTCTGCATACAATTCATCTCCTTTTTTTGAATATTTTTGCGATGACTATACCCATTTTTACGAAAAAAAATACAATTTTCTAATAGATTTCAACCTCGAAATACAACAAAAAACACTCGAACTCCTCAATTTCACAAAAATAGACTTCTCTCTTTCAGACTGTTATAATGAAATTTCAAATTTTAACACAAAAGATTTGCGAGAAGTGATAAATCCTAAAAAATTTAATGTATCTTTGTATGACGAATTAAATAACCCATACTATCAAATTTTCGATTCAAAATTCGGGTTCACACCCAATTTAAGCATCATCGACTTATTATTTAATATGGGTAATGAGTCACGAATATACTTAAAATCACTAACAACTAATAACTAATCATTAAAAACTTAAATCATGGCACAAAACATTGATTGGGGTAGCCTTGGATTCGGCTATGTTCCTACTCCTTACAACATTCGTTGTACTTACACAAACAAAGCATGGGGCGAACTTCGCGTATGCGACACTCCAGAAATCACTCTTCATATCTCTTCTGCAGTTCTTCACTATGCTCAAGAATGTTTCGAAGGTATGAAAGCTTTCCGTGGTGTAGATGGTAAAGTTCGTATATTCCGTATCGAAGACGGCGGTCGTCGTATGCAAGACTCTTGCCGCGGCATCCAAATGCCAGAACTTCCACTCGAAAAATTCGTAGAAGCAGTGAAAAAAGTAGTTGAACTCAACGCTGATTTCATCCCACCTTACGGAACAGGCGCTTCTCTCTACATCCGCCCTGTATTATTCGCAACAACTCCTCTTGTAGGTGTTAAACCAGCTGACGACTACGAATTCGTAGTATTCGTTACTCCAGTAGGCCCTTACTTCAAAGGCGGTTTCAAATCTACTCCATTCATGCTCAGCCGGAAATACGACCGCGCTGCTCCTCTCGGAACAGGTAATATCAAAGTTGGTGGTAACTACGCTGCATCTATGACAGCTACAGTAGAAAGTCACGATATGGGCTACTCTAACGTGTTCTATCTCGACCCAAAAGAAAAACGTTATATCGACGAATGTGGTGCTGCTAACTTCTTTGCTATCAAAGGCAATGCTTACCTCACTCCACGTTCTAACTCTATCCTCCCATCTATCACAAACCGCAGCTTGATTGCTCTTGCTGAAGATATGGGTATGCGCATCGAACGCCGTCCTATTTCAGTTGACGAACTTGGTCACTTCGACGAATGCGGTGCTTGCGGTACAGCAGCAGTTATCTCTCCAGTAAGCAAAATCGTTGACATCGAAAACGACA
>JAZRCE010000044.1:0-30441 GCA_045635445.1 Candidatus Aphodosoma sp.
TGTTCGAAAAGAGACATTTGTAACACTTTGTCGACTTGGAATGATAGTCTTTTTGTTTCGTCATTTAGAATTTTAGATATATGTTCGAGCATTGTTGGCGATTTTGATACTACAGGATCGCTTAACATTTGAGCAGCAAGAGATATTGACGCCACGGGGGTTTTTAGTTCGTGTGTCATATTGTTGATGAAGTCGTTTTTTATCTGATTGAGACGTTGTTGACGGAATATGTACAATGTAGTTATAATGCAGATGATTAGAAGCAGAATGGTGATTGCTAGTGGGGGATAAAGGATTTCTAATCTTGGAGAATATTCATCGTCGTTTGGAAAGAAAATGTACAGATAGTAGATATTGTTGTCGTCTTTATCAGATAAGAAAAGCTGTTGTTTGTAGCATTTGTCGGATAGGTTAAATTTTTTTTCGTTGAATCGATATATGTTTTTGTTTTTAGAGTCGGCTATAGCAAAAAAATATTCACGTGTAATGCCATTTTGTTTTAAGTTTTCGGTCAATTGGTCTCGGAGATAATAGGGGTCTATGCGAGAATTAATATCTTGAAAGTGCGAGTCTTTGAACATTTTTGCGGCAACAATTTCCATTAAACTTTTAGTTTGTAGAAAACGTTTGAATTGCGTTTCGTTGTATTTTTGGTTTGTTGCTGTTATTGATGTGTTTTTTGAGGGGAGTAGAGGTTTTTGAGTAGATGTTACAATAGAATCTATGTGTTGGTTGATTATGTTGTTGATGTCTTCACTATGTGCTAGTTTTATTGCTTCTTTGGCTTTTTTTGCTTCAGGAGTGTCGTTTTTTAGTGCTTCGTCTATGTATGCTAGGACTTCGGCTTCTTCAATTGATTTAACAGTGCGATATAAACTGCGTTGAACAGCATTGACGAATTGTAGGTCTATTGTTTTTTTTATTTTTTGTACATAGTTGATTTGTAGTGAAAATAATAGAATAAAAGCAATAGACATTAGAATTACGAGAAACCAAATAGAGTTTTTTTTAAAAAAAGTTTTCATTTGATTATATGTGTGATCTATGGTTTGATTTTATGATGCAAAGATATAAATTTATATTTTAATATGTTTTATTTTTTTGTAAAAATTAACATAAAAGTGTTATTTTGATGATAATTAATGGCTATGGCAGATGTAAATTAAATAAATTTTATTGATTAGTAGTGTTTTTTTGTGTTTTTTTGTTGTTTTTTTAACACTCTAATGTTCTTTTTTAAGTAAAAGAGAGCCTAAGATGATTGGGGAACCACAATTTATAGCCCATAGAAGGGTGCTAGCGAGTGCAATAGTTGGGACTGTGGAGCAGAATGGGGAGAGAATCAGGATAGCATAACTGCTGCGGGTGGCTGCTTCGGATGCTATGATTGTTGGGGTGATGGTTGATAGGAGATATATTGTTGGGATAGCTATAATGGATTGGTATATGGTTATATTGACATTAAAAAAGAGGAGCATAAATGTGAATTGTGTGCAGAATATGATATATCGTAAGGTGGATAGAGAGGCAAGAGAGAGTAGATGTTTTGTTTTGATTTGTGATAGTATTGCAAGCGATTTTTTTATTTTAGGAGTGCTGATTTTGTCTGTATTGATATATTTGGATATGGTGGGGATTGAAAAAACAAGAATTGCGATTGTGATAAAAATTGCTGATGAGAATAGTAAATATTGATTGTTGATATTATCGATGTGATATTCTTTTATGTAGAGAAGAGATGTGAGTAGTCCGATGGCAATGATGACTATCGACATAGTCCATGCAGATACAAAACCCATAATGGTGCCAATGGTTCTATTGTTGGGTTGTAGAGATAAGGCGCGGGTGGGGAAATCACCGATTTTGTTAGGAGTGGCAATGGCGCCAACTTGACCTTTGAGAGTTGCCGAAATGGCATGGTACAGCGATATGCGTTCGATGTTGACTATGGCATACTTCCATTTTATTGCTTCTACGAGAATGTTAAAAGGCATCAATGTAATGCTAATTAATAGGTAGAACCAATGTGTAGATATGTTTTGAGAGAAATGGAACCATAGTTCGGTGTAATTGTTGTAGGTGACGATTTTGTAGATAACCACGATATAGGCGATTATCACGATAGCAAAAGTGAGTATTTTGTATGCTGAGATACGCATCACGCTTTGAAGGTGAAGTATTTTTGCATCAAGAAACTAAATGCTGTGGTGATGCCAGTGGTAATCATTTTAGACGGAGTAGGATAGAAATGGCATATTTCTACGAAAAATTTGAGACATACGTAGTTGATGAGGATGCACATAGCTACTACGAACAAATAGCGCACAAGTTGTGACCAACCGCGCATTTCTGATTCTTTGAAGCTAATGTATCTGCCTAACCAGAAACCACTGAAAAAGGTGATTGGAAAAGTGAATACGAACGACGCAATGTGGGCACTGATGGCCATGTGACCTATGTGTAATATATTGTGGCAGAATACAAAATTGTAGAAAATGAAGTATAACACCCAGTCGAAAACCATATTTGCACCACCAGAACAACCATAGCGAAATAGTTGGTAAGGGATGTGGTTTTTAAATGGAATATATACGAAATCAATAATTGCGAGAATCAGTTTTTGAACGAATTGATTGATAGGGTGTATTTTTTCTCTTATTTTTTTGGTCATTTGGCTAAAAATAGTTACATTTGCAAATTAAAATTTGCCAAGTTGAGCTACACCTTAGCATAGCTCAATAAATTGGCTCTGCATTCGGTTTGCATCAACTGTGCATTTTGAAAAAGCCAAGTTGAGCTGTGCTTTAGCATAGCTCAAATAAATTGGCTCTGCATCAACTTTGTATTTTGAAAGTATGTCTTTGTAAACATTCTGCAAAGATAAGCAAAAATGCACAATGCACAATGCACAATGCACAATTTTTTTGAAGTCTGTTGACTATTGACTATATATTATGGAAGTAAGAGCAAAGAAACATTTAGGACAACATTTCCTAACCGACCTACGCGTAGCGCAGCAAATCGCCGATTCGCTACCGATAGCCGAGCCAACTCGTGTCATCGAGATTGGTCCAGGTATGGGTGTGCTCACACAGTTTCTTTTGCAAAATCCCAACATCCACCTCATAGCCATCGAAATCGACACCGAGTCGGTAGTGTATCTCCGCGAGCATTACCCACAACTCCATGTGGTCGAGGGCGACTTCCTTCGCCTCAATCTTGATACTATTGTTGGCGAGGGCCCATTCATGGTCATTGGCAACTATCCTTACAACATTTCGAGTCAAATCTTCTTCAAAGTGCTCGAGCATCGCGACCGCATACCAGTCTGCTCAGGTATGATACAGAAAGAGGTAGCCGAGCGTATTGCAGCGCCACACGGCTCGAAAACCTATGGCATCACATCAGTGCTGTTGCAAGCATTCTATGATATAGAATATCTATTCACCGTTCACGAGCACGTGTTCAATCCGCCTCCAAAGGTGAAGTCGGCAGTCATCCGCATGACACGCAACTCGAAAGAGAACCTCGGTTGCGACGAAAAACTCTTTATCTCCGTAGTCAAAACAGCGTTTAACCAACGCCGTAAGACCATGCGTAACTCGCTCAAACCCCTTATGCAAGGGCGTCCGATGAACGAAGAGGTGTTCAACAAACGCCCCGAGCAACTCTCAGTGGCAGAGTTCATCGACCTCACCAACCTCGTGCAACAAATTCTTAGTCAGCCTCCGTCGTGTTAACAGATTACAGATTATAGAGTAAGTATCATATCTTGTTACAAAAAGTCTATTAAAACAACGAGGCGAAGCGGAGTGTAATATCTTGTTACTCGCTATTCGCTACTAAAAGTCTATTAAATGTCTGAACTAAGAATATTCTATCGCGATAATGGCCGTATTAAAATCGGCAAAACAATGGACACTCTCACCGAAGTGTCGCTCAACGAAATCATCTGGATTGACCTTAACGACGTAACCGTCGAGGTGGAAAGCGAGCTCGAGCAATTCCTCAAAATCTATATTCAAGAGGAAGAAGAGATGGAAGAAATTGAGATATCATCTCGCTATATGGAGACCGAAGATAGCATCGTTGCTAACTCCAAATTCCTTCTCGACTCATTCGAGGAAGAGGCAGTCTCATTCATTCTCAAAAACAACGTATTAGTCACCGTTCGCAATCAGCATCTCCGTTCGTTCAATGAAACGGTGAAGAAGATGTTTGCCAATCCGCGTAACTATCCAAGCGGTCACCACGTGCTCATCGCATTGCTCGAAACCCGAGTTGAGTACGATGCCGACCTCATCGAGGATATGACACGCGAAATCACTGTGCTCTCCAATCAATTGAAAGACGACGACGACGTCAGCGACGACATCCTCATCGCCATCAAAGAGTTGCAAGAGAAAACGATGCTCATCCGTGAGAACATCGTCGACAAAAGCCGTGTATGTTCCAACATGTTGAAGAGCGAGCTCTTCCCATCCGAAGCAAAGTCCAAGCTCTCCATCATCATCAAGGACATTAATTCACTAATCGAACATACTCGTTTTTCATTTGACCGTCTCGAGTATTTGCAAGACACATTCCTCGGTCTTGTTAATATCCAGCAGAACAAAATTATCAAGATCTTCACTATTGTCAACGTAATTTTCCTTCCGCCGACACTCATCGCTAGTATGTATGGTATGAACTTCGAGCAGATGCCCGAACTCTCGTGGGCATACGGTTATCCATTCGCCATCGGCTTGATGGTGCTCACCGTCGTGCTCATCCTCCTCTATTTCCGCATCAAAAAGTGGATGTAAATAGAGTGTAGAGTATAGAGTACAGAGAACCTGCGGCACTAAACTCTGACCACAAATCTTTAAACTTTAAGCACTAAACACTAAACTATTCATGATATATAACGAACGCCCCCAACGTCACGAGCAAGTAGTAGCCCCAGCGCGTCAGATGCTCACCGCAGCACGCACAGCGCCCAAAGCGCGAGGCGTAGACATCATCGAAGCCATCCTCGTCGAAGGCGACGACCTCAAACTCTTGGCAGACAAGATGGTTGAAATAGGTAACGAACGTAATCGTCCATCTTTTATTCGCGATGCCGGCAATGTGTTGCAAGCTGAGTGTATCGTAGCCATCGGCACACGCTATCAGTCATTAGGGCTCAATTGTGGCCACTGTGGCCTCGCCACCTGTGCCGAACGCGAGCAGAATGCAGAGATTCCTTGTTCACTCAATAGCATCGACGTCGGTATAGCCATAGGCTCAGCCTGTGCCACTGCCGCTGACCTCCGTCTCGACACCCGCGTAATGTATTCCATTGGCGTAGCCGTCGAGCAACTAGGTTGGATAGGTTCAGATGTACATCTCACTATGGGCATCGCCGTTTCCGCCTCATCCAAAAATCCATTTTTCGATAGACCAATTAAATAAATATATTTATAATCAAAAAATCCGTTCTATGAGAACGGATTTTTTGATTTATTGTTTTAATCTTTTAGGTTTATTATTTAAATGAACTACCCCCTAGAAATTCTCTCAACAACGAAGTTGCTGGTATTTCGTGGTCGTGGATTGGGATGAAATATTTCAAGAATTTTAATAAACGGTGTGCTTCGGTATATTCTTCGCAGTATTGTGGCACGTCGGCAAGTATTGGTTCTGCATGTTTTCTGAGCACGGCTAGTTCAAACAATAATGCCGAGTTGAACATTACATCGGCATTTTCTTGATATGGGAATATCCAACGTTCTTCCCCACGACGCACTGACGGCCAGCGTTGTATGGTTTCTCGAGCTGAATAGTTGCGGAATTTGTAGTCGCGCACAATGCGACGAAGTAGGCGCGTGTCGTCGGTTGGAATCCAATTGTGCGAGTCAAGTGAAATTGTTGTGAGTGCTGACACATAAATTTTGAACATTGCCGATTGTGGTATCGATGGGCACATATTAGGGTTCAACGCATGAATCCCTTCCATTATCAGCACACTGCCTGGCATAAGTTTTACCTTCTCACCTTGCCAGCGACGTTCGCCTATCGTGAAATCATAGTATGGAACCTCTACTTCTTCGCCGTTCAATATTCTTACTAATTGGTCATTGAGTAATTCAAGGTCGAGTGCATTTAGTGCCTCAAAATCCCATTGCCCATTTTCATCTAGCGGAGTATCGACTCTGTTTACAAAATAGTTGTCGAGACTGAGCACGATTGGTTTTATCCCAGCTACCATTAGTTGAATGCTGAGACGTTTTGAGAATGTAGTTTTACCTGATGATGATGGTCCCGAAATCATTATGAAGCGATTTTCAGGTTGACGTTGAGCAATCATATCGGCTATTTGGGCAATCTTTTTTTCGTGTAATGCTTCAGACACCTTAATAAGATCATAAACCGAGTGGTCGCGACATATTTTGTTGAAATCGCCGACATTGGTGAGTTCCATTAATTTGTTCCAACGTATAAATTCATTAAAAATGTCGAACATCTTCGGTTCCTCGATGAAATCGACCAATTTTGAAGGATTTTTCTTATCTACAACCCTAAGTAATATTCCATTTTTATAACTTTGTAAATCAAAAACAGGCACATATCTCGTCGATGGTACAAGTACACCATTATAATGGTCTATATAATCTCCCATGCGGAAGTACCTAACGTATGGCACACCTAATGTTTCAAATAGTATGGCTTTGTCCATTAAACCTCGTTGACGAAACATCTCTATAACGGTCATAGTTTGTCTTTCTTCACTCACGATGGGTATATCAGACGCTATAATTTCGTGCATTTTTTTGCGCAATTCCTCAATCAATTTCTCTGGTACTTTTGTATCTCTATTGTCTATGCAGCAATAGTAACCTTGACAGATTGGGTGCTCAATGCGGAGGTGTGATTTTGGACGTATTTCAGATAATGCTTTTGCCATAATCATGCTGATAGAACGTAGATATACTCTATTGCCAGATGGGCACGTAACGTCGATGAATTCGATGTTTTTGGGCTTATAAATCCTAAAGTTCAACGATTCAACTTTGTAGTTTACTCGCGCTGCTAGCACTTGATTGGGTAGGTTGATTTGCAAATCGTTATAGATGTCGAGCAACGAAATACCCATCGGGTATTCTTTGTACGTTTGAGTGTTTTTGCAGTAGATTGTTACCATAATAGTATAAAATTTAAAGTCTGGGTTTATAAATTATAGTATAAAAATAAAACTTGAATATGTTTGTAATGCTTTGATTTACAGAAAAAATTGCTCAGATGTAAAAAAAAGATTATTTCGCGGTAAAGTTACACAAAAAAATGCTAAATAATAAATAAATTTTTATTAAATTTGCAGTCGGAAAATTTTTAACTTTTAATTTATGAATTTTGGTTTTGTTGACTTACTGACCCTCGTTGGCTCTATCGGTCTCTTCTTGTATGGTATGAAGTTGATGAGTGAGGGTCTTCAAAAAGCAGCGGGCGACCGTTTGCGTAACATTTTGGCTTGGATGACTAACAATCGTTTTGTGGGTGCTTTGACGGGTATTCTCGTAACTGCTCTTATTCAAAGTTCGTCTGCTACTACTGTGATGATTGTGAGTTTCGTTAATGCCGGACTTCTTTCATTGGCACAATCTATGGCAGTTATCATGGGAGCCAACGTAGGTACTACTGCTACTGCATGGATTCTTTATCTAGGTGGTTTTAAAGTAAATCTTGCCGCAGCATCTATTCCGCTTATTGCATTCACTATTCCAATGCTTTTCTCTAAAAAAAATTCTTGGAAAAGTTGGGGTGAAGTAATCCTCGGTTTTTCATTTCTTTTTATGGGTTTGGATCTATTGAATCACTCTGTGCCAGATCTTCGTTCTAATCCTGAACTATTTGCGGCTATACAAAATTATGCCGATATGGGTTTTATTTCGGTATTGCTGTTTGCTCTTGTAGGTATGATGGTCACTATAGTAGTCCAATCTTCAAGTGTTACTTTTGCAATTGTTCTCGTCATCTGTAGCAAAGGTTGGATTTCTTTCGAGATGGCTGCTGCTTTAGTATTGGGTAGCAACATCGGTACTTGTATCACTCCCCTCATCGCTGCCATTTCGGGTAACATCTGGGCTAAACGCTCGGCTATGGGACACCTTATGTTCAATGTTTTGGGGTCTGTTTGGGTGTTAGCTCTCTACTATCCTTTTATGAAACTTGTTGTTTGGATTTCTACTCTTGGACAAGGCGACCCTACTGCTCTTCTTTCTTTTGTAGATAGCACCGACCCAGCAATTATCAATGCGCTAAACGATGGTACTCTCGATTTGGCCGACCCAACAAATCAACAACTTGCCTCTACTTTCGCTGCTAATCAAGCGTATGTGTCATTTGGTTTGTCAATTTTCCATACTCTTTTCAATTCAATTAATATTTGTATCATGATTTGGTTTACAAAATTGTATGTGAAGATTGTTACCAAACTTATCCCTAGCAAACCAGAAGAAGAGGAAAACGAATCTCATCTTAAGTTTATCACGACAGGTATGCTTTCTACATCAGAACTTTCTATCCTTCAGGCGCGTAAAGAAATTCAGCTCTATGGAGAACGAGCTCAACGTATGTTTGGTCTTGTGCGTGATCTTTTCCACGTAGAAGATGATAAAGAGTTTACTAGCAAATATTCTCGTATACAAAAATATGAAAACATTTCTGACCGCATGGAGATGGAAATTGCCGATTATTTGACAAAAGTTTCTGCTGGTCGTCTTTCCGACGAAAGTAAACACCAAGTGCAAATGAAACTTCGTGTTATCTCCGAGATTGAAAGCGTTGCCGACTCTTGCTATAATCTTGCACGTACATTACAACGTCGCAAACAACAACCTGAAAAATTCTCTGAAGAGATTAATAGCAATATAGAATTGATGTTTAATCTCATAGAGAGTGGTTTGCAAAATATGTGTAATGTACTTGCCGACGATCACATTGAAATGTCTGCCGTCAATACGGCGCAAAACATTGAAAATGAAATTAACAATTATCGTCATCAGTTGAAACGACAAAATGTTATTGCCGTAAATGATGGATTGTACGACTATCCAACTGCCACTACATATATGGATACTATCAGCGAATGTGAAAAAATGGGCGATTACATCATTAATGTAGTAGAAGCGGTAGCTGATACAAAACTCCATCCAACTGGCAATTAAAACTTATTGATTGAGTACACACTGAGAGTGTGTATTCAATCTTTATTTTCTCGAAATTCGAATATAGGATAGAGCAACCTTCAAGCAACCTTCATTGAGCCTTAAAAATACACACTCTCATTGTGTGTCTATTTCTTAAAATATAAAATTTGAAAAAAATATTTGAATGGCAATCATAATAAAGTAATTTTCAAATTTTTAAATTTCAATTTTTTATGACTCTTACTGAACAACAATTCGACAAATCGGCGGCAGAATGTCGTTCGATATATGAAAAAAAATTAAAAGACTACGGAGCAGCATGGCGCATCATGCGTCCTGCTAGTCTTACCGACCAAATCTTTATCAAAGCAAACCGTATTCGCTCGTTGGAAATTAAAGGCACATCTATGGTAGGCGAAGGTATCCGCCCTGAACTCATTGGTATTATTAACTACTGTGTTATTGCTCTCATTCAGTTAGAGTTAGGTTATGCTGAAACCGATGATCTGCCAATTGAGCGCGCACTCGAACTATACGATAAATATATGCTCGAAGCCAAAAACCTCATGATTGCTAAAAATCACGATTATGACGAGGCTTGGCGTCAAATGCGCACACAGTCTTATACCGACCTCATACTCATGAAGATACATCGTACTAAGCAAATCGAAGATAATAACGGCAAAACCCTCATTTCCGAAGGCGTCGACGCTAACTATTTCGATATGCTTAACTATGCTATATTCTATATGATTCAACAATAAATTTGATATTATAAATGTAGAGACACAACATGCTGTGTCCGCTCAACCGCAAGGTTGAAATCAGAAATCTATTCATTATGGCTAAATTTCAACTTTCAACTTTCATATTTCACCTTTCAAAATTATTAGTTGGTGCCACATTTACCTTTTCTGGTTTTGTCAAAGCTATCGACCCACTTGGTACTACATATAAAATTCAAGACTATCTCGAAGTAATGCATCTAAGCTGGTTCTCTGAATTAGCCTTAGTGGCATCTTTCGCCTTGATAACAGCCGAATTCCTCGCTGGTATGCTTTTGATTACTAATATCAATTTCAAACTTGGTCTTTGGTTGTCTTCTCTCCTTATGATTGCTATGACTCCACTCACTCTTTGGATTGCAATCAAAAATCCGGTCACTGATTGCGGTTGCTTTGGCGATGCTATTATTCTATCCAATTGGGCAACTTTTTGGAAAAATATAGTGCTCGATGTGCTGATCATTGTCTTGTGGCTATTACAAACGCGCCTTTATCGCCCATGGATAACGCCTTTCCCAGCTTGGATCTTGACCATCACTTTCTCGCTTATTACAATTGGTGTAGGCATTCATTCACTCAACAATTTGCCTTTTATCGATTTCCGCCCTTATAAAATAGGCAACGACATTCTCAAGGGGATGGAGCTTCCTGAGGGTGCTGTGCGCGATCAATATAGTACCACATTCATCTATAGTCGCAATGGCGTAGAGCAAGAATTCGAGTTGCAAGACGCACCTTACAACGACTCAACTTGGACTTTTGTCGAGCAACGCACCGAGTTGATTGCCAAGGGCGAAGAGCCTCCAATCCACGATTTCTCCATCATTACTCCTGATGGCGATGATCTCACCTATGACATTCTTTATCGTGAAGGTCGCACCTACCTTGTTGTCATGTATGATTTACATAAAACAAAAACTAAATATCTCGATAATATACGCCAAATCTACGATATAGCGCAAGGCGAAGGTGCTGAATTCCTAGTGCTCACAGCTTCGTCTGATATGATTGACGAGTTCAGACAAGAGCATAACCTCCCATATCAATTTGCGCTTACCGATCCAATACAACTCAAAACTATGGTGCGTTCCAATCCTGGGGTAGTTATTCTCGAAGGTGCAAAAGTGGTAGACAAATTCAATCCTAATTGGAAATATTGCAAAAAGAATAAATAACAATTAAATATTTGAAAATATGAGAAAAAACATTGTAGCAGGCAACTGGAAAATGAACAAAAACCTGCAAGAAGGCGTAGCATTGGCTGCTGAATTGAAAGAAAAAGTAATTAACCCTAATTGTGATGTAATCATTGGCACTCCATTTATCCACCTTGCAACAGTAACAGAATTGGTTAAAGGGTCTCCAATTGCTGTTGCTGCCGAAAACTGTGCCGATCACGCTTCTGGCGCTTATACTGGCGAAGTTTCTGCCGAAATGGTAGCATCTACTGGCGCAACTTATTGTATTATTGGCCACTCAGAACGCCGTACCTATTATGGCGAAACATACGAAATCCTTCGTGAAAAAGTACAATTGGCTTTGGCTAATAACCTCCGCCCAATCTTTTGTATTGGAGAAGTAAAAGAAGAGCGCGAAGCTAATCGCCAAAACGAAGTAGTTAAAGCACAACTCGAAGGTTCAGTATTTAACCTTTCAGCCGAAGACTTTGGCAAACTCGTTATAGCTTATGAACCAGTTTGGGCTATTGGTACAGGTCTCACTGCAACTCCTGAGCAAGCACAAGAAATACACGCCTACATCCGTAGCCTTATTGCCGAAAAATATGGCAACGAAGTAGCCGACAACACATCAATTCTTTATGGTGGCAGCTGTAATGCTAAAAATGCTGCAGGTCTCTTTGCTAACCCAGATATTGACGGTGGTCTCATTGGTGGTGCATCTCTTAAAGCTGATGACTTTTGTGCTATTATCAATGCATTTTAAGTAAAAAGTTTCTAGTCTTTATTGTAGGGAGTGAGGCATGACATGTCCACAAATTCAAATAAGTTAATAAATATCATGAAAAATCTTCATTCTGCTTTTTGTAGAATGAAGATTTTTCTCTGTTAATATCTTGTTAATATTTTTAACGAAAAATATCGTGGAACATTCAAGAAAAAGTGTTATTTTTGTACTTTATTTGCAAGTAAAAGAGTGTAGATGCTAAAAGTTTTATTATGAGAGTATTGATAACTTGTTTTTCTTCAATTAGCAACGTTGCAGCAATTGTTCCACAACTTTCGGGGCTCGTAAACGACTATCCTCAGCACGAATTCATTGTGTTAAGTCGTAGTTTTTTGTGCCCTCTGTTCGACAAATTGCCTCGCGTCACTTTTGTGGGAGCTGACATTCGCGGAATGCATAAAGGTCTGGCGGGTGTATATCGCTTATTTAAGCAGTTGTATTCAATGAAACCCGACGTTGTCTTGGATATGCAATGTTCATGGCGCACAAAGATGATAACTTTTCTATTTGCTCTTCTAAGAACAAAAACCATAAAGATAGGATTTGCGCGAACCGAACAAAAAAGATTAATTGCAAAGGGTGCAAAAAAACATCATCCAATACCTACAATTTTTGATCGTCAAGCCCGTTTATATGCTAAAATAGGTTTGAAAATTAACGATTCTTTTTGTAAACTTTATAAGCCTAATGTTGAGCAGATTGCTAAAATCAAAGAGTTATATGGTGAAAAACAAGGTTGTTGGATAGGTGTCGCTCCGTTCTCTATTGCAAGAGGCAAAATCCTACCTTTCCGTAAAATGAAGAATGTCATTGCTCATTTCGACAAACAACCCAATATAAAGATATTCCTTTTTGGTGCAGGTGAAATGGAGAACGAATTGCTCTCTGATTGGCAATCGTTGTATAGCAATGTCTATGCGGTGCATACAAATTTACAGTTGGAGGACGAACTTACTCTTATGAATTATCTCGATGTGATGGTTTGTATGGATTCGGCAAATATGCATTTGGCATCTTTGATGGGTGTAAAGGTTGTAAGTATTTGGGGAGCAACACATCCATATTCTGGTTTTCTTGGGTGGAAACAATCTATGGACAACTGTGTAGGTGTCGATTTCTCATGTCGCCCATGTACTGCCCATTCTGACCGCAAATGCAAATATGGCGACTACCGTTGCCTCGAAAGTCTCCATTCAAGCAAAATAATTGAAGTAATAGAACGAAACTTAGAAAAGACAAAATAACATAATAACAAAACTTAAAAAGGTATCAAATATTGTAGATGAAATATTCTGTTCTTTTGTTGTTCTGTCTTTAAAAATATGAATTATGGGAAAAATTATAGCAATAGCAAATCAAAAAGGTGGTGTAGGTAAAACAACCACAAGTATAAATCTTTCGGCATCATTGGCGCGAGAAGGAAAAACGGTGCTTCTTATCGATGCCGACCCTCAAGCCAATGCCTCTTCTGGCTTAGGTGTGGATATAAAAGAGTTGAAAACAACTATTTATGAGTGTATGATTGGTGAGGTCAAAGTGGCGGATGCTACTTTTGACACTGAAATTGAAGGTTTGAAAATTGTGCCTTCGCATATAGATCTTGTAGGTGCTGAAATAGAGATGCTAAATCTTGACAATCGTGAGAAATGTATGCGCAATATGTTGGTGCCAGAGAAAGGTAAATATGATTATATTATTATTGACTGCTCGCCATCGTTGGGTCTTATCACTGTTAATGCGCTCACTGCTTCTGACTCTGTTATCATACCTGTACAATGCGAATATTTCGCTCTTGAAGGTATAGGTAAATTGTTGAATACTATAAAGATTATCAAAAGTGGTTTGAATCCTGCTCTTAATATCGAAGGTTTCTTGTTAACTATGTTCGATGCTCGTCTTCGTTATGCCAATCAAGTAGCTGATGAGGTGCGCAAGCATTTTGGTGATATGGTGTTCCGAACTACTATTCAACGTAACGTAAAACTCTCTGAAGCAACATCATACGGACAACCTGCTATTGTTTATGACCCAGATTCTCGTGGTGCTCAAAATCATATTGAGCTTGCTAAAGAGCTTATAAATAAGAACTAAGGGTGAGAGTAATTGGGTTCGTTTAAATTGTTGGCGAAACGAAAAATAGTGAACGTATTGTGTCTAATATGTAAATATCTAAATAAATGAAAAAACAAGCTTTAGGTCGTGGACTCAGTGCTTTGATTGAAACGGAGCCTGTGGTGGCAGTGGGTTCTACGCTATTCAACGAAATAGAAATTAGTAAAATACATCCTAATCCTAATCAGCCTCGTACAGAATTTGACGATGAGGCTTTAGAGGAATTGGCTGCATCTATTCGTGCTAATGGTATCATTAGTCCTATTACTTTACGCAAAATTAGTGATGATAACTACCAAATCATTGCTGGTGAACGCCGTTATCGTGCATCTAAATTGGTGGGATTAGATAAAATTCCTGCTTATATTCGTGATGTCGACGATGGACAAGTTATGGAGATGGCTCTTATTGAGAATATTCAACGCGAAGATTTGAATGCAATAGAAATTGCGTTGAGTTATAATAGTCTTGTGGCTACACTCAATCTTACTCAAGAGGCTTTGGCAGAGCGTGTTGGTAAAAAGCGTGCAACTATTACTAATTATCTTCGTCTTCTTAAACTTCCAGCTGAAATACAAATGGGTTTGAAAGACAGAAAGATAGATATGGGTCATGCACGTGCTTTGGTGAGTGTAGAAGATCCTGAGAAAATGTTGAGTATTTATGCTCAAGTGCTTGCTGAAAGTGCATCGGTGCGTCGTACCGAAGAGTTAGTGCGTTTAGCTGCAAGCGGTGAAACCGATGAAAAACCTCTCAAAAAAGAGAAACAACACTCTTTTATGCCCGAAGAGTATGACGCACTTTGCAAAGAGTTGAATGATAAATTCAATGCTAAAGTTAAGCTTTCTTATAATGAAAAAGGAAAGGGGAAGGTAACTATTCCTTTTGATTCTGATGATGATTTAATGCGTCTTATGTCGTTGTTTGATAAAATATAAGATTGTAGATACGAGATTGTATTTTGTGAATTATTCTAAGTTGTACATATTGGTGTTTTTTGTGTTTGTGGTAGGATTGCTACAAGCGCAAAACTCTAATGTGTATTCAGAATCTAGCACTGACACAATATCGAATTCGCAATATCGAATACATGATTCTAAATTCGACACACTCCTTTTTTCTCCGACCTCGTATCTTGTCGAGGAGGATTCTGTTACATTGTCTAAACGATTAGCTAAAGAGAAGCGTGTTCTTGAACGTATGAATTTTAAACCTGACCCAAATAAAAGTCTTTGGTTGGCTTTGACTTTCCCTGGTGCAGGACAAATCTATAATCGAAAGTATTGGAAATTACCAATTATTTATGGTGGTGCAGTGGGAGTTGCGTATGCTATTACTTATTATGGTGGGTATTATAGTGAATACAAACAAGGATATCTTGATTATACTGATGCCGATTCACAAACAAATTCTTTCTTAAATTTAATTCCTACGGGATACCCAGAGTCAAATGCAGGGTCATACGTGAAAAATCGTATGGATAGTTATCGTCGTTATCGTGATATTTTTATTGTTGTTGGTGTAGCTGTTTATGCTTTGTCTGTAATTGATGCCTACGTTGATGCTCAATTGGCTGATTTTGATATATCTACTGATCTTTCAATGAAGGTTCGTCCAAAACTTGATTTTGAACCACAAACTAATACTCCTACTGTAGGATGCCAAATGCAAATTTATTTTTAACTATTATGATAAAGAAAATTATCTGTATTTTATTTGTATTCTCTTTTACTCATATTGTTAGGGGACAAGAGATGGTTGATAGTGTTATTTTTTCAAATAATACATTAGATTCACTAGTTTTTTCTGATTCAACAATTAATAGACAACTTTCGATTGTTAATTTGGAGTTTGATCGATTAGTACATAATTATTTCCTTGAAAAAAACTTTAAAATAGAATGTAGTCTTGAAGATAGTTCAAGAGTGTATTTTTCTGATTCTGTATATATTGAACGCTTGCAGGCGTTGCCACATGTAATGGAGATGACGTTTAATCAAGTTGTTAAAGCACAAATAGAGCGCTATGCTCGTTCTCCTAAAAATGTAGGATATATGTTAGGTATCGGCAATGCATACTATTTTTCTATGTTTGAAGAGGCTTTAAATAAGTATGATTTGCCTCTTGAGTTGCGTTATTTGCCTGTAATTGAGAGTGCACTTAATGCAAAAGCTAAGTCATATGTTGGTGCTTCTGGACTATGGCAATTTATGCCTGCTACGGGACGAATTTATGGTCTTGAGCTAAATAGTATGGTTGATGAACGTCGTGATCCACGTAAATCGTCTGATGCTGCAGCACGTTATTTGTCAGATCTTTATAAGCTTTATAATGATTGGCACTTAGTAATAGCAGCTTATAATTGTGGTCCTGGTAATGTTGCTAAAGCAATTCGTATGGCAAATGGTAAACGTAAATTTTGGGAAATATATCCTTATTTGCCAAGTGAAACTCGAAGTTATGTGCCGATATTTATTGCTGCAAATTATATAATGAATTTTTATGAAGAGCATAATATTTGTCCTGCTCAGCCATTGTTGTCTTATAAGACAGATACTATTATGGTTTCTGATAGGGTGCATTTAAAACAGATTGCAGAGACTATTGGGATTCCTTTTGAAGAGCTTCAATTCCTTAATCCACAATATACTTATGATATTGTTCCTGGTAATATTAAACCATATCCTTTGGTTTTGCCTTTTGAGTATATTAATTCATATTCTCTTAATAGGGATACAATTTTGGCATATAAACCAGAATTAATTGCTAGGGAAATTAAATTTGAACCATCACAAGGAAGTGTTGTATATCATACAGTTAAAAGTGGAGACACTCTTGGTGGTATCGCTAAAAAATATCGGGTTTCGGTTAAAAATCTTCAAAAATGGAATAAACTAAAGTCTACGACTATTCGGATAGGTCAAAAAATTAAAATATGCCGATAATCAATTTTTTAAAATAAAGATCGTAAGATTTTTTTGTGTTGATCTATATTAAAGAATGGAGAAGAAATATTTTTCTATAAAAGAGGTGTCTCAAATGCTTGATTTGCCTGCTTCAACTTTACGTTTTTGGGAGAAAGAAATAAGTATGCTTTCTCCTCAAAAATCGCGGGGTGGTGTACGACGTTATGTGCACAATGATATAGAACTTTTAAAAACAATTAAATCTCTTATTGAAATTCAACACTTAACGTTGATAGGTGTCAATGAACGATTAGAGCAAAATTCTTCTTTAGAGGATCGACGTAGAAAAGTGATAGATCGTCTTATTTCTATAAAAAAAGAACTTCAAGCTATTCGTCGTGAGCTTAATCTACATGAAACTTTTGAAACAGAATTTTTTATTGAAGAAGATAAAGGGTAGATAGGATTATTATAAAATATAAGTAATATGAAGAAAGTAGTTATTTTATTTATTTCTCTTGTTGTATTGGTCGGATGTAAGAAGTCTGAACAGACAATGTTATCTAAGTCGTGTAATACTAAAAACGTTATTCTTCTTATTGGCGATGGAATGGGGTTAAATCAGCTTTATGCGGCTATGACGGCTAATGGCGGAAAACTTAATATTGAGCGTTGTACTCATGTTGGATTGGTCAAAACTTATTCTGCTAATTCTTATATAACTGATTCGGCAGCTGGGGGTACGGCACTTGCTACAAGCAATAAAACTAATAATGGTATGATTGGTATGAATGCTGATTCGGTGGCCGTAAAATCAATTCTTGAATTAGCTGAAGAGGCAGGTATGGCTACTGGACTTGTTGCTACTGTGCGTATTACGCATGCTACACCTGCCGCTTTCTATGCTCATCAAATCAATCGTAGTATGTATGAGGAAATTGCAGCCGATATGCTTACTTCAGGTGTTGATTTTTTTGTAGGTGGTGGGCGCAATAATTTTGAGGTGCGTAAAGATTGTTTGAATATTTCAGATTCGCTTCGTAATGTAGATTATAATATAGTTTATTCTATAGATTCTACTAAGGCACCCGTGCTTTTGCCTTTTGGTGCACTTTGTGCTGATGGTGATATGCCAAAAGCGAGTGAACGTGGTGATTTTTTGCCTAATGCTGTGGATTTGGCTATTAAATCGTTAGATGCTCGTGGCGAAGGTTTCTTTCTTATGGTAGAAGGTTCGCAAATCGATTATCAAGGACATGGTAATAATACTGAAGGCGTAGTTGATGAGGTGCTTGATTTTGATCGTGCTATTAAAGTGGCGTTAGATTTTGCACAGCGTGATTGTAATACTCTTGTGGTTATTACAGCTGACCACGAGACAGGTGGTATGACTATTATGGATGGCTCTTATGCTGACTCGACGGTAGTTGCACAATTCAATACTGGTGGTCATACAGGTACTATGGTGCCAATTTATTCTTATGGTCCACAGAGTGCTAAGTTTACTGGCATTATGGAAAATATAGATATTCCTACTCGTATAAGAACTTATTTAGGATTGAAGTGATGTGGATGTATACAATATATAAAAAAGCCTCGATATAATGTCGAGGCTTTTTTGTGTTGAATGTTAGAAATTTTCGGGCCAAAGGTAGGTGCCATCGTAAATGGCGTAGCCATAGTTTTGATAGAATTCATCGAGAATTAGGAGTTGGCAACCAGAGGCGAGGCGCATATTGACTTCTTGATGTAGGTGGCCCATGATGATGTAGTTGATGTCGGGATGTTCGGCGGAGAATTGTTTTGCCCAAGCTACTTGAAAGGCGTTGGAGTCGGTTGTGTGGTGCTCGTAGTAGTTGTGGTGGCGATTAGTATTCTCGATGGAGTCGTGCTTTTTGCGGTTGCGAGCACTCCAACGATAACCAAAGGCGTAGCCGAGATGCGGTATCATTAGGTGTCGGAATAGCCATTGTGCTGTGGGACTTTCGAATATGGAGTTGAGGATGCGAGTGGCAAGTCGTTTTTCGCCTAGTCCGTGTCCGTGGGCAAGGTAGAAGCGTTTGTCTTCGATGTCGATTAAATCGCCTGTTTTGTGTACTATTAGTCCACAATAGTCTTGTAGATAGCCATAGGTCCATTGGTCGTGGTTGCCACAGAAGAAGTGGATGCGAGTGCCTTGTTGGGTCTTTTGGCGTAGGGCATCGAGTAGACGGTTGAAACCTGGTGGGATGGCATGTGCAAATTCGAACCAAAAGTCGAATATGTCGCCAAGGAGGTATATTTCGGATTCTTCGGTAGTTGCCATGTCGAGCCATTCGATGAAATGGGCAATTTTTGCGTCATTATCATCGAATAGGCGTGAGCCAAGGTGTGAGTCTGCTACGAAGTAATGTTTCATAGTAGTCCGAGTTCGAGTTGGGCTTCTTCTGACATCATTGAGCGGTCCCATTCGGGTTCGAATACGAGGTTGACAACGACAGATTTTACGCTTTCGACTGATTCTATTTTCATCTTAACGTCTTCCATGATAAATTCGGCAGCGGGACAGTTGGGCGCTGTGAGTGTCATGTCGAGTGTGACGTTGCCATTGTTGGCATCGATGCGATAGATAAGTCCGAGATCGTAGATGTTGACAGGGATTTCGGGGTCGTAGACTGTTTTGAGCATTGCTACGATGCGTTCTTCGAGTTCGAGAAATTCGTTCATAATCAATTTAATGCACAATGCATAATGCGTAATGCATAATTATTAGTTGTTAATTATTAATTTTTAATTTATTAAGTGCAAAGATACGAATTTTTTTTGTAATTTTGTACCTTTAAAAGTAAAAGTTAAAAAAGGTATGAAAATAGGTAATGTAGAGTTTGGTAAAGAGCCTTTGTTTTTGGCTCCGATGGAGGATGTTACGGATCCGGCGTTCAGATTGTTGTGTAAGCGATTTGGGGCAGATATGGTTTATACAGAGTTTGTTAGTGCTGATGCGCTGATACGCAATGTGAAGCGTACGGAGCAGAAGTTGACGATACATGATGAGGAGCGTCCGGTGGCGATACAGATATATGGTAAGGATGTGGAAACGATGGTGGAGGCGGCAAAGATTGTAGAGGAGGCGCGCCCTGATATTTTGGATTTGAATTTTGGTTGCCCTGTAAAGAAGGTGGCAGGTAAGGGTGCTGGGTCGGGAATGTTGAGAGATGTTCCGAAGTTGTTGGCTATTACGAAGGCTGTGGTTGAGGCGGTGAATATACCAGTTACGGTGAAGACTCGTTTGGGGTGGGATGATGGATCGAAGATTATTGTTGACTTGGCTGAGGCAATACAGGATTGTGGTGCGCAGGCGTTGGCGATTCATGGGCGTACGAGGGCTCAAATGTATACGGGTGAGGCTGATTGGACATTGATTGGTGAGGTGAAGAATAATCCGCGCATGAGGATTCCGATTATTGGTAATGGTGATGTGACTACGCCAGAGAGGGCTCGTGAGTGTTTTGATAAGTATGGTGTTGATGCTGTGATGATTGGGCGTGGGTCGATTGGTAGGCCTTGGATATTTGAGGAGGTGAAGCATTATTTGCAAATGGGCGAGCATATTGTGCCTTATGGGATGCAATGGCAAATTGATATGATAAAAGAGCATGTGTTGAGGTCGATTGAGTGGTTGGGCGATGAGCGAAAGGGGATTGTGCATAGTAGAAGGCATTTGGCTGTGACGCCGGTGTTTAAGGGGATTGACCACTTTAAGCCTACGAGGATTGCGATGTTGAGAGCAGAGAAGTTGGATGAGTTGTTTGCTATAATTGATTCGGTCCCGGGGATGGTTAGTGCGGGAATGAGGAGTGCGGAATGAGGAATGTTTTGTGGGGATGTGTAATGAGTGGGGGTAAGGTGTGGGTATGGTTATCCTATGAAGAAGGTAAGGAGAAGGTTGCTGTTTTGTTGGGTTTTTTTGTGCAAATATTTATTTAATGAATTTTTGATTTATGATGTTATTTTGGGTTGTTTGGAATCCGAGTCCTGAGATTTTTTCGGTGGGAAATTTCACTTTGTTGTGGTATGGGGTGTTGTTTGCTGCAGGGCTTGTGTTGGCGGGGTGGTATGTTTGGTATAGATTTAAGGAGTTTGGTGTTGAGCAACGGTATTTTGAGAGTTTGATTATTTGGTCGTTTTTTGGCATATTTTTGGGTGCAAGGTTGTGTCATTGTTTGTTTTATGAACCGGGGTATTTTTTGTCGCGTCCGGTGGAGATGTTTTTGCCTGTAGGAGTCGATGAAATGGGGAATTATTATTTTACGGGGTATCATGGTTTGGCAAGTCATGGAGCGATTGTTGGGTTGATGTTGGTGTTAGTTTTGTTTAGATTGATGACGAAGTTGTCAATATTGTCGATAATGGATTGGATAGCATTGGCTACGCCCTTGGCGGGGGGATTTATAAGGTTGGGTAATTTGATGAATTCGGAGATTGTTGGAGCTCCGACAGATGTGGTTTGGGCATTTGTTTTTCCGGTGATAGATGATTTGCCAAGGCATCCGACGCAGTTGTATGAGTCGTTGTTTTTCTTTGTGTTGTTTGGATTGGGTGTGTGGTTGTTTAGAAAAATGAGATATAATGTGGTGAAATGGGGTTTTTATCTTTCTTTGCAATTGATGGTGATTGCGGGTTTTAGGTTTTGTGTTGAGTTTGTGAAGGAGATTCAAGTGGGTTTTGAACGTGATATGATGTTGAATATGGGTCAGTGGTTGAGTGTGCCGTTGTTTGTTTTGGGTGTTTTTTTGATGGTTTACACACAAAAATGTGCTAAATATGGTGTGAATTTGAAAAATATTAGTTAACTTTGTAGGCTAAAAATTTGTGAATTATGAAGGTTAAATTTTATTGGTTAGTATTGTTTTTTTTGAGTTTTTTTGTTACTTCTTGTTTGGATAGGGAGGAGCAGACGGATCAGTATTCGAAGGATGCGGTTGTGACTCGTTTTTATCTTTATAGTGATAGTGTTAAGAGTGTTTCTGATGTTGAGTTTACGATTGATGAGGCGAAGAAATTGATTTATAATTATGATTCTATTGATTTTGGTGTGCCTGTTGATTCGTTGTGTCCGATGATTGCTCCGAAATTTTATAAGATATATGTTAATGATACTATAGATTATCAAGATACTGCTTTTTTTGATTTTACGAATGATGTTAAAATAACTGTTGTTGCTTCGGATAAGGTTACTTCTGCTGATTATGTTGTGCGTGTTAATGTGCACCAGGTGGATCCTGATACTTTTATTTGGGAGAATGTGAATAGTGGGGTTTTTACGGGAGAGGTTGTTAGTGAGAGGGCTTTGTGTGTAAATGAGAAGTTGTATTATTTTGCTATGGTTGGTGATGAGTTGTTGATTTATGAGAGTGTTGATGGTGATGATTGGAGTGAGATTGTTCCGGTTGGTTTGGATGTTGATGTTTTGAATCTTGATTTGAATTATTTGGTGTCTACTGATGAATTGATTTATTTGTATTGTGATGGGGATTTGTATAGCAGTGAGGATGGTGTGAAGTGGATTTTGCAAAATACGTCGGGTGTTGTTGTGGATCATTTATTATTTGCTATGGGTGGTAAGGTTTTTGGTGTTACGGTTGATAGGACTTTGGCCTGTTTGGATGGTTCTGTATGGCGGGATTTGGGTTCTTTGCCATTGAATTTTCCTGTTGAAGGTGGTGCTGTTTTGGTTGCGGAGGCACCATCGGGGAAAGAGCGGGTTTTTGTTGTTGGTGGTATAGATTTTGGAGGCAGATTTTTGTCGACTATATGGAGTAGTGAGGATGGTGTATACTGGACTGAATTGAGCGGTGGAATCGAGCGTTTTTCGCCTCGTGCTTATGCAGCTGTTGCTCAATATGGGGATGGTTTGATGTTGTTTGGAGGTTTGGTTCAAACTGAGGGTTCTGTGGAGCATGGAGAAGTTGTGAAAGATGCTCATTTGTTTTCGAGAGATTTTGGTTTGACGTGGGGTGAGCCTAAGGATAAGATGAAATTGTCGGGTATGTATGTTCCGCGTTATAGACATTCTGTTGTAGTTACACCAAGTGGATATGTATATTTGATTGGTGGTAGAGTTTCGATGGGTGAATCGAAAAAAGATGTTTGGCGTGGTTTAAATTATGCGTCTTTGCCTGGGTTTAGGCGATAGTTTATGAATTGTAGTTTATAAAAGTGGGATTAGTATGTGTCAACTTTCTATTTGTTTGCCGTTATCGAAGAGTGTTAGGGCTAGGGAGTTGGTGTTGGATTCGTTGAGAGGATGTGATGTTGTGATCGAGGAGGATAATGATGATTTGTTTGTGTTGTCGAGGGCTCTTCATGATGTGCAAGTTGGTATTTGTGAATCACAGGTTGTGGATGGGGAGGTAGTTTTGAATTTGAATAATTCGGGTACTGCTTTGAGATTTTTGACGGCTTATTGTGCGGTGAGTGATGGAGAGTTTTTGTTGACTGGGTCTGAGAGATTGTGTGAGCGACCGATAAGATCCTTGGTTGATGCTTTGAGGTGTATGGGGGCTGATATTTCTTATGTTGATAAGGTTGGATTTGCTCCGTTGAGGATAAGGGGTAAGGTTTTGAATGGGGGAAGAGTGAGTTTGGATGTAAGTGAGAGTAGTCAGTTTGCTTCGGCATTAATGTTGATTGCAGATATGGTGGAAGGTGGTGTTGATATTGAGTTTAGTGGAGATGTGGTATCGAGGTCGTATATTTGTTTGACGGAGAGTGTTATAGAGAGGTATAGGCGTGGTGTTTGTTGTAGTAGGGAGCGGGATTGGTCGTCGGCTACGGTGTGGTATGCAGCGATGGCTATATTGCGGCGAGGGGAATTTGTTTTGGATGGATTATTGATGGATAGTATGCAACCTGATAGGGCGGTGGTAGATGTGTTTGAGAAGTTGGGTGTGCAAACTATAATGGTGGAGCAAGGAGTGCGGATTTGTAGTGGTGGAGATGTGGTTGATAGATTGGTTTTGGATTGTGTTGATATGCCAGATGCAGTTATGTACATAGTAGTGGCAGCTTGTTTGTTGGGGATTAGATTTGAGATTAGTGGGGTGAAAACTTTGCGGTTGAAGGAGAGTGATAGGTTAGATGCATTAATGGTGGAGATGAGAAAACTCGGTTTTGTGTTGATATGTGATGAATTGGGGAAAATTTGTTGGGAAGGGGAGTTGGATGATGGTTTTTCTTTTTGTCAGGATATATTGATAAAGACGTATAATGATCATCGAATTGCTATGGCGATGGCAATTGTGAAATTGGTTAGAGATGTTGAAATAGAAAATCCGGAGGTGGTGTGTAAGTCGTATCCTGGATTTTGGAGGGAGTTTGATAAGATAAAAGGGTTTTGTAATTTAGTTTAGAATGCAAAATAAGTAGATTTTTATTGTATAAATAGGTATGAAAACATTAGAAGAAAAAGAGATTGAGTTATTGGAAGAATTTGAGGTTTATGAGGATTGGATGGATCGTTATCAGTATCTTGTTGATTTGGGTGGTGAGTTGGAAGGTTTGTCGGATGATGAAAAGAATGATGAAACATTGATAAAGGGGTGCCAAAGTCAAGTGTGGTTGGTTTGTGATGAGCAAGATGGTCGTTTGTATTTCAGAGGAGAAAGTGATGCAATTATAGTGAAGGGTATAGTGGCTTTGTTGATAAATATGATGTCGGGTTGTACGGCGGAAGAGGTTGTTAATTGTGATTTTGGTTTTCTCGATAAAATTGGATTAAAAGAGCATTTGTCGCCTACGCGGAGTAATGGTTTGGTGTCGATGGTGGAGAAGATGAAGGTGTATGCGATTAAACAGTTAGGTGTTAGGGGTTAAGAATAGTAGTGTTATGTCGAGATTATATTATTTTAATCCTGAGCATGATTTGGCATTGGCAAATGGGAGTGCTCATTTTCAGGCGCCAGAGTCGGCTACTGCGTTTGCTGATGATTTGTCTTTGTTGCCATGTTGGTTTGCGGAGGAGGTAGCATCTGAGGTTTTGAGTGATCAGGAGTTTAGTGATGATTTGAATGTACTTGGTTTAGATGTTGCGACTATTCGTTTGTTTTCGAAGGATAAGATAGAAGAGTTTAAGGTTGAGCCTTGGGGGTGGGATTTGGCTGTGAGGAAATTTTTTTTGAACAATGGTGTGTCGGAAAAACTTTTGCCGACAATAGAGCGGATAGAGGAGTATAAGCAGATGTCGCATAGACGTTTGACTATAGATGCGATGAATTATTTGCGATTTAAATCTATTTATCCAGATTCGTTGCCTTGTGTGGCAGTTGAATTGAAAACTTCGAGTGATGTTAGTGCTTTTGCTGCAAAATATGAGGAGGTTGTTTTTAAAGCTCCTTGGAGTGGAAGTGGGAAGGGGGTGTTTTGGTCTTCGGGGTTATTAACGCCAAGTCTTTTTGGGTGGTGTAAGCGAGTGATAGATAAGCAAGGTTCTGTGATGGGAGAGGTTGCGTATAGTCGAGTTCAAGATTTTGCTATGGAGTTTAAGGTTGGACGTGGTGATGTGATTTTTGCCGGTTATTCTTTGTTTTTTACAGAAGGTAGTGGTATTTATAGAGGTAATTATCTTTGGTCAAATGAGGATATAGAGCGGGAGTTGACAAAGTATGTTTCGATAGATTACCTTAATTGGATTCGTGATGAATTGGCTAATTTTTTGCGGGAGAGGGTTGCTAAACTTTATACAGGATTTGTTGGGGTGGATATGTTTGTGTATGAAGAGGGAGGAGAGTATAAGGTGAATCCTGTGGTGGAGTTTAATCTTCGTATGACAATGGGTATGGTTGCTCGCACGATATATGATAGGTGTGTGGTGAAAGGGGTAAAAGGTATGTTTACGATAGATCATTTTCCTCCTGGTCAGTTGTTGAGAGATCATTGTGCACGAAAGAAAGAGAATCCTATTGAGATAGAAGATAGTCGTTTTAAGAGAGGGTATTTTTCTTTATGTCCAGTTTTGGAAAATACAGTGTATCGTGCTGCAATTTTGTTGGAGTGATTTTGGTAGGTTTTTTATGTGAATAAATATTATTAATTTTATTTAAATATTATGAAAAAAACATTTACTTTTTTTGCACTTTTTGTTTGTGTATTCTTTTCTGTGTCTGTTTTTGCAGCGCAATTAGAAGAAAAAATTGATTTGAATCAAGTTACTCTTATGGGTAATTGTAATTATTCAGATTTAGAGCATTCTGCTTTGTTGGGTATTCCAGATGGGAAAAGTCATACTTTTGCTGGTGTATCTTTGTTGAATATTGATAAATTGAAAGGTAAAGGAACTTGTGTTCTTGGTGTTCGCGTTTTTATTGGAGATGCGGTTGAATCGGGTAAGGTATTTTTAGGTTCAGATTATTTGTCGCCTGAGGTTGAAAAATCGTTTGAATATAAAATTGGAGGATGGCAATATGTTTTGTTTGATCAACCATACATGATAACAGATAAATCTCTTTATATTGGTTTTGAAGCTACGGGTACAACTTCGTTTTTGGCAGTGGAAGAGTTGGGTAGAAATGTTGATGGTGAAATGTTGAAAATAGATAATAATGACTGGGCAACGATGGCGGATGCTGTTGGAAGTGGTTATGTTTGGTCTATGCAAGCAATTGTTGCAGGTGGCGATTATTCAAAAGAGGTTCAAAAAGACTTGATTTTGGAAAGAGCAACGTTGTCAAAAGCAATTAAGGGCGGTATGCCTATTGTAGCATCGTTTGAGTTGCGTAATGCGGGTGTTGTATCTGTTGATTCGGTTGAGGTTGTTTTTACTATAGATGAAGTTGTTGATACTTTTGTTGTGAAAGAAAAGTTGATGAATGGTCAGTCTGTTGTTGTAGAATATGATGGTCCTGTTGCTCCAGAGATAAGTAAAATTTATCAAGATTGTAAAGTGAAGCTTATAGCGAATCTTGAAGGTGATGTTTTAGGTGCTAATAATGAAGTATTGACCACATGTCGAGTTTATACTTCAGAAGCAGGAGCAAGAAATAAGTTGCTTGTAGAGCAATTTACTGGTCAAGGTTGTCGCTATTGTCCAGAGGGAGCAGAGCGATTGAAAGCTGCTATTGCAGGAATGGAAAATCCAGAAAAGGTAATTTGGGTTGCGCATCATTCAGGTTTTTCTAAGGATGATTTTACTTTGTCAGAAAGTGATAATATTGCAGATTATTTGGGTGTGAATGGTGCACCAAATTGTGTTGTGGATCGTATGCAAGTTGATTATGCACCAGGTGAGACTGGTTTGGTGTGGCATCCATATTATTCGAGCGCAAGTTTGTTTGAAGAGTTGCTTGAAATACCTTCGTTAGCAACAATGGAGCTTGATGCAAATTATAATGAGGAGACTCGTGAGTTGAGCGTTGTAGTGTCAGGTAAGTCGTTGGTGGATAAAGCTTATATAACAGTGTTGGTTAAACAAAGTGGTATTATAGCAAGACAAACTAATGGTGGAAATGATTATTCCCATAATAATGCACCACGTTTGTTTTTGACAAAATCATATGGTGATGAGTTGACTTTTGATGAATCGGGAAATTATTCTGTTACATATACATGTAAGATACCAGCGTCGGTAGGTAAATTTGCATGTGAAGGAGATATGGATGTTGTTGTTTGTTTGCATGGAGATATTACTAATTCATATTCTCGTATGGTTTATAATTCAGACCAATATTCTTTTGAAGTTAAGAATATTACAGATGTAGAGTATTCTTATAGCAAAGATATGTGTGTTTATCCAAATCCAACAACAGATGTTCTTTATATAGAAGGGTTGAAAGAAGGTGATATAATTAAAGTTTTAACAATAGATGGTATTGTTGTAAAAGAGCAAAAAATAGAGTCTGTTGATGAATATATTGGTGTGTCAGATTTGATAGAGGGCACATACTTTTTGCAAGTCAATGAAAAGGTTGTTAAGTTTGTTAAAAAATAAATAGAACGTGGAAGATATTAAGGAAAAAGCATCGATTAAAATCGGTGCTTTTTTTTTGGAAATATTTTTGTTATATCGAAAAGTATTAGTAACTTTGCAAGATAAAAATAATTTTTAAAAATATGCTTTTATGAAATTGAAATCTTATTTGAAAGCCATTGTAATGGCTCTTTTTGCTGTGACTTTTTTTACGGCATGTGAACCTAGTGTTGGATCAAAGGAGAAAGAGGAGTATTATCTTTATGGAAATTGTACAGATCCTATAAACAATAGAGCAGATGGTCGTTTTGGTATGAATGATTCATACACAATGGCAACAGTGACACTTTTGAGCGGTAGTGAATTAGCTGCTCATGGGACTCATATTGTTGGTGTGCGAGCATTGATTGATGGTAGTGTGACAGATGCAGAGGTTTTTGTTTCTGCAGATAAAGATATTGAGAATGTGTTGGCACGTAAACAATTTACATGGAAGGATGAAGGGTGGCAGTATGTTTTGTTTGATGAACCTTTAGCAATTACAGGAGATAGTCTTTATGTTGGTTATAAGATTACGTCTTCTGGATATGTTATTGGACTTGAACCTGCAAATAAGATGCTTTCATCAGAATTTATGTGGTGGAATAATCAGTGGTTTAATTTGTCGGAGATGGGAATAAAAGGGTATTGGTCTATTCAAGCTATTCTTAAGGGAGGAGATTATTCGTCTGAGACACAATATGCTATTTCTCTTGATAAGGTTTCGGTTCCAGAAGCAACCCGTGCGAATGATAGTTTTAAGGTTATTGCTGAAGTAAGAAATGCAGGGATTTGTAATATTTCTAATTTGGAATTAGTTAGTGTTATTGGAGAAAATGAATCGGTTGCAGAGGTTTCACGTGTTTTGCGTAATGGAGAGTCGGCTAAATTAGAGATTATGGTTCCTGTAGGTGATGTTACAGGTACAATTGATTTTTCACTTAAAGTGCGAGTGAAGGGACAAGATGTTGAATCGGAGGTATATAATTCAACTTTGAATGTTTATGCGGGACTTAAACGTAATGCTATTCTTATAGAGCAATTTACAGGTCAAACATGTCGTAATTGTCCAGAAGGAGCATATGCGATAAAGCGTGCAATTGCAGAATTGGCAAATCCAGATCAAGTGTGTTGGGTGGCTCATCATACATATGTGCTTGGAGTAGGAGATAATTTTACAATTCCAGGAACTATGGATGTTGCATATGCGTTGAATGTTAATGCAGCTCCTCAGTGTAATATTAATCGTAAGGTAACAAAATATGATAGTGATTCGGACGAAGCTTTGATTTGGCATCCTGGTTATATCACATCTGCACTTTTGTCATCGTTGATTCCAACGCCAGCAGATGCAACAATGGAGTTAACACGTGAGTTTAATGTTGAAACACGTGAATTGAAAGTTGTTGTGAAGGGTAATTCGTTGAAAGAAATAGCTTATATTACAGTGCTTGTTAATCAAGATAATATGTTGGCTGATCAAGTAGGTGCATCGGGAGATTATTATCATACGTCGCCACGTGCATTCTTGACAAAATCTACAGGCGATCAACTTGTGCTTGATGCAGAAGGTAACTATTTGGTAGAATATACATATACAATTCCAGAAAAAGTTGGTGAGTTTGATTGTGTATTAGAGGACATGGAGGTTGTTGCGTATGTTCATGGTGATATTAATGATAAGAATAATCGAGATGTGTATAATGCTGATAAAATAGATATTTTGAATAAATAATTAATAACTAATAAATCATAGGTTAAAGGTTGAGATTAATATCTTACTTTGTACCTTTATTCTTTAAAATTATGAAACTTCTTCAAGAAATCAAAGAGCGCGCTCAACAAAATCCACAGCGCATTGTTTTGCCAGAAGGTACTGAACCTCGTACACTTGAGGCTGCTAACTCAGTATTGCGTGACAAAGTTGCTAAACTTATCCTTATCGGTAATCCTGCTGAAATTAATCGTATGGCAGAAGAGAAAGGATACACTTACATTAAAGAGGCCACAATTGTTGACCCAGAAAACAATCCTAACCTTGAAAAATATGCTACTTTGCTTGCAGAACTTCGCAAAAGCAAAGGTATGACTATTGAAGAGGCTACACGTTTGGCTAAAGACCCATTGTATCTTGCTTGTTTGATGATTAAATCGGGCGATGCTGATGGCGAATTGGCTGGTGCTCAAAATACTACAGGTAACGTACTTCGTCCTGCATTGCAAATTGTGAAAACTAAACCTGGTATGACTTGCGTATCTGGTGCTATGATGTTGTTTACAAAAACTCCTCAATATGGCGAAGACGGCTTGTTGATGGTTGCTGACGTGGCTGTTATGCCTAACCCAACTGCTGAAGAGTTGGCTCAAATCGCTGTTGCAACAGGCGAAACTATGCGTGCTATTGCAAACAAAGAACCACGTATCGCTATGCTTTCTTTCTCAACTAAAGGTAGTGCAAAACACGAAATGGTTGACAAAGTAGTTGCTGCTACAAAAATGGCACAAGAAAAAGCTCCTGATATGAT
>JAZRCE010000045.1:0-3345 GCA_045635445.1 Candidatus Aphodosoma sp.
TCATCTTTTTGAATACCTGTGTTTTTTGAAATCTCATTTACAATGTCTGCTTTAGTCATTTTTGTAAAATTTTTAAGTAATACAATTATATTTTTGATTATTATTCACTTACGATTTTCGAATCGTCGCAATCGGAGTGCAAAATTACAACTTTTTTTTTGATTGACAAAACATTAGCAACTATTTTTTTGTTTTTTTCAAAAAAAAATGAATTTTATCATTATAACAACCAATAAATCAAAACATTACAAATTAGCACTTCACTTTTTTGCTCAAAAATTTGGTGGTTTAAAAAAAAATATGTTACTTTGGGACGTTTTTACAACTTAAATTTATACACTATGTCAGTAAACAAAGTAATTTTAATTGGTAACGTAGGAAAAGACCCTGATGTACGTTACTTGGAGAACAATGTGAGAGTAGCTAATTTCCCTTTAGCAACAACCGAGCGTGGTTACACTATGTCAAACGGCACACAAGTGCCTGACCGTACAGAATGGCACACAATCGTAGTATGGCGCGGTCTTGCCGAAGTAGCAGAAAAATACGTTAGAAAAGGAGCCCGCCTTTATATTGAAGGCAAAATTAAATCTCGTACTTATGAAGACAAAATGGGAAATCGTCGCTATATCACAGAAATTTATGCAGAAGATATGCAAATTTTGACTCGCCCACAAACCCAAGATGGACAACAACAAAATCAACAATACGGAACAAACCAATATTCAGCTTCAGCAACTCAATCATTTGCACAACCAACTACTTCTCTAACACAACAACCAATTGCAGAGTCTATTACAACAGAGCCAGTAAATCAACCTTTTGTTGGAGCTCCTTCTAGCATAGAAGAAGACCTTCCTTTTTAATAAAACGATACAATAAAGAAAATAAATTTAAGTGATTGATTTCTTTTTGAAGTCAATCACTTTTTATTTCAACTTTTTTTTGTACCTTTGCCGAGAATATACATTAAAGCCAGATGAAAACTAGAAAATACTACTTTCTATTACCCTTTATGTTGATAATAATGGCAGGTTGTGGTAAAGTGTCACAACCTAAGCCATATGGGTATTTTAGAATTGATTTGCCAGAACATGAGTATTCCGAAGTGTATAATTTAGGACCATACAGAATTGAAAAAAGCACTCATTGCCACCCCGATAAGTCCGATAACACTCATGCCACCGACGCCGACGAGTGGATAAATCTTGTATATCCATCAATAAATGCAAAGATACATTTGAGTTATAAACGTATCGACAAATCTACATTTCAGCAGGTCACAGAAGAGAGCCACTCGTTAGCATACAAACACACCGTGCGTGCCGATGCCATCCAAGAGAGCTATTATGGCAACGACACCACCCGCGTCTATGGCATTCTCTACGAGATGAAAGGCAATGCCGCTTCACCTGCGCAGTTCTATGTTACTGATAGCGTGAGCAATTTCCTACGCGGTTCGCTCTATTTCAACCACACACCCAATGCCGACTCCATCGCCCCTGCCGCCACATATGTGTTGCAAGATATGATACATATGATTGAAACACTCGAGTGGAATGAAGAATGATAGAGAAATTTAAACCAACAAAATACAAAATACTATGCTAATCGAAAAACACACCTACGATAATGGTCTATCGGTTGCCCTATGGGACATTGTCGAAACCGAAGAACAACTTATGTCGCTTCTTGACAACGATGACGTTGTGGCAGAAGAAATTGTACCTTTCACAAGCACCAAACGTCGTCTTGAGTACCTCGCGTCGCGTTGTGCGTTGAACGAATTGGTTGGTTCGGAACAACATGTGTGCTACCATCCTAATGGTGCGCCTTATTTAGCAAATAACACACTCAATATCAGCATTTCGCACACAGGTCACTACGCCTTGGTGGCTATCCACCCTACCGACAAAGTGGGCATCGATATCGAGCGCATTGGCGACAAAGTGGGTCGTGTGCGCCACAAGTTCTTGAGTCGCGAGGAGTTGGATGCCGTTGATGCTCGTTCAGAGAAGATTCATCTCACAATACTTTGGGCTGCCAAAGAGGCTATGTACAAAGTGATGGGCGTGGAGACTGTCGAGTTCACCGAACAAATTCGCATCGAACCTTTCACTCCTTATATGGAAGGCGAAATCGTTGCACACGAAACTGCTTCGGCTGAAAAGAAAACTTATAAACTACAATACACAATCTACCCAGAATTTGTTATTGTACACACAATCTAAGATATCAAACGCAAATTTCCGTAAATTAATCATTGATTTATACAGATAAAATTTATACAGATAATTTACGATTAATTAATGATAATTTGTGTTTACAAAAAAAACAACGCAAATTTCAGCGAAAAAGCATTGACAATCTACAACCAAATATTAGCCAACAAAGCTGCAGGACGCAAGATGTTTGCCCTGCTCATCGACCCCGAAAAGTGTTCGGATGAATGGTTGTGTCAGGTGATGTCAACAGTCAATTTTTGCGATAAGCGAGAGCAGAACCAGACTTGTTTGAGTTATACCGAGCAAAGCAAAAATCTTGAGCGAAGCGAAAAACAGTCGGCACTCAGCAACCAACTTTTCATCTTCGTCGGTGGCAGTCAACTCAAAGATTCGGTCTGCACCACGGTGGCGCGCATCAAACAACTCACCTCACTGCCTGTAGTGATGTTTCCAGGCGATGCGTCGCAATTTGCCGAAAATGCCGATGCGCTACTATTTCTCTCGCTAGTGTCGGGTCGTAATGCCAAATATCTCATCGAGCAACATATCGAGGCATCGCGTGCCATCAAATCATCGGGCGTCGAGTGCATCTCTACGGGCTATATCCTCGTTGATGGAGGCAAACTCACTGCCGTTGAGCGCGTTAGTCACACATTGCCCTACCCCACCACCAACCCGCAACTCATTGCCGACACGGCTTTGGCGAGCCAACTCCTTGGACATAAAATGGTATATCTCGAGGCAGGTAGCGGTGCCAATCGTCCTGTGCCACAAAACATTATATCCGAAACGCGCAAAGCCATCGACATCCCCCTCATCGTAGGCGGAGGCATCAAAACTCCCCAACAGATGATGGATGCCTTCAGCGCTGGTGCCGACCTCGTAGTCGTAGGCAACCACATTGAAAGTCACCCCGAAGATTTAACTAAAATATTAAACACTTTAACATAAAGTCCTTTTTTTATAAACATAAATTATAATAAATTAATCGTAAATTATTACATCTATGAATTAATGGATAATTTATGATAATTTGCGTTCAAAATAAACAATTTATGTTCTTATGTCATTATGTCTTTTAAAACCAAAAATCAAGAATATGAAAATTAAATTCTTATCA
>JAZRCE010000046.1:0-5994 GCA_045635445.1 Candidatus Aphodosoma sp.
CGAAAGTAGATAGAAGTATGTCGGCATCGGCAAGATGCTCGATGAGTTCGGTTGGAGTGAATTTTGCGGCTTCGGGCATAATGATGTTATGCTCGCTGATAGAAGTGAAGCCTTCGATAGGGAGTTTGGTTGTTAAAAGAATATTCATAATTTATAGATTTATTTTAACAGAAGTACAAAAATTTATTAGTTGATTAATTAATTTTATTTGTATTTTCTAGTTTTTGCGGATGTATTTTTTTCTTAAGTACAAGCCTTAAATCATGTTTAATAACAAGGCATGTACTTGAAAACAGAATTTCGCCTTACAAGACTCAGAAATAACTTCTATAGAATGTGAGCCAATAATTGAATTATGTACTTATGATTAAAAAAATTAGTGCGTTATTTTGAACATTATTTCGCGGAGTAGATCGCGATGGGATGTGCCTGTGTCGTTGAAACCTTTGCTGCGCACGTCGAGTTCGCGGAGGAGACCGATGGCGTAGAGAGTGCGAGCAGAGTTGTAGATTGAGGCTGCGTGTTGGTAGTCTTTCACAAAGTAGGGGTTGATGCCTAGTTCGGATGCTACGTTGGGTTGTGATTTATCTTTTAGAGAGTGATAGAGTAGTAGGTTTGAGAAGAAGTTGAATAGTACGCTTGTAGTGACTACTATAGGGTTGTTTTTGGGGTCCTTGGCGAAGTGGTCGATGATGCGATTGATTTTGAGAATGTCGCGGTCGCCAATGGCTTTGACAAGTTCGAAGTTGTTGTAGTCCTTAGATATACCGATGTTGCGCTCAACCATTGCGGAGTCGATGCGACGAGGTGGTTGAGCAGGTAGGAGGTCGATGAGTTTTTGTGTTTCGTTGGCAACGCGACTGAGTTGATTGCCAAGAAATTCGGCGAGCAGATTGGCTGCTTTGGGCTCGATGTCGGCATTATGCTCGCGCACATAGGCAGTGATCCACGAAGGTATTTCGTTGTCGTATTTGCGTTTAGATTCGAAAACTATGCCATTGGCAGCGATGTCTTTGACAAACTTTTTGCGGCCATCGATAGAGGCATGTTTGTGGCAGAGGACTATGATGCTTGACGCGAGAGGTTGTTTGAGATATAGACTTAGATTGTCGTAGTCCTTGATATTTTGAGCTTCGCGCACCATGATGAGTTGGTATTGGCTCATCATAGGGTAGCGTTTGGCAGCCATAATGATTTCGTCGCATGTGGTGTCTTTGCCATATACGAGGGTCATATTGAACTCTTTTTCGTCGTCGGTAAGTAGATTTTGTTCGACATAATTGGCTATGAGGTCGATGTAGTAGTCTTCTTCGCCATGTAGGAGATAGATGGGTTTCCAATCGCCTGATTTCATTTGGTTGATAATCTGCTGATATGTTATGCTTGCTTGTTTAGCCATATTTTAGATTTTTTTTAGACAGAATGACATAAGAACAAAAAAAAATATTTAGTAATACACAATGAGAGTGTGTATTTTTGAGGGTAAGGTGAGGGTTGCTTGCAGTATGCTGTATCCTATATTTAAATTTTAATATTTTTAGGATTGAATACACAACGAGAGTGTGTATTTATTCGTAGCGAAGGTGCTTGATTGTGCGAGAGTTGTGTTGTAGGCTTGATAGGGCTTTTATGCCGATAGTGAGGTGTTCGTCGACGAAGTTTTGGGTTACGTGTTTGTCAGACTCTTCGGTTTTGACACCTTCGGGGTGCATAGGCATGTCGCTAACAAGGAGGAGTGCTCCAGTAGGGATTGCGTTGTGGAATCCGACGGTGAAGAGGGTGGCAGTTTCCATATCGATGGCTATAGAGCGCACGGCTTTGAGGTGTTGTTTGAACTCTTCGTCGTGCTCCCAAACGCGGCGGTTGGTGGTGAATACAGTGCCAGTCCAATAGTCTTTGCCAAAGTCGCGAATGTTGGAGCTGACGGCGCGTTGCATATTAAATGCAGGCAGAGCAGGTACCTCGGGTGGAAAATAGTCGTTGGATGTACCCTCGCCACGAATGGCAGCACTAGGGAGGATGTAGTCGCCTACCTTGTTTTTGTCTTTGAGACCACCACATTTGCCGAGGAATAGTACGGCTTTAGGTTGGATAGCACTGAGGAGGTCCATTATGAGCGCCGCATTAGGCGAACCCATACCAAAGTTGATAATAGTGATGCCATTGGCACTGGCAGAGAGCATATTGCCATCGCGACCCATGACTTCGACGCCAAACTTTTGGGCGAAGAGTTCGATGTAGTTGTTGAAATTGGTGAGCAGAATGTATGGAGTGAATTGGTTGAGAGGGCGTTTGGTGTAGCGTACGAGCCAATTTTCGACTATTTCGTTTTTGGTTTTCATGTTTTTTTCAGGTCAACAGTCTAAAGTCGACAGTTGAATATATTTTTAATTGTTAGTTTTTGATTATTAGTTCATTGTATTTGGGCCATTGCTCTGCGAAGATGTATTTTTGGTTTTCGAAATCGACTTTGCAGAGGATGTGTTGTATGCCATTGCTGACGATGAGGTAGGGGACTCGGAGTTGCAAGTTGTAGGTTGCAATTTGGTCGAAGGTGCGTTGTGTGAGTTGTATATCAGAGCGTTTGTATTCGATGATTATGAGAGGATTGCCGTAGTCGTCGTAGATGATTGAGTCGCATCGTCTGGTTAGTCCGTTGTATGAGATGGCTACTTCGTTGGCAATGCGCGACATAGGCACTTCGAGGATGTCGGATATGTAGATGATAGTGTTTTGTCGCACCCATTCTTCGGGCGTAAGGACAAGCCATTTGCCCCGTATAGGGTCAAATATTTGGGTTTGATTTTCGTGCTTACGCAATCGAATGCGGTCGCTATAGTCAGGCATGTTTAGCAATTCATAATTCATAATTAGGTTAGAGGTTATTGGTTAAAGGTTATAGGTTAATGCCGCATGGTTCTCTAAACTCTAAACTCTAAACTCTCAACTATTTCTTGTTTTTGTTGTTTTTTTTCTGAGGTAGGTCTTGAAGTTTGAGGTCTTTGTTGCGTAAGTCTATTTTGCTGTTGCTGAGACGATAGAGGTCGTCGAAAATGACGTTGTCGCTTATGATTTCTTGATTGTAGTTGTTATAGCAACGTTTCATGAAATTGGCAATCATAAGTTGTAGAGTTTGGTTGTTTACGATTGTTGGGTCGTTGGTGACGCGTTGTACAAACTCGTATAGGAAACGGCCGTAGTGGCGTTCGAGGATTTGCGTTGTAGGAAGAGGGATTTTGTCGGGTTGAGGGTTAATATCTTCGGCAGGAGTAATAGGAAAAGGGTAGTCGATATCGAGTTGGAAGTTGGACATTAAGGCGAGGTGGTCCCATAGTTTGTGTTGGAAAGCCTCGTTGTCGCGAAGATATGGGAATAGGTTGCCCATGCAGTTGATGATGCTACGAGCACAACGATTGCGTTCTGCACGGTCTTCGATGGTCATGGCTATTTCGACCATGCTTTGTATATTGCGTCCGTATTCGGGAAGAATTAGTTCTTTCATTAATTAGTAGTGAGTAATTATTGGCTGATTTTAGTTTTTTTGCGGTGAGTAGAACTCTTTGAGGTAGAAAGGTTCGTAGTATGCCACGTCTTCGAATTTGCTATTGCGGTATGCCTCTTCGGCAAGGTCGACCATAAAGTTAGCAGTAGGTTTCAGAGTTGTGTTGAATTGTGCATTAGGATTGGTAATAACCTTAGACATTTTTTCGGCACCGCTACCGCAGAAGCAGATAGGTTGGTTGATGTCGGCGAAACTATTTTCGTCGATAATTTTGGCTTCGGCAGGAGATAATTCGTTGAGGTTAGAATCATACATGGCGGTGTATATCTCCATGCGACGAGCATCGATAACGGGACAAATGATAGTATTCGCTTGGTTGGTTTGTTTGAATCCAAAAGCCATAACTTTTAGAGTGTCGAGGGCAATGAGTTGGCAACCGATGGCATAGCAGAGGCCTTTGGCTGTAGAAACTCCTATGCGCAGACCAGTGTATGAACCAGGACCGGCACTGACGGCAACAGCATCGAGTTTGATGTTTTTTTCTTTTAGAAGTTTCATTGTCGATTCGACATATAGAGGTAGGTGAGTGGCATGTTGCATAGCGTTGTCGCTCATTTGTAGGTCGATTATTTTGCCATCGCATTCAACAGCAACGCTGCATATCTCTGCCGATGTTTCGATTAAAAGTATATTTGCCATTTGTTTATGATATATAACGTGTATTATTGTTGCAAAGTTACGAAAAAATAGTTGATTTTACAAAGAAGGTATAAAAAAAACATCAAAAAAATTTGGTTGTTTGAGATATTATTCCTAATTTTGCATCGTAAAATCGTATTCGACGATAATTGTTATATTTCAAAACTTAAAATAGATCGCCTATAAGAATATTTCTACCATTGTTTAATTAGTGATACAACTTCTTGATTAGCAAAGTGATTTGCTTGTGTTGTATCGAAATAATACTTTGAAAATAATGGAAGAAATAAGATTTTATTTGAGCGACGAGGACTTGGTCCGTCGTTTTATTGCTGGCGATAATGGTGCATTTGAGGCTCTCTTGATGCGTCATAAAGATAGGGTTTATACCTATATATTCAATATGGTCCACGAGGAGAGTGTGGCCGATGATATTTTCCAAGAAACATTTTTGAAAGTTATTACGACCTTGAAGAAAGGGCGTTATTATGATGCTGGCAATAGATTTGTTGGTTGGTTGATGCGTATAGCTCATAATAAAACTATAGATTATTATCGTCAGTTGGCAGCAGAGAAAGAGGTGTCGAATGATGATTATGAAGAGCTAGATTTGTTGAATGACATAAATTTGTGCGATTCGTCGGCTTTTGATGCAATAGAAAAAGAAGAGGCGTTGCATGATGTAGAGATGTTGATTGATATATTGCCTATGGATCAGCGTAAGGTAGTGATGATGCGCTATTATCAAGACCTTTCGTTCAAAGAGATAGCCGAAATAGAGGGGATCTCGATAAATACGGCGTTGGGACGGATGAGATATGCGTTGATAAATTTGAGGAGGAATGTAGAGAGATATAATTTGGTGCGTGATTTAGAGAAGGTTTTTGGGTAGAAAGAAAAATATATAGGTTGTATTGAATATGCAATCTATATTTTTTTTGTACTATTGTTATTGTGAATATAGATAACATATTTTAAGTTTACGATAAATATGTTTTTTTCTGCTCTAAAGTAGTGTTTATATAAATTAAATTGATTATCTTTGCAGAAAAATATTATTAATAAAAAAAAGTATTATTATCTCAGCAACAGAAGAGGTTAAAACTGTAAAAGTAGGTTCTTTTACGTTAACAAATGAGGATAAAATTGTAAGATTAAGTTTGAATGAAGGCTGAACTTGTTGCTACATTTATTTTTGGGTATGCTGGTAGTGCTTTTGATTGGAGATTTGTGATTTTATTCTCATTATATTTGGGTTTTGATTTTGCAAAAGTACAAATTTATGCAAAAACTGTAGATAATGCAATAGATTCAGCGTTAGATATTTATATGGATGTTGTAATCTTATTTATGAGAATTTTGTCCATTTTAGGAAAGAAAAATTAAAAACAATATTATATAACAAAATTTTAAATTATTATGTCTAATTCAATCGAACAATTGAATCGTGCGGCAGATAATATTCGTATTTTGGCTGCATCAATGGTAGAAAAAGCTAAATCAGGTCACCCAGGTGGTGCTATGGGTGGTGCGGATTTTGCTAATGTTTTATTTTCGGAATATTTGGTTTATGATCCAGAAAATCCACGTTGGGAAGGTCGTGACCGTTTCTTCTTGGATCCAGGTCACATGTCGCCAATGTTGTATTCTGTATTGGCTTGTGCTGGCTATTATACAATGGACGATTTGAAACAATTCCGTCAATGGGGTAGCATCACTCCTGGTCACCCAGAGGTTGACGTAATGCATGGTGTGGAAAATACATCAGGTCCTCTTGGTCAAGGTCATACATT
>JAZRCE010000047.1:0-2272 GCA_045635445.1 Candidatus Aphodosoma sp.
AGGCACATCTCTATTTGGCTCGGGATGGGTGTGGCTCGTGTGCGATAGGAATGGCGAATTGAGCATAGTTGCAGAGGCAAATGCGGGCAATCCGATTACACGGAATTATACTCCACTACTGACGTTTGATGTGTGGGAACATGCTTATTACATTGATTATCGGAATCAGAAAGGAGATTATTTGAATGCGCTTTGGGGTGTGCTGAATTGGCATGTGATTGAGGAGAGATATATCTATTTCTTCGATTTTTAGATGGAATAATGGAATAATTATCTAAATGCAGGTTCGATTATAGTATATTTATCCTATGTTTATAGTATATTTATCCTATATTTATAGTATATTTAGAGTATGGTAAGAGTAGGTGTTGCGTTGAGAGCAAGAGATGACATAAAAAAAAGGACAACATAAGAGTTGTCCTTTTTTTATATAGTTGACTATGTTTGTTTTACTTGCTTAAATTAGCAATTGTAACAAGATGGCAGGCTACGACGCCAGCAGTTTCGGTGCGGAGACGAGAGTCGCCAAGTGTGACAGCACGGAACGAGTTGCGAAGAGCGAGTTCAACCTCATCCTCAGAGAAGTCGCCTTCGGGACCTACCATTACAACTACATTGCCCACAGGTTGACATGCATGTAGGATGTGTTGTTTGGGTTGGTCGTAGCAATGAGCGATGAAGAGTTGCGAATCTTGAAATGACGATTGAGAATTGTTTGCCATAAACTCCTTGAATGTCTGCATTGGATTGAGGCGTGGCACATAGGCTTTTAGGCTTTGTTTGGCAGCCGACACAAGAATTTTCTCAATGCGCTCGGGTTTGATGATTTTACGCTCGGAATAGCGACAACAGAGGGGTGTGAGTTCGTCGAAACCTATTTCGGTAGCTTTTTCGACAAACCACTCGAAGCGGTCGATATTTTTGGTTGGAGCGACCGCCAAATGTAGACGGAATGGGCGACGACCATACTCGTGTTGCTCGCTAAGGATGGCAACTTGTGTGCGTTTAGGGTGAGCCTCAAGGATTTCGGCTTCGTAAAGTCCGCCTACTCCATCAATGATATGAATGCGCTCGCCAGTCTTCATGCGGAGGACTTTGGCGCAATGTTGCGACTCTTCTTCGGGAAGAGTGAGAGTTTGGGCTATATCGGGAGCGTAGAATAGGTTCATTTTATTTATTTTTTTATTTTAACAGAAGTACAGATTTTATGTTTCTAGGTTTACTAATTGTGGTTGTATTTTACGATTCTGCAAGGATATTTGTTTTTTTTAAGTACATACCTTATTTTTCAACCGACGTCAATAAGACATAGCACGCCATATCCCTATTACTTAGAATTGTGCACTTATGTTAAAAAAGTTCTTATTTCACCTCAAAAACTGCGAGTGGAGTTTTGCCATTATAGAGGGTTACTTTGCCTTTTTCGGCTTTGTAGGCATTGACAGCTTCAAGGACTTGAGAGAACTGCATCTCGATTTTGTTAGTAGCTTCGTCGCACATACGGCGAGTCATTGCCATGTTGAGGAATTTAATGCTACCTTTTTCGGCTTTGTATTGTCCAAATATTTGATTGCAACCAGAGTGGCCATTTACTTTGTTTTCGTCATCGGTAAAAGTCAATGTTATAGGTTCGTCGGTCATATTAGAAGTATAAGCCACACCATTAAGTTCAATTAAATGAAGAGTTTGTCCTGAAAAATTAAAAACTGTTTGATTAGCTTTTTTCACTGCACAAGATGAAAGTAATAGAGCGAAAATTGCTGTAATGATAAGATTCTTTTTCATAAAGCGTTGATTTTTTATAGTTAATAAATATATGATGCAAAATTACGAAAAAAATTTGAGTTGAATTGTCGTTTTATTAAAAAAAATGCGTATCTTTGCAACATAGTTGTGAAAATGTGCTGCAATGATAAATAGTTTTTGAAACATTAGACTTGTAAAAACATAAAAAGTAAAATAGCATGAATAATTGGTTTGAATGTAAAGTGACTTATGATCGCACAGGCGAAGATGGTATGATAAAAAAGGTAACTGAACCTTATATGGTTGATGCATTGTCGTTTACTGAGGCAGAATCGCGTATTTGCAAAGAGTGTCAAGCATATGCAACAGGTGAATTTACGGTGTCGGCAGTGAAGCGTTGTAAGATTGCGGAGATGTTTTTTAATGAAGATTTGCAAGAGTATAAATGGTTTCGTTGTCGCGTGAATTATGTGTCGGTTGAAGAAGAAAAAGGTGTTGAAAAACGCATTGCTCAAACAATGATGGT
>JAZRCE010000048.1:0-11346 GCA_045635445.1 Candidatus Aphodosoma sp.
GTGACGAACTGCTCGAATAACTACGGGCCCTATCAGTTCCCCGAGAAGCTGATTCCGCTCTTTATCAATAACATCCGCCAGCGCAAGCCACTGCCCGTGTATGGTAAGGGCGAGAATGTGCGCGATTGGCTCTATGTCGAGGACCACGCACGAGCTATCGATCTGATTTTCCACGAGGGTAAGACGGCCGAGACCTACAATATCGGTGGCTTCAACGAGTGGAAGAATATCGACCTGATTCGCGTGCTTATCAAGACGGTCGATCGCCTGCTGGGCAACCCCGAAGGCCACTCGCTCGACCTGATTACCTATGTCACCGACCGCCTCGGCCACGATGCCCGCTACGCCATCGACTCCACAAAACTGCAGAAGGAGCTCGGCTGGGAACCCTCGCTCCAATTCGAGGAGGGCATCGAAAAGACCGTCCGCTGGTATCTCGACCACCAAGATTGGATGGACAACATCACCTCCGGCGACTACGAAAAGTACTATGAGGAGATGTATAAGGGACGTTAATAACTTCAATTGAAAGCAATGCAAAGCACAAGTAAGCAGATAGCAACTAATGTGGTGTGGAAGTACCTTGAATTATTCTCTGTTATGGGAGTACAAATGGTGTGTACCGCCATCATGGCTCGAGTTCTTACTCCAGCAGATTATGGTGTATTAGGAATTGTGCTCGTTTTTTCATCTTTGGCTGAGGTGTTTGTGAATTCAGGGTTTTCGCAAACCTTAATTAGAGAAAAAGAAGTGTCAAGACTGGACTATTCAACAATTCTCTATTTTAATGTTGGTATAGCTGGACTTTTATATGTGCTTTTGTATTTTGCATCATATGTAATCGCGGATTTCTATGCACAACCCATCTTGAGTGATGTATGTAAGGTGGCATTCATCCTTTTGCCTGTAAATGCTCTGTCCATTATTCAGATGACGAAGTTGCAACGAGAAGTGAGATTTAAGAAAATATTTTTTATTTCTTTTACAGCATCGTTACTTTCAGCTATCATTGCTATTATTTTAGCATACATATATCGTAATGTGTGGGCGCTAGTCCTTCAAGTTGTTATGACGGCCCTATTTAGGTGTCTCTTATTGTGGGTAACATCAGATTTTGTCCCGGTATTAGCATTCTCTGTAAACACATTTAAACGATATTTTCAGTTTTCAAAGAATTTGATGCTCTCTTATCTGATTGGGACATTATTTAATAATATCTATTCTCTCGTTATAGGTAAGGCATATTCAACAACGGATTTGGGGTATTATTCACAAGCATCAAAAATAAGCAATTTAGCATCGCAAACGACCACGCAAGTTGTGCAGACCGTCACCTATCCAATCTTGTCACAAATGAACAACAATGGAGGTGATATTAAGAGCGGATATAAGAAAATAATATCTATTACCTTGATCCTTGTTGGGTTTGTGATGGCTTTATTGCTGAGTTGTGCCCAAGATTTTTTTGAATTGTTTATGGGTAGCCCCACATGGCGAGTTGCAGGAACATTCTTTATTTTGATGGGAGTGAGCGGTATATTATATCCGTTGCAGTCAATAAACCAAAATATATTAATGGTTACTGGAAACTCAAAAACTATTTTATACCTAGAGATAGTTCGCCGCTCTATGATGATTATTATTGTGGGTGTTTCTTTAAATTTTTCCATAAATATATTTGTGTTTAGCCTCTCTATCTATTCCATAGCGCAATTATTCCTTAATCTATACTTTTGCGGTAAGCCGATTAATTATACAGTAAAAGAACAATTGGCGGATTCTGTGCCGATTTTTGCGAGATTGACTATTATGATATTGGTTGCCCAAGGAGTTGGGGAGCTGAGTTCGTTGCAACAACCTCTTATGAGATTGATTATGTCTATTTTAGTTTGTGGCCTTTCTGGGCTTGCTTTCTTCTGGAAGCAAAAAGATTTTCAAACGTTAATGAACTTGCTTATTTCGCGCATAAAAAGGTGAAAATAAACTAGTTCCATTTCTTTTGGTCATATATGACATTCATATATATACTTCTGACTTTAACAGCAGCCCTGCTATACATTAATAGGCGATACCTCTCGTTCCTTCTGTGCTATATTGCGTTGATGACCGATTTGTTGATGCTTGATACGATTGGTAGTACAATTCGAGGAACCGATTTATGCTTATTTATGAATTTTGTGTTGCTACCTGTAGCATTGTGTCGTGGTAGAAAGGTAAACATACGAGCAAAGAAGATCAATCGGGTAGTTGCGCTTTTCCTTGGTTTTATTGTATTTGAATTTTTGTTGACAATCATCACAGGATCAGATACTGTTTCGTATGCTGCGAAAGTCGTTCGTGTGCCCTTGATTTTTGTCTCTTATTATGTTTTTAGAACAATCCCACTGGATATTTATAAGAGGTTCTTGAAGGTAATGCTTTATGTTACCATTATTCAGGGCGTACTATTCTTTTTACAATATCTTGGTGTGAATCTTTTGGCTGGACGATACGATGATGAATCTTTTGCGTTTGTCTTTGCTCTCAATATACCCACTTTGACTTTTTTATACATCTTCTTCTGCCTAGATGCGCAATATGTCAAAAAACAAAAGTATCTGTTAGTGGTTTTCTTTTTTTTGATTTTGTTAATGACCTATGTGCGAGCCTTCATCATTTCTGCGATATTAGGAGTATTGCTCTATATCGTAATGGTACGTGGAATACAACGCTCGATATCTTTAATCGCAGGAATCTTATTGCTGCTCCCTATTGCATTTAATATTATGGAGCGGAAGTCTGAATTTTCGGGCTCATCCCTCTCTACCCAAGAGGAGATCGCGCTGCTCTTTTCTGGTATTGAGAATGTAAGACAGATCGGAAATGATGGCGGTAGTAGTATCTTTCGTGTAGCCATGTTGATAGAGCGATTTGACTATCTAATACATAACCCTGAATATCTACTGTTAGGCGTCGGCGCCATCCATGAGGACTCTCCGAATTGTTACAATCGATTTTCGTTTGCTTTGGGAACGCAAAACGAGGATCGATATTATGGCCGATGTATTATAGAAAGTGGTGATATCACATGGGTTCCCATCACATTGCGTTATGGCTTGTTGGGAATAGCGGTCCATTTAATGATTATTATTCTCATTCTAAAAATGGCTTGGAGACGGAAAGACTTGATGCGCATCTTTTTCCCTTTGTTGTTGATCTATTTTTTGAAATCGTTTGATGCTGCGTTATTCGAGAGCCCTTGGCCTTGTGTCGAACTTTCATTATATTTAGCTATGTTTGCACGATGCTATATGGAACAAAAGGAACTGACTATGTAAATTGAAACGAACTATGGATAAAATTTCAATCGTTACAGTAACCTACAATTGCAAGAACGATGTCGAGAAGACGATTAAAAGCGTTCTTGATTTGGACTATCCGAATATCGAATACATCGTTATTGATGGTGCTAGTACAGATGGTACCATCGATGTAATAAAAAAATATGCAGACCATATTGATTATTGGGTCAGCGAACCCGATAAGGGTATCTATGATGCGATGAATAAGGGTATCGAAAGAGCGACGGGCGATTGGGTTATTTTTATGAATGCTGGTGACTGGTTTTACCAAGATACAGTCATAACGAGTTTTTTTGCGCGAGTAAATTCTGATTCCACGATTGCCTATGGTGATATTATGGTTGTTGGAAAACATTTCAAGTACCATTTAGCCCCTCCACCTATGGATCGAATGAAGTCTCAAATGGTGGTCAAGCACCAAGCTACATTTGTCCGTCTTGATTATCATAAAAAACATTGTTTTGATACAACTTATAAATCATCTGGAGATTATGCTTTTTTCTATCAAGCATATTATGATGATAATGTTAAGTTTCAATATGTTCCGGTATGTGTAGCAAACTTTAATAATTACGGGACTAGCAATGTCAATTTTCGGACCTCATTTCGTGAGAATAGAAGAATATGGGGAAAAACTCGAGATTATTGCTTTATTCTTAAGCAAGAAATAATGTTTGTGCTATGGGATATGAATCGATGGCTTAAGAACCATTTGATGAGTGAAAAGGCGAAAATTGATCATGAAAAGAACAAAGCTTCGCGCATAGGAACGGTTTACGAATTACTTGAAAATATAGATATTTAAAGCTATGAAGATCGTTATATTAGTTGGCTCATTGACTATGGGCGGAGCAGAACGTGTCGCATCATTATGGGCAAGAGGGTTCCAGCAGCAAGGCCATATGGTAAGTGTTGTTTTAAACAGTAAAAGTGAGGTCTCATATGCTTTGCCCGAAGGGATCGAGATGCAGAACCTGTATTCTAAGAAAAAATCCAAAATCGTCGGTTGGCTAAAATACATTTATAAGTTACGTCATTATTTGAAACAAATCCGCCCGGATGTAATTATTGCTGTTTTAGAACCTCATGGTTTGGCTGCTCAAATCGCAACGGTTGGGATGGGAATACCGATCATAAATACTGAGCATGATACTTTTGATTATCCCTTTTCTGCTCCTATGATAATGTTTCGTAAACTTTTCGTTAATAAGATATATGACAAAGTTACCGTTTTAACGCAAGCTGATATGCGAGTCATCGGCAATAGACTTAAGAATGCGATAGTTCTTCCCAACCCTCTCTCTCTCTCGGCTGGGAAGATAGATTATTCTGTAAAGGAAAAGACGTTATTAGCTGTGGGCCGAATTGAAGCCTATAACTATAAAGGTTTTGATTTGCTTATAAAGTCATGGGGTAAGATTGCTAAAAAATATCCCGAATGGACATTGAAAATAGTCGGTCAAGGCTCTACGCAAACTAAGGAGTGGTTGCGCACATATGCAGAATGTGATTTAGGAAGACAGTTAGAATTTGTGGATTATACAGCAAATATATTGGATTTTTACAAAAAGGCTGAGATATTTGTGTTGAGTAGCCGATACGAAGGATTTGGAATGGTATTATTAGAGGCAATGTCGCAAGGATGCGCATGCATTGCCTGTGATTATAAAGGTCGACAGCAAGAAATTATTGATGACGTTGCAAATGGAATGATAATTCCAGTGAATGATGTTGATGCACTATGTTATGCAATGGAAGAATTGCTCGCAAATGAAAGTCGAAGAAAGGAATATCAGCAGCGAGCACCACAACGAGCGGCAGTATATTCACTAGATAAAATTATGCTGATGTGGAATGAAATATTGAAAGACGTTATCGTGCAATAATACAATACGAATGAGTTTGAGTAATTTAATAAAGTCGATATGTCGAAAGTCTATATATGCTAATTTGGCGTATCGATATTCGAAACAATACAAGGCGTTGTTGCGTCGTAATGCCATAGTGCCAGCTAAAATACCATCGGAAGATTATTGGACGCAAAAGTGGTCGGTGCTTGGTTACCCCAACCCAGTCTATTATCGCTTGTTTTCTCATTATGTAGGCGAGGATGTAAATATTATTCCGGAGGATATTTGTCGCACGGTGGTGGAGCCGATTTTGGATCCTGCGCCGTATGTGCCCTATTATTCGGATAAAAACATTTTTGACAAACTTTTTCGGGAGGGTACCTTGGCGAAGACAATCTTGCGAAAGATGGGAGGCGCGTATTATGATGCTGCCTATCAAAAGGTAGAGGCTTGCGATACGACCCTCTTTGCCCTATTGGCAGAAAGCGGTTGTAAGAAGATTGTGATTAAACCGAGTGTTGATGGCGAATCTGGACGAGGAGTCAAACTCTTTCAATATTATAAAGAGCCGCAATGGTTGGAGATCGGGAGCGATATACCACTCTCGATAGCATTTCTTGAAGCCAATTATGGCAACGATTTTATTATTCAGGAGTGTCTTGAGCAGCATGACAGTCTTGCCTATTTCAATCCGACTTCGGTCAATACGTTGCGTCTGTCGCTTTATCGTTCGGTGAAAACGAACGAATGTGCCGTGACACGTGCCATTATTCGTATCGGAGGAAAGGGCGCGTTAGTGGATAATGCACACGCCGGTGGAGGATATGTGGGCATCAATCCTGATGGTAGTTTGTGCCATCGGGTGTTGAACCAATATGGCGAAAGTTGCACGGTGTTTAACGATATTGATTTTACGCAGAAGCATCGTATCCCGCATTGGGATCGTGTGATCGAATTTGCCAAATATATTGGTGCGAATGTTCCTCATCATCGTCTTTTGGCCTTGGATATTATGCTTGATAAAGATGGAAATCCTCGCTTGATTGAGTTTAATTGCAAGTCCTATTCGATGTGGTTGTTTCAATTTACCACGGGCGGTGCATTGGGTGATTATACGGATGAAATTATTGAGTATTGCTGTGCTCATCGAGATCAAAATCAAATTCAGCTATTGTTTTAACTATGTGGAAGAAACTCAAGAAAGGATTAAAGAATCCGCGGCTCTTTGTATTGGGTGCGCTCTTTTTGGTGGCACGACTTATTCCCGACAAGCTTTATTTGTCGATTTATTATCGACTCAATATGCGTAAGCGGCTGGATTGGAGTGATTTGCAGACATACAACGAGAAACTGCAATGGCTGAAAATCCATAATCGGAAGCCTGAAATGACCGAGATGGTGGATAAATATCAGGCCAAGCGATATGTTGCCGAGCGGATTGGCGAAGAGTATATTATCCCGACATTGGGTATTTATGATTCGGTGGAGGATATTGATTTTGATGCTCTACCCAATCAGTTTGTGCTGAAATGTACGCACGATAGCGGTGGTATTGTGATTTGTACGGATAAATCCGGGCTTGATAAAGATGCAGCCCGTAAAAAACTGCGTAAATTCCTCAAACGCGGCTATTTTTGGTTGAATCGAGAGTGGCCCTACAAACATGTGCCGCGTCGTATCATTGCCGAACAGTATATGGTGGATGAGAGTGGTTATGAGTTGAAGGATTATAAGTTCTTCTGTTTTGATGGTGAACCGAAGGCCTTGTTTATCGCCACCGACCGTGGTCGTAAAGACGAGGAGACCAAATTCGATTTCTTCGACATGGATTTCAACCATCTGCCTGTTAAGAATGGTCACCCTAATTCGCCTCGTCCGATAGCTTGCCCTCCGGGATTTGAGAAGATGAAGGAGTTGGCTGCGAAATTGTCGAAGGGTCACCCACACGTGCGAGTTGATTTTTATGATATCAATGGCCAAGTATATTTTGGCGAATTGACCTTCTACCATTGGAGCGGTGTAGTGTCTTTTGATCCCGAGGAGTGGGATTATACGTTCGGTAGTTGGATAATGTTACCATAAAGATTTAGGAGTATGGGTGTATTGTTCAAAAACATGTCATTCAAGCGGTTGATGCAGATTTTTTGTATGTGGTTGGCCAATACGCTACCATTGCGAGGGCATCAGCGATACAAATTGGTTAAATGGGGGGGTAAATGTCAAGGGCCCTTGTTGGATTTATAAGAATGTCTATTTTGATTCGGTTGCTCCTGAATTAATTACTGTAGAGAAGGGTGTGACTATTACTCAAGATACGACAATATTGACCCATTATCTTGATCCGAATCAAAAAGGTCGTCATTATAGGTTGGGGAAGGTGCATATAGAGGAAGATGCCTTTATTGGTTGTAATGTCACGATTTGTAATTCGGTAACAATAGGCAAAGGAGCTATTGTCGGGGCAGGCAGCGTCGTGACCAAGAATATCCCGCCGTATCAGTGTTGGGCTGGCAATCCGGCGCGCTATATCAAAGATCGCGCACATTGATTATATGAGAAGATGAAAAATGTAGCCTTATTTATTCCATCTTTGAAGCCTGGCGGTGCAGAAAAACAGGCAACGCTGTTAGCCACCATACTCGATAAGCATTATGGTGTCGATTTATTGTTGTTGTATGGCGAAGATCAGGCGTCACCTCAGAATCTCCGACTTTTGGCTGATTCCGGAGTGAGAGTGCATGCATTATCGGGCAATATTGTGGCCAAAATGGCTCAAATGAGAGCAATCTTGAAACGTAATAGAACAGACGTATTGCTCAATTATTTGACCAGTTGTGACGTGATAGGGGCATGTGTAGGACGTCTCGCTGGCGTGAAACGTATATACGGAGGCATACGAAATACGCGTGTCGAGTGGGGGAAAATGGTGTCGGAGTGTCTGGTCCATAATTGTGTTGCGACAGGCACAGTTTATAACTGCTACTCTGGGGCAACCTATTTTGCCACTAAGGGTTTTCGGGAAAGTAAAAATTTCGTGATCCCTAATTGTTTTCAAGATATTGCTAGTCCGATAGCTCGCCGGGATAGGGCGGTAAAACACATTGTGACGGTAGGACGTTTTGTTCCGCAAAAGGATTATCAAACAATTATACGCACCATATCGCATGTGAAGCAGAAACGCAATGATTTTGTGATGGATATTGTTGGCTATGGTGTTGAGGAAGATAATATCCGTAAGTGGATTGTAGACTATGGTGTCCAAGATTGTGTTAAAATCTATATTCGTCCTGATAATGTGCAAGAGATTGTTAGAAATGCTGATATATATCTTTCGACAAGTCTGTATGAAGGGACAAGCAATAGCATTATGGAAGCAATGAATTGGAGTCTTCCGATAGTTGCAACGAACGTGGGAGATAATGATCATTTGGTTCTGGATCAGGAGAGTGGAACTTTGCACCCCATTGGTGATGCGGTAGGCATGGCGTATTCAATAGCAGAGTTGTTGAATAGCCTGGAATTGCGGAATACATATGGGGCAAGAAGTAATCAAAATCTCCGTGATAATTATTCAATGGAAATTTTTGAGCAACGATATACAAAATTGATAGAGCAATAGCATAGCCGTGTTAGGCGATTTGCTTTATGAAAGGATGCAATGAATAACCCAAACATGATTTTATTCTCATTATGAAAATTGTATTGGTGGGCGGACAGAATATTCCGGGGATTGGAGGTGTTGAAGCGTATATGCTCAACATGGCAAAGGCGTTACAAGATTTAGACCATCAAGTGACAATTTTATGCAGTGATCGAAAAGCATATACGACTACCATTGAAGGAATTAAGATAGTGCATTTAATTTGTCCAAGATCGAATAGCATCGCATTGCCATTGCTTTTTTTGAAATCAATTAAATACATCTTAGCCAATCGAAAAGATATTGATGTTGTCAATTATCAAGCTGTTTTCTTTGCCTTCATTTCCGGTTGGCTAGCATCTTTGTTCGGTTGCAAAGTGTGTTATACTATTCATAGCCTGCCAGAGGATAGCCCCAAACATAGCATGGTGATGAAGTGGGCGATGAAATCTATAGGTTTCGTGTCAATGTGGCTGTGCGGTAGTCGGCTGTTGACTATTAGTAATTCGAAAGCACGAGAGATTAAAGCAAGATATCATAAGTCGAGTGCAGTTATTCCTTGTGGCGTAAACATGCCTAAGTCAATTATTCATTCAACTATTCTTGAGAGGTTTGGTATTATCCCCAATCGTTATTACTTGACAATTGGTCGTATAGACCCTATTAAAAACTTAGACGTCCTCGTGCGGGCTTTTCTTGAGAATGATCATTCTGGGGATCAGCTGGTCATAGCCGGGGATTATGCGAATGACTATGGCGTAGCACTGCGCCAATTAGCGCAAGCAAATAAAAATGTCGTATTCGTGGGAAGTGTTATGGGGGATGATAAAGAGTGTCTGCTGAAGTATTGTAGAGCAAATTGCTTGGTGTCGTCTTCAGAGGGTATGCCAATTTCGTTGTTAGAGGCAATGGCCTATGGAAAGCCGTGCATAGTGACAGATATACCGGCCATTCGAGAGATTGTTCGCGATGATTGGGCGTTATGGTGTACAGTTGGAGATGTACAGTCGATAGTGCAACAAATGACGCGATTTGAGACCGAAGGTTGGTGCCCAGATGTGGATATCGCGTCGTATGTGGCTATGCATCATTCATGGCATGGCATTGCAGGGCAATACGTCCAATATGTGTCGTCTTTGTAGAGTTGATTAGGCAATATATGATTCAATTTCTTGAATTGTTACGCATTGCCTTAGGGCGAGAGTCGGGGTTTTCGCAAATGCCTTCTGCTGTCGAATGGGAACATTTGTTTGCGAGCGCTAAGAAGCAAGCGTTAGTTGGGATTACATATGCAGCCATAGAAAGGTTGCCCCGAGAACAAAGACCACCTCGGTATATTTTACTTCAGTGGGGAATTTCTGCCACTAAAATAAAGGAGTTAAATGCGAATCTCAATCGTCAAATAAAATTTATTTTAAAACGATTCCAGCACGCGGGATTTGGGACATCTGTCTTGAAAGGCCAAGCAATTGCTCAATACTATGCTATAGACCGACTTGATGGTTTGCGAACACCTGGGGATTTGGACCTTTGGCTTGATGGTAGTCGCGATGAGATTATAGATTATGCGCGTCAATACGACCCTAAGTGTGTAGTCGTATATCACCATGTTGATTTTCCTCGAATTGATGGAGTGGAAGTGGAAGCCCATTTTACGCCTTCGTGGATGAATAACTATTTTACGAATAGAGAATTGCAAAGATTCTTTAAACAAAGTAAGAAGGAACAGTTTGATGTTGCGAGGGAGCAGAATGATGCAATCCCAATGCCTACTTTGTCCTTTAATCGTATATATGTGTTGGTGCATATCTATCGCCATTTATTCCATACGGGAATCGGATTCAGACAGATGTTGGATTACTACTATGTTCTTCGGCAAGGATTTTCGCAAGAAGAACGGACGGAAACGATGCGGATTCTGTCACGGTTAAAAATGAAACGCTTTGCGCAAGCAGCGATGTGGGTTTTGCAGTACGTTTTTGGCCTTGAGGATGAGTATCTGATAACCGAACCTAATGAAAAGGAAGGTAGATTTTTGTTGAATGAAATTCTATTGGCCGGTAATTTTGGCATGAGTGATGAGCGTATGATGCGCACGTCGGAGGATACGGATTTTATTTGGGGACTTCGTAAAGTTAAGCGAAATTTTAGATTCCTATGGAGTTATCCATCAGAGGTCCTTTGGAGTCCGATGTTTAAGCTATGGCATTACTTTTGGCGGAAACAGTATGTTCGCTCTACTTGATTGAAAGTCAATTGGTTGTAGCAAAGCTGGAAATATGTTTGAGTTTTTGTAGATAAAACTTAGTCAATAGAGTTGGAGGGCAGTTCGATGAACTGCCCTCCTCTGTTTTACGCCACGCGGAGCGAGAGGCCGTGGGTGGGGGAGTGGTCCAGGAGGATGCGGGTGCCGGGGGTGGGGGCAGCCGTTAGGAGGAGCTCCGCGAGGGGTGTTTCGAGGTGGCGTTGCAGGGTGCGCCGCAGGGCGCGGGCACCATAGCGCTCCTCGTAGCCC